>DAOTZA010000155.1:0-22145 GCA_034434515.1 Anaerolineales bacterium | reverse complement strand
TTTTTCTTTGGCGGTTTCTGGCAAGACAATCCCGCCTGCGGTCACCTCTTCTTGCTCGATGGGCTCGACCACAACCCGGTTGCCGAGTGGTTTAAGAGTAATGGACATACAAACCTCCTTGAGAAAATGGTTTTGATTGACGGTTTACATGGCGACAAGTTAGCACTCGAACTCCGAGAGTGCTAACTTGCGCCTAAATCTTATCGAATTTTTTCGCTTAAGTCAAGAGGTGAGTTGAAAATTCTTATTAAATTCTGATTTTCGGGGGTGAGGGCAATCTCCCCTCTCCCGTTCTGGGAGAGGGGCTGGGGGTGAGGGCAAACTCCCCCCTCCCGTTCTGGGAGAGGAGCCGGGGCTGAAGGCAAACTCCCCTCTCCCGTTCTGGGAGAGGGGCTGGGGGTGAGGGCTAACTCCCCCCTCCCGCCCTGGGAGAGGGGCCAGGGCTGAGGGTAAACTCCCCTCTCCCGTTCTGGGAGAGGGGCCGGGGGTGAGGGCAAACTCCCCTCTCCCGCCCTGGGAGAGGGGCCGGGGGTGAGGGTTAAGGGGTCCTACGGACAAGCCCACAAGTAGGCTTCGTCGATGTACATGGCAGTGACATCGCCATCCCCGTCGTTGGCGACCCCAAAGCGAACGATAATCGTTTGACCGGCATAGGCGCCAACCGGCAGAGTCTTCAGCTCCCAGACGCGGTTATTGCTGCGCTGCCAGAGCAGGTAAGCCAGAAGATTCTGGTTGGTATCGAGGATTGCCACATACTGGACATCGTTCGTTGGAGTAGAAGTGAGCCCTGCTTCATCCAAAACCTGCTGTTCGGCGGTCAGCAAGTTCGATTCGTAGCTGATGGGATACATGCGGAACTCAATGCGACTGTTCACTGCGCCGGCCGGGATGGTGACCATTTGCTGAAAGACCGAGTAGCCACTCGCCGTTGACCCTTTGGTAGCGACACCCGCAAACATGGAGCGAGCGCCCTGATATTTCCACGCTGTCGTATAGAAGGGTTTTACCGGTGAGTCGCGAATATCCCAGCCGCTGTTGTTTTCAAAGCCGCTGTTGGCAAACAGATTCGGCCCGCAAGCGGGGGTAACCGTCAGGGTTGGCGTGGGCGTGTTGGTGGGTGTGGGCGTATTGGTAGGCGTGGGCGTATTGGTCGGGGTCGGCGTCAAGGTCGGGGTCGGTGTCGGCCCAGCACTGGTATTGATCGTCAACGAGACATCATCCACAAACATCGAGCTGACCCTGCCATCGCCATCGTTATACACGCCAAAGCGCAAAATAAAGGTTTTGCCAATGTAGGCGCTCAGGTTAAAGGTGAATTTTTTCCAGCTTTGGGTGTCGGTGCGCTGCCAGACCAGGTACTGGAGCACTTTACGGTTGGTATCCAGAATAGCCACATATTGGATATCGTTATTTGGCTCCGCTTGTAAGGAGAGTGAACCAGGCGGCGGTAGCTCTTCAGCCGTAGCGGTCAAGTTTGATTCGCCGCTTTGCGTCCACAACCAGAACTCCAGCACCGGATTGGTCGAGCCGGCCGGAATGGTGATCACCTGCTCGAAGGGTGAGTACCCTTGCAGCGCCGAGCCTTTGGTCTTGACCCCGGCAAACATCGCGCGACTGCCGCTGCGTTTGCGTTCGGTCGTATATTGAGGTTGCAGGGACGGATTATCGGCGTTCAAGCGCGCCCACCCTTTATTGTTCTCGAAACCTCCGTTGACGATTAAATCGGTCACGGCCGGCGGATTGACGCACACCTCTAAAGAGACATCATCGGTGAACATATTGGTCACCCCGCCGCTGCCATCGTTATAGGTGCCGATTTTGAGGCGCACGCGCCGCCCGTCAAAGTTCACCAGTTGATAGGCTTTGTTCTGCCAATTGGTGGATTTCTGGCGCGTCCAGAACAGATAATTTGCCGTCAGTAAGTTGTCGTTGCTGTCGAACAGACCGGCATAGTTGATGTCAATCCCTGCCAGGGGCAAATTCACCGCCGCAGGGGCGTAGGGTATCGTTTCAATTTCGGCGGCTGCTTCACTTTGAGCGGTCGTGGTATCTTCGGTGGTATTCTGGTAAATCCACAGGTTCAACACGACCGAAGTGGTGTTCAGCGGAATGTCAAATTCCTGACTGAAGAGGGAAAAACTATAGCGATTCTCGCCGCCTTTCAAAATGCCGCTGCGCATCGAGCGATTGCCGCTGCGGGCTAAAGCGGTTGAATAGGAAGCCGGAGCGGTAGAACCCAAAATCTGCCAGGCGCGGTTCTTCTCGAACGTGCCATTGTCGATTAATTCATAACATCCGGCTTGCTGCAAGGCGGTAAAGTTGAACTGGTTGCTTTCGGTCAGATCGATTTGTGAACCATTCGCCGGAAAGACATAGCCCTGTTTGCTGAGCTCAATGGTCAGCGCACCGTTCGGTAAACCGCTCAAGCGATACTGGCCTTCTTCGTCGGTATAGGTGGCGAGCGATCCATTGGCACGCACGGCTACCCCTGGGATCGGATTGCCCTTCAGGTCGGTTACCGTTCCCTCCAGAGTTTGCCCTTCCAGAAACGTCATGATCAGCGGCAGGAATGAGAACCTGGGGGGTGGGCTGTTGACAAAGAAGGCAAACTCGCCAAACTGGCACACGGTCGTGAGAACCCGATTCTGTTCGCTATCCAGCAGGGAGTCTTGGGCAGGGTCGCAGGAGCGGCTTGCCTCTTGCCAACCCAGACGATCTTCATCCCAGCGGAAAAGGGTCAACTGGCTTTCCTGCGCGCTGCTGAGCGTTTCATCCGAATAGGAAAGGGTAAGCTGGAAAGGTTGAGCAAGGCTTCCCACCGGCTGCCCCTGGTCATCTTGAGCTTTGAGAAAGAAGGCTTGTAAGGGGCTGCCCCGCCAGTCTTCGACGACAGATAGGGGCTGGCTCAAGGTCTGCAGCGTGACCGTTAAGGGACTGCTCACCGAGCCGGCGGCGAAAGTAGCGAGAACTTTACCATCCGCCGAAGCCAGTTCGGCAGCTTGATTGGCTTGAAGCACCACCGAGGTGGGCGGACCTGCTTCGGCAAGAACTTGCAACGGAGCAAAAGCGGGACGGAAATGGCGCTGGATGAGGAAAACGCTCACCCCGATCATCACGCCAATTACTACCAACCCGATTAAGATTTGCGCCAAACGAGGTTTCATATCACACACTCCTGGTAAAACGATGAAAAACACGTCCAAGCTGTAGCGGGACAGTCTCCAATGATTTGTTGCAACCTTGATGCCAGTGTACCTTTACCGTAACACTAAATTGCCATTTTGACAAGCAACTCATTAATTTATTATTGAAATATAGCGCCTAAAAAGATTAGTAATGATTAAGACATTTTTGCCATTGGTTTGGTTCCCCTTTTTGCACATACTTTGCCAGAATAACGCAAGCGACCTCGTGCTATTGAAACCAGGCGCTTCCATTCGTTTATTCGTGGTCAGTTCGTGGATGGTTCTCTCGGCAGATTATCAAAACACCTTGTGATGGCAGGTTGTCACAAGTCTAATCATCTTTTGCTTGACAATTTTCTCATTCAGTGCCAAAATACAAACGAACGTTCGTTTCTATTCAAACAGACGGAGGCAGAATGTCTGCAGACGAAAAATCCCTGCGCGGTGAGCAAACCCAGGCTGAAATCGTGCGCGCGGCTTATGGCTTGTTTATCCAAAACGGCTATCATGGCACCTCCATGCGCCAGATTGCCCAGGCAGCCAATCTCGCCGTTGCCAGCATTTACAATCATTTTCAAAGTAAAGAGCAAATCTTCGTCGCCGTCTTAGAACGCTATCACCCAATTTTTGAAATTTTACCCAGGCTGGCCGAGATGGAAGCCCCAAGCGTCCCCGAATTTGTTCAGCGCGCCACCCAATTTATCGCGGCTCATTTAGATCAACGGCACGATTTCCTCAATCTCTTTTTCATCGAACTGGTCGAATTTCGCGCCGCTCACATTCCGCGCTTGCTGGAAAAGAACGCCCCGCTGTTGACCGCTTTCATTCAAAATTTTGTCGCCCAAAACAGCAATCTCCGTCCCTTTCCTCCCTTCGTCTTAGCCAGAGCTTTCCTGGGGATGTTTTTTGCCTACTACGTCACGCGGTTTATCGCCGCCAATAACCCAACGCTTGGCGGCGATACCCACGTCCTGGATGATTTTATCGATATTTTCCTGCACGGCATTTTGGTGAAGGAGAATCCAACATGATCAATTCGCGCTTAATGGCCCTGATCCGCAAAGAATTTATCCAGATCCGCCGTGATCCGCGCACGCTGGCGTTGATCATCATCATTCCCATCCTGCAGCTTTTCTTGCTCGGCTATGCGGCCACCAACGACGTGCGTAATGTTCCCCTGGCCGTTCTTGATCAAGATCGCAGTTCAGCCGCCCGCCGTTTGTTGGATGCCTACCGCGCTGCGGATTACTTCCGCATTGACCGCCTCGTCGGCTCCGAGCGCGAATTGCGCGATCTGATCGATCGCGGCGTTGTGCGGGCCGGGTTGATCATCCCGCCGGACTACGGCAAAAGGCTAAATAGCGGCGAACGGGCAAGCGTCGCCTTTGTCCTGGATGGCAGCGATCCTACTGTCGCCTCAACCGCCCTCTCCGCCGCTCAATTGATCGGGCAAGCCCACGCCACGACCATTCTGAGCAAACGCACGCAGCGCCTGGGGTTTGGCATTCAGCTCCAAACCCCTCTGGAAGTCCGCACGCAGGTCTGGTACAACCCCGATCTGGTCAGTGCTTATTTCATGATCCCAGGGGTGATCGGGATGATCTTATACGCCCTGACCTCGATTCTCACCGCCACGGCCATTGTGCGCGAACGCGAGCGAGGGACGATCGAACAACTAATCGTCACACCCATTCGCCCGCTTGAACTGGTGATTGGAAAGCTCTTTCCCTACGTGGTGCTGGCGATCATCAACACCATTGAGGTTTTGGTTTTGGGTGCCTGGTGGTTCGATGTGCCGGTGCGGGGCGATCTTGGCTTGATCCTGGGCCTTTCGGGGCTGTTTTTACTTTCCAGTCTGGGCATCGGCTTGTTTGGCTCAACCATTGCCAACACCCAACAGGAAGCCATGTTAACCGTCTGGATGACCTTGCTTCCCAGCATTTTCCTTTCAGGGTTCTTCTTTCCGCTCGAAGCGATGCCAAAAGTGTTGCAATGGATCTCGTATCTCTTCCCCTTACGCTACTATCTGGTCATCATTCGCGCCCTGCTCCTTAAAGGGGTCGAGTTGAGCGCCTTGAGAGAGCCGGTTCTTGCGTTGACCCTGTTCGGGTTGGTGCTGATGGGCGCGGCCGCCCGCCGCTTCCGCAAGCGGCTGGATTAAACCCACAAACTCAAGTAGGAGACTAACGATGGCTCATCAAAAACGTTGGATCATTCCCATCCTTCTCGTCATCCTTTTTAGCAGCTTTGGCCTTTATACCTGGTTGCGTCAGCGTTCGCTGGGGGTGAATGGGGTTTTGAAAGCCTCCGGGACGGTGGAAACGGTCGAGGTCAATCTGGCTGCGGAGCTATCCGGCAAGGTTAGCGAGGTTTTGGTAGAGGAAGGTCAAACTGTGCAGGCTGGCGAGGCGTTGTTTCGCCTGGATGACGCCCTTTTATCTTCCCAACACCAGCGCGCCTTAGCTGCTTTGGAAGCTGCCAGGGCTGGCTTGAAAGCAGCCGAGAGCGGCACCCAGGCAGCGCGGGCAAATCTATCCCTTGCTCAGGCAAATCTCGAGCTTGCCCAAATTCAGGTTCGGATTGCGATTGAAACAGCGCGCAAAAGCGATGAACGCGCTCGCGAGAAGGCCTGGCGGGAAAGTGTCCCTTACCAGTTCAATTTGCCGGACTGGTATTTTGAGAAGAGCGAACAAATTACAGCCCTTGAAAAAGCGGTCGAGTCTGCCCAGCAGGCTGTAGATGAGACCCACGCAGCCTACCGAGCCTTGCTGGAGCAGGCAGGCTATACTCAACTCGTACAGGCGGAAGATCGGCTTGCCATAGCCAGGGTTTCCTTTGAAATTGCCGAGGAGACTCTTGATCGCGCCGAAGCTGCCAATGAGGACAATGAAGAGGAAGAAGACCGCAACACCGGTCAGAACAAAGCGGAGAAGCACGCCGATCAAAAGACATTTGAAACCGCCGAACAAGCCTTGGAAGACGCCGCCCAGGAAGTTTACGATCGCGCCAAAGCCGAACTGGAAGCTGCTCAGAAGGAGTATCTCAACTTGCTCAAAGAGGTCAAGCTTTCCAAAGAGATTATCGAGGCGCGCGCCCGCTGGATGGTGGCGATTGAGCAATATGAACTCGCTCAGGATCGTCTGGTGGCAAAATACCGCGGCGGCGATTCGTTGCAAATTCTGGCGGCGCAAAGCAGCGTCAAACAAGCCCAAGCAGCTCTGGAACAGGCTCAAATCGGCGTTGCCCAAGCCGAAGCGAATCTGGAACAAGCCCGGGCTGCCGTTGCCCAAGCCCAGGCCGAAGTCGCCCTCATTGAAACCCAGCTTGCCAAACTCACCGTCTATGCCCCGCTGAATGGGGTGGTGCTCAGCCGCGCCATCGAGGTCGGCGAGGTGTTGCAAGCTGGCGCTACCGCAATCGTATTGGGCAATCTGGACAAACTGACCATCACGGTTTACATCCCCGAAGACCAGTATGGTCGCATCCAACTGGGGATGACAGCCGTGGTCACGGCCGATTCCTTCCCTGGCGAGCGCTTTGAAGCCGTGGTGCAGCGAATCAGTGATCAAGCCGAATTTACCCCCCGCAACGTCCAGACCGAAGAAGGCCGCCGCACCACCGTCTTTGCCATTCAGTTGCAACTGAGCAATCCGCAAGGCAAACTCAAACCCGGTATGCCGGTAGATGTGCGTTTCGTTCCATAAAGACTCGGAAACAACCCTGGAACAGGGAGAACCATGGCTCAACCTCCTCCACCATCAGCAGGACCTACGCCGAATGAGCCCACAACGCTCATCGAAGCTAGCCAGATCACCAAGCGATTTGGCAGCCTTTGCGCGGTGGATCAGCTCACCCTCACGGTCAAGTCGGGGGAAATTGTCGGGCTGGTTGGCCCGGATGGGGCCGGAAAAACGACCACCTTACGCCTGATCTGTGGCGCGTTGAAATTAGATGGCGGTTGGATTCGAGTGGGTGGCTATGACATTCAACGGCAAACCGAACAAGCTCGCGACCAGATCGGTTATCTGCCACAACGCTTTTCCCTTTATGAAGAATTGACCGTGATGGAGAATATCCGCTTTTTTGCCGAAGCGCGCGGCCTGCGCGGCGCAGAATGGCTGCCGCGCTGCCTGAACATCCTAGCGTTTGTCGGTCTGGCGGACTTCAAAGAACGTCTGGCTGGCAACCTCTCCGGCGGGATGAAACAAAAGCTCGGTCTGGCAGCCGCGCTAGTGCATTCCCCCAAGGTTCTCCTGCTGGATGAACCCACCACCGGCGTCGATCCGCTGACCCGCCAGGATTTCTGGCAACTGATCATCCGCCTGGCTGCCCACGAACACACGGCCATCCTGGTCAGCACGCCGTATATGGACGAAGCGGCGCGCTGTCTGCGCGTGCACTTCATGCGCCAGGGAAAAATCCTGATCGAAGGCACACCGGCCAGTCTGCGGGCAAGTTTGAGCGGCAGAATCTTTGAAGTGAGGGGAGAGCCGTTACCCCTCCTGCGCCAACTAGCTTTGCAAGAGCCAGGTGTGCTCAACGCCCAGCGTTTCGGCGACCGCCTGCACTTGCAGGTGCTGGCAGAACAAAGCGAGCAAATCGCTGCCCGGTTGCAAAGGCGCGCTGCCCAGGCTGGTGGCAAAATCACCCACCTGCGGCCCATCGAAGCCCAACTGGAAGATGTGTTCATTGCCCTCCTGGAAGGCGAAAGCCATGGATGAAGTCATTCGGGTGGAGGGACTGACCAAACGCTTTGGCGATTTCACAGCCGTCGATCACGTCAGCTTTACAGTGCAGCGCGGCGAGGTCGTCGGCTATCTTGGCCCGAATGGCAGCGGCAAAACGACCACCATCCGCATGTTGTTGGGATTGCTTTTGCCCAGCGAAGGCAGCGCCCAGGTCTTGGGCTATGACATCCGGCGCCAATCGGAAGCCATCCGCCGCGAGTGTGGCTATATGTCGCAAAAATTCTCGCTATACCACGAGCTGACCGTTGAAGAGAACCTGCGCTTTTATGCCGGGGTCTATGGCGTTCGGAACGAGAGTCAGATTCAGGGGACACTGGAACGGGTGGAATTGACCCCTCAACGGCGTACCAGGGTAAGCGATTTGTCAAGCGGCTGGAAACAACGGCTTGCCCTCGCCATTGCCATTGTGCATCACCCGCAACTGCTCTTTCTGGATGAGCCGACCAGCGGGGTCGATCCGACCGCGCGGCGCGCCTTTTGGGATTTAATCTATGATCTGGTCAACGAAGGGGTAACCGCGCTGGTGACCACCCACTACATGGACGAGGCTGAGTACTGCGGCAGAGTGGGGATCATGCGCGAGGGTAAACTCCTTGCCCTGGATACGCCGGCGCAACTGAAAAAAGAGGCCCTGCCCGGCCTGGCTTATGACGTTTTTGCCAACCCGCTGATGGAGGCTTTGGTTTCTTTAGAAGCCTCGGCGCTTCCGTTGCGGGTTGGGTTGAGCGGCGATCATCTGCGGGTGATCCTGCCCAGAGAGGTGCAGCCAGAGCGCTTGCTCGAGGAACTGCACCAGGCTGGCTTTGGCGCGGCGCGCCTGCAGGCGGTCGAAGCCAGCCTGGAGGACGTGTTTCTGGCGCTATCGGGGAAGCGCGCTTAGGCCGCTTGTGGAGCGCAGAAGCCGTGCCTCCACTTTTGGAGTGCGAAAGCCATGCTTCCGCAATTTTGCCCTGACGGGCATGGGATGAATCTGACCAGTTCGCCATTTGTACTGAGAGCGCATTTGACAACGCAAACAAAAAACCCAGGCGATCTTACGCTAGGATCGCATCTCCTGTACAGGCGTGCTTTCTGCGTAATCTGCACCACCGGGTTACTTTATCATCTTAATCCCCTAGACAGGTTCGGATGGGCTAGGATGAGATGACCCTACCGGGTTGACGTCTGGGGGCCGGACACTCCCCAGTCCTCCGTCTTGCGACGGCGTGCTCGTCCGGACTACACCTTCGTCCACCCGGTAGCTCTGCGCCTGCCGGAGCGCCCACCGTCCCGGTCTTCACGAGGCGTGCTCTGGGCGACTACACCCCAGTTGCAGGAAACTTATACCACGAAGCATGGGGTCGTAGGACAAATTTTGCAAATTTGTCCTACGCTGGCGGGCATTTCATGATTCTGAGCGGTCGCTAAAATTAGGGCGTAGCATCGCCACGCCCTTTTAAATTGCCCTGACGGAGATTTGAAGATGATGACATGAGCGGCGACATGAGGGCACCCATTATTGCGAGGGTCGTAATTCCCTTGCAGGCATTCAATGATACCGTCGTCGCACAGGATAAATTCTGTGTTACGTCACGAACACACCCAAAATAGCCCCATTCGTGTACTCGTGAGCTATTCGTGGATGGTTTGCCATCACACGCCCAAGGGTCGTTGGCAGTTAATTGTCCATAATGCCAAATTTATTCAAACAAAGTGGATTTTGTCTTAATGCCCTGACGGGCATTCGATCATTCGGACCAAAGAGCAAATTCCAGCACCCTGCGGGTGCGACTGGGTCTTAATGCCCCGACGGGCATTCGATGATTCGGACGTTTGAAATTCTCAATCTGGAGGTGCTATGGACACTAAGTCTTAATGCCCTGACGGGCATTCGATGATTCGGACGGACTACGACGTCTTTCCCATTTTCACGAAAAGCGTACCGTCTTAATGCCCTGACGGGCATTCGATGATTCGGACCTTTAGGGGGGTGGGGGACGTCTTTCTTGCCTCCTCGGATGTGTCTTAATGCCCTGACGGGCATTCGATGATTCGGACGCTGCCCGGCGGAACTACACAAAGGCAGCATACTATGCGTCTTAATGCCCTGACGGGCATTCGATGATTCGGACGGAACGGTGTGGTTGCCATCGTTGCCAATACGATATTAAGTCTTAATGCCCTGACGGGCATTCGATGATTCGGACGTAGAGCTTGGATTCTGCCCTACGACAAAGCGGAAAATAACTTCCTAGTGTTTAATTCCGTCTTAATGCCCTGACGGGCATTCGATGATTCGGACGCTACTTGCGGGACTTGGCTCCCCGCGTGTACATTCCGTCTTAATGCCCTGACGGGCATTCGATGATTCGGACTCAGGAGTTAATCGGTGTACTGCAGCGGATGTATGCGTCTTAATGCCCTGACGGGCATTCGATGATTCGGACAGGAGTATGACATGGACGCAAAATTGGAAGTTGTAAGTCTTAATGCCCTGACGGGCATTCGATGATTCGGACAAACAACAGTGGGGAATTGTCCTCAGCAGCGATATATTAGGGTCTTAATGCCCTGACGGGCATTCGATGATTCGGACCAAGAATTATAATCTGAAAATTCCCCCGCATACCAGTTTATGTCTTAATGCCCTGACGGGCATTCGATGATTCGGACGGTAGAACAAGCCCAGATAGGCATCTGCTCTCCCGATGAGTCTTAATGCCCTGACGGGCATTCGATGATTCGGACTTAACCTTAGCCCTCCGCCTCTGGGCGGAACAAGCCGTCTTAATGCCCTGACGGGCATTCGATGATTCGGACCCTCCATCCTGGAGGCGGCGGCCAGCGGTGATGTAACGTCTTAATGCCCTGACGGGCATTCGATGATTCGGACGCGACAGCAGAGATGCTGACTATGCAGAAATGATAAAGTCTTAATGCCCTGACGGGCATTCGATGATTCGGACGGAGAAAAACTTTCTGGTGTTTAATTCTTATAACACGTCTTAATGCCCTGACGGGCATTCGATGATTCGGACCCATTATTAACTATGGTTCTTATTCCGATATTGTTGACGTCTTAATGCCCTGACGGGCATTCGATGATTCGGACATACCGCAAGTATCCACACAATGGCTGCGCTATGTCTTAATGCCCTGACGGGCATTCGATGATTCGGACGTGACGTGGTAAGACGTAACCACGTAGCGGCATGGGTCTTAATGCCCTGACGGGCATTCGATGATTCGGACTGCACTTGTTCGATTTTTCACAAGACCCACTTTCCCCTTCGCAGCAGGGTCTCGCCCGCTGCTTACGCCCCACTTTTACCTTGATTCCGCCTTCTTTTTCAAGGTTTTCTCCCACTTTTTAACGTGCCACTCCTTTTTGCGTACCCCCCTCCCGATTCGACCCGTTTTTGACCCTTTTTCAAGGGGGGGTGCGCAAAACCGTTTTACATTTTAGATTATACCCCATTTTGCCCATTTGGCAAGGGTTTTTTGTAAAGAATCCGCGAATGGACGCGAATGGACACATAGGATCCGCGAATGAACGCCAATGGACACGAAGAATAAAGGACGCGTCGGCTTTGCGTGGTTCCCCTTTTCTTCGCGTTGATTGGCGTTCATTCGCGATTGTAGAACTTGGCGCAAGCACTCTAAAAAGCGAAAGGGGGTTTTCGCACTCCATAGTATAATTCGACCCTGAACCCGGTCGGTTCCTTCTGCCGTTAGCTATCCCGGCCCGGCAAGGTTGACCTAGCTCAGAAAGGAGCAAACGATGGAGCATTCTCGGCCAAACAACTCAATCGGCGCTTTCTCGCTTCCCCGCTTGCTCAGCCGCGTGCGGCGTAACCATGCTCTCGAACATGCCACCCTGCACGTGCTGGCGCAGCGCAAGCCGCACACCAGCCTGGCCGGTCAATCGGACTTCTTCGGTTTCTGGATTCTGGGGGATGTCAGCCTGGAAGAGGTGCAGGAAAGCGTCGCCGAAGCCCTGCAACGCCTGCGCAGCGGCGAGCGCAAGCTGGCCATTCATCCCTTTTGCGGCACCAATCTGGCCGCCGCTGCCCTGCTGAGCGGGGTCGCCACCCTGCTCGCCTTCGCCGGTTCAGGAAAGCGCCTGCGCGAGAAACTCGAACGCCTGCCGCTGGCGATTTCGCTCAGCGGGCTGAGCCTACTGCTCGCCCGGCCGATCGGGGCGTGGTTGCAGGGTCATCTGACCACATTGGGAGAGGTGGAAGGGTTAGAAGTGACCGCTATCCGTCCGCTGCGCCGCGGCTGGATGCGCGCCTATCGGATTTCGACCCGAGGCTAAGGCGGTGAACACTGCAAAACCGATCGTGTATCTCTTACAGGCCGAGGACGAGTTCAGCGCCAGGCAGTTCATCGCCGCCATGCAAAAACGGCTCGGCGCGGAAGGAATGGCCGAGCTGAATCTCCAACGCCTGGATGGGCGGCAGATCACTCTGGAAACCTTGCGCGAAGCCGCCCTGGCAATCCCCTTCCTGGCCGGGCGGCGGTGCGTGATCGTGGAGAACCCCCTGGCGCTGGCAAACCATGAGAATGCCCAAATCAGATTCCTGAACTTGCTTGAACAGGTGCCTCCTTCCACCGCCCTGGTGCTGGTGGAGAAGGGTCTGCTAACGGACCCGCGAGAGTATGAAAAAGGCAAACGCCATTGGTTGGAACGCTGGGCAGAAGAACATCCAGAGCGAGCCTATGTGCGCCTGTTCCGCCTGCGCCGCGGAGCGGAGATGAGCCGCTGGATTCGGGAGCGCGCCAGGCAACTAGGCGGCAAGTTTTCGCACCCGGCTGCCGAGCGCCTGGCTGAGATCGTCGCCGAGGACAGCCGTCTGGCAGAGATGGAAATCCAGAAATTGCTCGACTATGTCAATTGTGAACGCCCGGTGGAGGTCGGCGACGTCGATCAACTCTGTCCGTATGCGGAAAGGGTAGAAAACTTTGCCCTCGTAAACGCCCTCCGCCAGGGGGATGGGCGTAAGGCGCTCAAGGTGTTGCGGGCGATGCTCAACGAGCAGGATGGGGTGATGATCTTCTTTAGTGTGGTACATCAGTTCCGCCAGGTCTTGCTGGCAAAACTGGCGCTCGAAGAAGGACAAACGCCGGCCGAAGCGGTGCAAAGCCTGGGGCAACTGCGCATCTCCCCCTACCCGGCACGGCTGGCAATCGAACAGGCACAAAAGTTTTCTCTCGCCAGCCTGCGCGCGCTCTACCAGCGCCTGCTGAAAATCGACCTTGCCATCAAAAGCGGCGAGGTCGAGGCGGAAGTAGCCCTGGAAACCCTGATTGCTGCCCTCACCCTTCGCCAGCTTGCCGATTAACCCCGATCCAAAAGTAATTCGGCAAGACCCGTTTGGAAGGGCGAATTTCAACCCCCGCCAGCGGGGAGCGCAGCGGGACAGCCTCCGCGCCATTTTTCGGCAGCATGGTAGGGTGGAGAAAACAAAGATCGGGGGTTTGGCCGTACTTCTGCTGATAATAGGCGGCTGCCTTTTGAATCTTCTCGGCAAGGTCTGCCTTAGGATCGTTATCGAACCACAACATGCCAATCTCCATCTCGCACTCCATTAATAGAACTTTTGTTCTATTTTACCCCAAATCATAAGTTTGTCAATAGTTTAAAGACCCTTCCCGCAGCATCAAAATCTGCGGGAAGGGTTCTTAAAAAGCTAAAGGGAGATGACTTTGCTGGCGCGGCGTTGGGCTTCGAGGATGTCGGTCATGCCGCCCTTGATGCCCACCCGCACCTGGTCCGTCAGTTGGAAATAGTCCAGACAGGTGCTACAAATCAACAAATGAACCCCCTTTTTCTCCAACGCGGCAAGCGTCTCCAGCACCGGCGAGCCATCGACTACCAGCTTGACTCCTTCGGCATAGAAACAGATCGCGCCGGGCAACAGGTTGTTCTGGTCAAGCAGGGATAGATAGATGCCGATCAACTTTTGTTGCAGGGCCGGTTCGGCATCGCCCATCCCGTTACGGGTGATGAGAATGACGGTGTTGGAATCAAAATCGGACATGGTTGGTTCTCCTTTCTCTTCTTTTGGGATAGCAAAGGAGAGACTTCCGACTGCCGCGGCGGCAAATTGCCTAACCCTGGCGCGGCGAGAAGCAAAGGCCGGCCTGTTCCGCCGGCGGGAGACCTGACGATTCCCTGCTCAGCAGCCCAGGCGGGGCTTTTGCTGGCGCAAAACTGCGCCATACTGTGCCGTTCAAGTCAGTATTTGCCGCTTGAGCATCGGGAATCGCTCCTTAATTCCAGATCAATACCTTCAACGCCTGCGAGCGGTCATCAGAAAGATGGGATAAGAACGTTGTTGATCTTCGACGATTTTAACCATCTCATAGACCGTCTCAAAGCCTAAAACCTCAAAGCCCACCGCCGTTGTCAGTCTGGCAAGGGCCTGGCGATCAAAACCGAAATGCCCCTCAAAAGGCTCCTTGTGGAAACTGCCATCTTCCTGATCGAGGTCGGCAATACAGAGATAGCCACCAGGAAGTAAGAGCTGGTAGAAGCAGCTCAAAATGCGCGGTGTATCGCAGATGTGATGGAGGGTCATCAAGCTGTAGATTAAATCGAACCGCCGCTCGGGTAGGGGGTCGGTCAACAAATCGAGCTGCAGGGGGAAGAGATGGGATGCTTGAGCGGCAGCAATTTTCTCGCCCAAAACGGCGAGCATCCCCGCCGAACGATCGGCAAGGAAAATCTGCCCCAGGTCGTTGGCTAACTCGAAGCTGAGCAAGCCGGTGCCACAGCCGTACTCTAAAGCCGTCATGCGGCGGTGCAGGGGAATCTGGCGGCGCATGGCTTCTGCCACGGCTTGCGCCCGTTCGCGGCGAGCCGGGTTCAGATCCCAATCGCGGGCTTTCTCATCAAAGTTCATTGCGACTCCGCCGGTAAGGCCAGGATCAAGGCGGCAGCAAGCAAGGGCAAAATCGCCACAGCGGAGAGGGCGGTGGATAATCCGATGCGGTCAGCCAGGAAGCCGAAGATCGGCGTGCTCAGACCGCCTACCCCTACCGCCAGACCGACCGTCAAACCCGAAGCCAATCCCAGATTGCCCCGCCCATACGATTGCCCCAGCACCATGGAAATCGTAAACGAGGCTGAAAGGGCTGCACTTGCCAGACCCAGGATGACAAATGAGAGCAGGCTGGGGGAGAACACAAAAAGCAGAACCGAGAGGCTGATGATCAAAGCCATCCAGAACAGGATGCGCCGCCGCCCAATTCGATCGGCGATGGGCCCGCTCAGCAAGGCTCCTGCTACACTGCCCATCGACATCACCGTCAGGGCGCTGTTTGCCAGCGGCGTTGAGAAGCCCCGCGCCTTAATCAAGTAGAGCGGTACAAAAGTCGCCAGACAGTAGTAAGACATCGAGCGCAAAACGATGACCGAGAGTAACAAAGACATCGCCCGCCAATCCGTCTGGCCGCTCTGGAGGAGAGCTTGCTGCTGCTGGAGGCGGGCAGAACGCAATCGCTCTTGCTGGAAAAAGTAATAGATTGCCACAAACAGAGCCGGCAGGCTCATCCAGGCCGTGGCGGATAATCCCCCTTGCACGACCAGGAAGGTCAGCAGCAGGGGACCCATAGCGTACCCCAGCGTACCGCCCACCGAAAAAATGCCCATACCCGTCGCAGTTTGCAGGCCAGAGTAGTAATTGGCGTAGCGATAGGCTTCGGGATGAAAGACCGCCACCCCAATGGCGCTGGTCAGAATGGCAAGCAATACCCAGCCATACCCTGACAGGTTACCGCTCAGCCCCAGTCCCAGCCCAGCCAGCCCCGGCCCCAAAAACAGCAACCAGGAAAGCGAGCGCCGATCCGAGAGAAAGCCCACCAGAGGTTGCAGGATGGATGAAATCAGCGTTCCGGCAACGGTGATGCCCGAAGCCCCCAGATAATTCAATCCCTGTTGAGCGACCAGAAAAGGAATGAGCGCCGGGACTGCCCCCTGATTGAGGTCGGTGAGCATGTGCGCCAGGATTAACATAGAGAGATTGCGTCGATCCAATGCCCGGTGTTCCATCGTTTTGCTCCCAATTGTACTCCAAACACGGCGAACTTTGGAGTGCCGTTGCCAGCCATAAATGAGCGTTTTCCAGCCATCAGGTGAGCTTCAGCCGGGTTCAAAGACCGAAGCTCTCAAAGGAAGCTAGATCTTTCCATCACAAGTTGCGCAGTTATTTGAGAAAAACTATCCACGAACAGGCAACAAAGCAACGCATAACGGCGCTATTCGTGCTTTCTGGCGATCTCCGGGGATGGTCAGCCGCCAGACTCGGGATTAGCCCGCTATGGTAAAATGATAAGGAGGCTGCTTATGGACACAGAAGAGATTCTGAACAAGTTGAGAAAGCTGAAACCCCTCCTTGCTGAGCGATACAAGGTCAAAGAAATTAGCTTGTTTGGTTCATTCGTCCGTGGAGAACAGGATAGCAACAGTGATATTGATATCCTTGCAGAGTTTGACCGTGAGGCAGATTTATTTCATTGGATAAGTCTGACGCTGTTCCTGGAAGAGATTTTTCAAAGACCCGTGGACGTGATTTCCCAAAAGGCTCTTCGCCCAGAAATCCGCGAGACTGTGCTTCTCGAAGCCATTCCCGTATGAGAGATACCACTATATTCTTGCAGGATATTCTCGCTGCTATCCAAAGCATTGAAGCGTTTATTGCTGGGATGGATCTGGATGCGTTTTTGATGATAAGACCGCCAGTGCTGGAATGCGTCAACTTGAACTCACTGGAGAAGCAGTAAAACAAATACCCCATGAAATCCGTCAGAAGCATCCTGTAGTACCGTGGAAAGAAATGGCTGGTATGCGAGATAAGTTAATCCATATTTACTTTGAAGTGGATTACCATTTGGTTTGGAAAGCGATTACCGAACGATTGCCGCATGTCAAAAAGGAGATAGAGAAAATCCTACGGGAAGAGAGATGTTAGGACGCTGGATCCGTTTTCTGCTCGCAATTGCCTTCGGCGCCGCAGCCGGGGTTGGGATTGGCTGGTTGCGCGCTCCGGCCGCCTCCGCCGAGCAGCGCGCGGCGCAATTACGCATCGATTACCAGAGCGATGTGGTTCTGATGATTGCCGAGGCCTACGCTGCCGATCAAAATCTGGCGGCTGCGATTGCGCGGCTGGTGTTTCTCCAGCGCTCACAACCCGCAGAAATCATTCAGCAGGCGATCAACTTTGGTGAGCGCTACGGTTACAGCGACTCCGACTTGCAGAAAATGCGCGCCCTGCTGACGGCAGTCGAAAGCCTAACCCCCCTGGTCGGGACGGGCGTGCCATGAACGAGCGGCGCGGTTCTTTGTATTTGCTTACCGGGCTGCTTCTGGGTCTGGCAATTGGCTTGGTTTATTCGTTATACCTTCAACCGGTGCAATACACTGACCTTTCGCCAGACCTGCTTGCGGCCGCCGACAAAGATCAATACCGTGCCCTGATTGCCGTGGCATATCTGGCAAGCGGCGATCTGGTGCGCGCCCGGGCGCGGCTTGCCCTGTTGAAAGATTCCGACCCTTATAACGCTCTGGCTGCCCAGGCGCAGCGCTGGCTGGCAGAGGGCAAAGTGGCTGATGAAGCCCGCGCCTTAGGCTTGCTGGCTGCCGACCTTGCTCAGGCGCAAGCCACCCTGCTCGCTCCTACCGTGGCGACACCCGCCAACGCCAGCCCATCTCCCCCGGCTGCGGTTTCTCCTTCTCCTGCAGGGTCGGTTGCCACCCCTTCTCCCGCCGAAACCATCTCCTCGCCGGCAGCAACCCTCGCCTCCCCGCAGCCAACCACCTCACCGCAAAAGCCGTTTGTCCTGCGCAAACGCGAGGCCGTTTGTGACCCTGCCCTGGGCAAGGGGTTGATCATCGTATATGTCTGGGATGCGCAAGGCAACGAACTGCCAGGGGTTGAGATTATCATCAACTGGGAGGGAGGTGAAGACCGTTTCTTCACCGGTTTGAAACCCGAGTTAGGGTTAGGCTATGCCGATTTTGCCATGCAGGCGGAGGTCGTCTATTCGCTGCGCATCGCCAGCGGTGGAGAGCCGGTTTTCAACCTGAGCGCACCTTCCTGCACGGCCGCCAACGGGGAGGCTTTCCCGGGAGTCTGGATTTTAGAATTTGTTCAATAGATGAGGCCGCTGCGAAAAACCTCCTTCCCCACCAGGCTTTTCTCACCACGGAGTACACAGAGAGCACAGAGAAAATTACTCTCTCTGCTCTCCGTGTTCTCTGTGCACTCTGTGGTAATAAAACTTTCTCCTCTCAAAGCCCGTTGCGGTGCTTTTTTGCAGGGGACTCGATGAAGATCATCTGTTACCAGGAGGTCTGATGTCCAAAACGGTGCTTGCCCTTGTCCCACATCCCGACGATGCCGAGTTCTTTGCCGGCGGTTTGCTTGCCAATTTGATCGCTGAAGGCGCCCGGGTCATCATTGCCATTGCCAGCGATGGGCGGCGTGGTTCGTTTGAACACGATGCCGAGAGCCTGGCAAAGCTTCGCCGTGCCGAGGCTCACCGCGCCGCGGAGGCCCTCGGCGCCGAACCACCCATCTTTCTCAATCACCCCGACCTGGAAGTGGATACCCTACCGCCGGGCTTGCTGCGCGAGCAGTTCATTCGCCTGATCCGGCAAGTCAAACCCGACATCGTGGTTGCCGAAGATGCCTTTGCGCCGTATGAGGTGCACCCCGATCATCGCGCCGTTGCCTGGGCAGCCTCAGACGCCATTCACTTTGCCAGTTTGCCATTAATGCACCCCGAACACCTCGAACAGGGCCTGGAAGCGCACTTCGTGGTCGAAAAATACTTCTATAGTGAACATCTCCCCAACGCCAATAAAATTGTGGACATCAGCCAGACCATCGATCGCAAAATTGCTGCCCTTGGGGAACATCGCAGCCAGGTGCGGTTTCTGGTCGAAGATGTCATGCGCCAGGCAGGCCTGGCCGGTCTGGATTTGCGCGCCCTGTTGGGAGAGGTGCTGGATGATCCCCTGCAAGCCTTAGCCTGGGCAATGCGCGCCCAGGCGGCCGAAATCGGGCAACGCATCGGCGTGGCATACGCCGAAGCCTATCGCTATGTGCGTTTCCACCCCTTTGTCGAAAACCTGTTAGCCCTGCAAGGATAGTCTATGGGAATCAAGATTGCCATCTTAGGCGCAGCCGGATTGCGTACACCGCTCATCATCCAAGCCATTTTGCTACGCCAGTCCCGGCTGGGGCTTAGCGAGCTTGCCCTGATGGATATCAACGCCGAACATCTCGATCTGATCGCCGCCCTCACCGCCCCGCTCGAAGCGGCCAATCCGCCGCGCTTTCGCATTTTGCGCACCACCGCGCTGGAAGAAGCGCTCCAGAACGCTGATACGGTCATCACCACCTTTCGGGTCGGCGGCATGGCTGGGCGCGCCATCGATGAGCGGGTGGCGCTGAACCATGGGGTTCTGGGGCAGGAAACGACCGGCCCTGGCGGTTTTGCCATGGCGCTGCGCACCCTGCCGGTCTTGCTGGATGTGGTTGAAAAAATGGCTCAGCTTTGTCCGCAGGCGTGGCTGATCAACTTTGCCAACCCGGCCGGGTTGCTGGCAGAGGCGCTGATTCGGGTCAGCGGCTGGCAACGTAGTGTGGGCATCTGCGACGCCCCGCACACCCTGCGCCGTGCCCTGGCAGCTTTGCTCAACGCCGCTCCTGAACAGGTGTTGCTCGATTATTTCGGTTTGAATCACCTGGGGTGG
Source organism: Anaerolineales bacterium (assembly GCA_034434515.1). GTDB lineage: Bacteria > Chloroflexota > Anaerolineae > Anaerolineales > UBA4823 > NAK19. The sequence continues at coordinate 2,469 of DAOTZA010000155.1, read as the reverse complement.
ATCCGCAGAGTATTGTATCAGGGGCAGGATCACCTGCCCCGCTTTCTGGAGCTCATTCGCCAGTTAGATCGCGTGCCCGGTTTGCCTTTCGACCCCACGCTGATTAATACCCTGAGGATGATCCCCAACGAGTATCTCTACTATTACTACCACACCCGCCGGGCAGTCGAAAACATCCTGCAGGCAGGCATCAGCCGTGGCGAGCAACTGGCAACCTGGAACGAGAGTCTGTTCGCCCAACTCAGCGCTTTGCGGGCTGCCGAAGACTACGAAGGCATGTTGCGCGCCTATCAGGCGTATCTCAAACGGCGCGGCGCAACCTACATGGTCAACGAAAGCGGCCAGGCTCACAACCTGGAACAACTCGATCAAGCCCTGGCCGAATCGCTCTCCTCCGAAGGATATGCCGGCGTGGCGCTCGACCTGATCGAAGCGCTGAACGGCAACGCACCGCGCCAGATGATTCTCAATATCCCCAATCAGGGTGCGATTCACGGCATAGCAAGCGAGGAGGTAGTCGAAATTCCGGCCTGGGTGAGCGCAGGAGCGATTCAGCCCCTCAGCGTGGGTGACATCCCCGCCCACTGCCTGGGGCTGATGCAACAGGTGAAAGCCTACGAGCGCTTGACCATCGAGGCGGCTGTGGAAGGCTCCTATGCCAAAGCACTCACCGCTTTGACATTGCATCCGCTGGTGCCCGGCGTGGAGGTTGCCAGAGAGATTTTGGATGAATACCTGCAGCGACACGGCGATCTCTTTCCACCGCTGCGCTGATTGACGGTTGATTAACCCGAGACGAGCCGAGGGTAGATCTCCTAATGAATAGACAACTTCCGCCCGACATCGGTATCCGAGTATTGCAAGCCTGGCTCAAGAGCGGCTCGCCGTTGGCTCCCCTACAAGTGATGGCGGATGAAATCGGCTATTTGTTCCAAATCCCGCTGCCGGCCTTTCATCCCTATGTCGTCTTTGGACCGCACGCCAACCGCGCCGTGCTGGTCACCCAGCGCGAGCGCTTGCTGTGGCGCAATACCGACCCGGTGACCGATCTGTTGCGGCGCGGCGTGCTGGTAGTGGACGGCGCTGAACACGAGGCTTACCGCAAACAGATGGAGCCCGCCCTGCACCCCGCCCAACTGCCCGCCTATGCCGAGATGATGATCGCCCAGGCAAAGCGCATCTCCGACCGCTGGCAAGCCGGCCAGGTGGTGGATATGCTGGTGGAGAGCCGCAAGATCGCCCTGTTGATCATCTTTCAAGCCTTGTTCAGTGAGGATATCGCTCAGGACTTACCCTACCTCTGGCAACCGATACTCAAAGCCATTGCCTTTATCTCGCCGGGAGCGTGGATCCTCTGGCGCCGCATGCCGCGGCCATCCTTCACCGCTCCGCTGCGCCAACTGGACGCCTATTTGTATGGTCTGATCGCCAAACGGCGCGCCGGCGAGCCCCGCCCCGATCTGCTGCAAGCGTTGATCGAGGCGGATTATTCAGACGAGGTGATTCGGGATCAGATGCTGACCATGCTGATCGCCGGGCATGACACCTCGACCGCCCTGCTGGCGTGGGTTTTCGTCTTGCTCGGCCAGCACCCCGCCGTGATGCAGGAACTGGCCGCCGCAATAGACCAGAGCGAAAAAGCGCCGTTCTTAGACGCGGTCATCAAAGAGGCATTGCGCCTGTATCCTCCAATCCACATTGGCAACCGGCGCGTCGCCCAGCCGCTCGAACTGGAAGAAGGGGTCATCCCGGCCGGCGAACGTCTGTTTTATTCGATTTATCTCACCCACCGCGATCGGCGCATTTGGGAGGCAGCCGATGAATTTCGCCCGCAACGCTTTCTGAGCGGGCGGCAAACGCCGCCGTTTTCCTTCGTTCCCTTCGGCGGCGGACCGCGCGCCTGTATCGGAGCAGCCTTCGGCCAACTGGAAGCGCGCCTGGTCTTAACCTATCTGCTGCGCCATTTCAGCTTCGAACCGCTGCAATCCGAGCGCATTCATGCCCACATGGGCGCCACCCTGGAACCACGCCCGGGCGTGTGGATGCGCGTTCAGCCCAGGCGCCAAACTTGAGCGGGACGGCTTTTTAGCATCGTGGGCCCGCAAGCGTGAATCAATCGTTCTATGGTTCAATTCACCACAGAGAGTAAAGAATCATCTCTGGTGAAACACGCTTATTAACCAAGGATTTAGGGTAACAACCTACCATCACACGTCGTGTTGATAATTTGCCGAGAAAACCGTCCACGAATTGACCACGAATAAACGAATGGAAACGCTATTCGTGCATTCGTGAAAACTTCGTGGACGGTCTGCCCTGCCAAATAGAACCTCGTGTCAAGCCAAATGATAATGTTACCGAAAGCCATTCATTCTCTCAAATGATAATGTTACCCAACGGCCTCTCCTTTCTTTTGGGAATGAAAAGGCAAACAGCCACAAGCGAATGGTTGCTTGCCTTTCTGGAATA
>DAOTZA010000154.1:0-22898 GCA_034434515.1 Anaerolineales bacterium | reverse complement strand
ACTACTGCTGAAGAGAGCTTCTCTACCTCGACATGGAGCAGCACAAGGCCATGGAGGCCGCGGAATAAAGCATTGGCAACCCGAATGACCTGCTGCGGGTTCGAGCAATGAATAAAGCCCTCGCGCGCCAGGGATTCAGGTGCATACCGCCCAAGACGCAAAGCTTGCTCCCACTCATGTTCGCTTGTGATGTGAATGATTGTTGTTATCGTCTCGCCTTCCTCACGTCTAAGGGTAGCCGTCATTCAAGGTTCGTGATATAAAACAAAGGGTGTCGATTGCATTGCCCGTCGGACTTCTGCGACCAACTCCTGGGTTTTTTAACAGTGCTTTGTCGGCTACCTGTTCCGTGCGCGTGTGAAATTTGGTTCTCATCACGAGAAAGTGCTTTCCACTTTTCTCGGTTATCAGGTAACAACCTACCATCACAAATAATGTTGATAATTTGCTGAGAAAACCGTCCACGAATTGACTAAGAATAAACGAATGGAAGCGCTATTCGTGCATTCGTGAAATATTCGTGGACGGTCTGTCCTGCCAAATAGAGCCTTTGGTAGGTAATTACGATATCAGCTCAATGGACTCCATATGACCAACATGATAACGATGGGTTTGACCATTCGAGTTTCCATAAAAATCTTCCAACACATCATTGTTGAATCTCAGGATGGTCTTTTGGTGGGATTGCGTAAAAAGTTGACCCTCAATCATCGAAATCTCCTTGAGATTTTTGTGAGTTGTGCTTGTCAGGTACCAAGGCCACAGCTCCTTTTTTGCAGATCTTGGCTAAGCATCAAAAGCCGCCGACTATTTCTATGACATCTACCTGAACCGTGTATGATAACGGTGGCTGGAAAAGATCCCTTCCCGTTGAAAAAAAACAACATACATACCAGACCGAATTTTTTCTTTTTGTTGTCAAAGACTACTACCCGATACTTTGGCTCGGCAATGTCTACTTCCTGATAATGCGGAGGTTGAAGGGGATACAACCTTCGCAAAATAACAGGGGCAAACATCACAATAAGCAGCAGTATCGCAATGATCCATCACCTATTTTTTTTATCCATCTTAGAGAGAACAATCAGCGTTCTTCAAAGAAAAATATGCCATTGCCATCCAAATCCAGTGCCACAAACTCTTTCACTCCCCAAGGCTTTTCTTCCATTGCTCCATTCGGGTGAATAACGTCCGCTTGCATGTACTCCGTATACAGGGCTTCAATTTGATCCACGGCTACCCTGCAAGCAGTATTGTGGGCGATATTTTGATCCTGACAAGCCCAAAGGTGGATTTCTACTGCGTCACGCTTGACAGCGGCATAATCGCCGTAATCGAAAAGCCTTGTGAAGCCCATTTTCTTTTCATAATATTCAATTGCAGCCTGCACATTGGCTGCAGGGAATTTTGGTATGGAATACTTAAGCATTTTGCGCTCCTTAAATATCAGGTATGAAACTCAATTTAATCGAAATTTCCAGTCAACAAAGGATCTATCCACTGTTGCCCAACGGGCTACGCCTCATCTGCGCCGCGCAGTGCAGTGAGGAGAAATAAGGGCAAGCACAGCTTGGGTACTTTACAATAAATTCAGAACGAATTCGATAACTCGCACCACAAGTACGAAAATTCCCAGAATGGTAAAGAATGAGACAAACATGTTCCATACCAGGTCGGATATTTTCGGTTTGATAAATTCTACAGTTTCAGTTAATCCTGACAGACAAGTATTGACATTGTACACCAACTGTTCCTGTTCAATAAATCCAAGTGCGACGCATTCTTGGGCGTCATTTTGCAGGCGCATAAAATTCCGAAACTTTATGGGCAAACCAATAGCGGTATAAAAATCAGACCTGTCTTGGAATTGAAAATGTAAATGGGGTTCTGAAGAATGCCCTGAATGCCCGCATTCACCTATTTTCTGTCCTGCAACAACAAAATCTCCTTTTTTTACTAAAATACTACCGGCTTTCAAATGGGCGTAGAGTGTATATCTATCCGAGCCATGTTTTAACACAACATAGTTTCCCCGTATATCAGGAGTTGTAATATCGACCCACCCTGTTCCCGCTCGCTTGTAATCTTGAATATTTTTCCGTACGTCTTCTACAATCCCATCTGCGGCAGCAAGGATAGATTTCCCAAAAGCATAGTAATTTTCCGGCTCGCTTAAACTGCCTTGATAGGTTTTTCCATGCTGATCAACAACGACAAAATCATAAGCGTACCTTTGCCCGACGAGATTCCACGAATGGGAGGTTTGTTTGCGAATACCACCATTCACAACCTGCCAGGTTCCTTCAAATGGCAAAACAAAACTCACCGTGTCATCATACACAACGCCTTTTACAACCGATCGAACAATGGCGATAAATTGCCCCACGGTTTGTTGTAAAGTCTGTGCCAGCCCATAAGGATTCAAAAATGACCAGATAAAAACTGATACGTAATACGCAAAGAGGTTTTTTAGCGACGTTACAAAAGACATTGTTCTCTCTCCATCATTTCGCGGGGCAAGCGCCTAACGGCACGCGCTTCAGCCGTCGTGAAGTGAGCGAAGCGTTCGGTTGAATGCGCAGATTAGACGGCGAAGTCATCGAACGGGATGAACTTACGATAACACAGCATATCCCAATCCTACGATCGCACCGCCGAGAATGAGCCACGTTGAGTTGATTTTGAATCGAACTATTAACACGAAAGAAATCGTCGCAACCAAAACCGTCAAGAGGTCAATTAGTGACGATTTGCCTAATTGCCACGTCACAGCAGCCATTAACCCTAACGAGGCAACATTTACTCCATCCAACAGGCTATTTGCCCAGGGTGAGTTGCGGATTTGAGGAATCAGCGGATTTACCATAGCCACGAAAATGAAGCCGGGCAGAAAAATACCCAGGGTTGCCAATAACGCCCCTGGCACTCCTCCCAGAATGAAACCAATGAATGTGGCGGCTGTAAAAACCGGGCCAGGTGTAACCTGACCAATAGCAACTGCGTCAATCATTTGTTTATCCGTGAGCCAACCCAAACGCACCACAAAATCGGCGCGCAGAAAAGCCAGCAGAACGTAACCGCTGCCATAGAGCACCGCGCCAATTTTCAGAAAGGTGAAAAACAACAATGGCAAACTAAAAGGAACGGAAGCCATTGTGAAGAGCGATAAGACTTTCTGTGCAGTAAATATCGGGATGAGAAAGAAACTCATTGGTTGCTTTCTCAATCTTTGCCAGTTCGTGACCATCATGGTCAACAGTCCGCCCGCAAAAAGCAGGAAAATTTCGTTGACCCCAAAGAAATACGCAATAAGAACCATTACCCCAACAGCTGCAAGCATGCGACTCTTGATTGCCTTCTGGCCTAGGTTCCAAAGTGCTTGGATGATAATCGCAATGACTACCGGCTTGACACCGCATAGCAACCACTCTACTTGAGGGGTAGTCCCATATTGCACATATGCCCATGCCAATCCCATCACCATAAACATGGCCGGCAAAATGAAACTAAGCCCACCGACGATCAGTCCGAGCCATCCGGCGCGGAGATAACCCAGGTGAATCGCCATTTCTGTCGAGTTCGGACCAGGAATTAAGTTTGTCGCTCCGACTAAATCCAGGAATTCCTGCTCGCTGAGCCACTTACGCCTTCGTACGGTTTCATCGTGCATCATGGCAATATGCGCGGCTGGTCCGCCAAAAGCAGTAATGCCCAATTTCAAGAAAAGGGTGGTCACTTGAGCTAATCTGTGTGACAAGGATTGAGTGGGTTGGATTGGATGCATTTCGATAAAACGTAAAAACTGAACGAAAGTGTAGGTCGTGCAACGGCTGGCGCAATAGCCACTGCACGACTTAAGGGACTCCTATTGGCTGATAGCACAGGTTGGGCGAATACCTCACTCTCCAAAAACAGATGGTGTGTACGGGAGGTGGAAGCCTTCGTCACATTCTATCAAACTCTTCTGGCTCGACATCCGGGGCTTTGTTAAGAATTTCTAAAAATCTCTCCCGACTGCCACGTTTGGCACGTTTTTCTAAATACTCTATGGTAGAAATTGCCGCAATTTTTTCAGCAACTGCAAGCACGATAAACTGGTTGACAGAAATACCTTCTTCCTTTGCCAATTCACGCACTTGCTCATGTAGATATTTCGGCAAACGTAAACTTAATGGTAACAACCTACCATCACAAGTCGTGTAGATAATTTGCTGAGAAAACCGTCCACGAATTGATCACGAATAAACGAATGACAGCGCTATTCGTGCATTCGTGAATTATTCGTGGACGGTCTGCCCTGCAAATTAGAGCCTCTGGTAGGTAAATTGACATTGTCAAGATACTAACCGATCCGTTGCCGCCCATTCATTTAAGTATAAAGCGTGCGCAAGCCAACGCCTGCGCACGCTTTAGATTCCGAGAGAATTTTACGGGCGTTTCATTCCGCTGACACTTCCGCCCACTGCCTGAATGCTGTCGTAGAGAACTTGCAAGATGTATCTGGCGTTGTGGGCATACGCGCCGGGGTCTTTTTGCGCCCACTGGTAGTTATATGCGGCGCGCAACAGGTTGGGCGTCCAACTCTTGTAGGCGTTCGGGAAGACAGCCTCGTCGGGATCCACCACCCCATTCGCATTGGTGTCGTTGAAGTAGTACGGATAAGCGTATGGGTCATAGACGATGGGCGCGCCGGCTTTCGTGCTGGCATACTCCAGAATGGCAGCGTAGAGTTTTTCCTTCATGGTTTCTACTTCGCCAGCCAGGCCTTCGGTTTCATCGCCATCCCCATCAAAGTCACCCTGCGTGTTTAGCCGTAAAGCGCGCAGGTCAGCCAGACTATTGACACTGGTATGGCAATCGCTACACTCCTGGACATTGACTTCCAGGGCATGGGCGCTGTGGCATTGGATGCAGGTGCTGAATTTCTCCACATGTTGGAAGCGCCCAGCATATTGTTTGCCGCTAAATTGATAGGCACCTTTTGCTTCATCGCCAAAGAGCGTTGCCCCGGCGGCAAAATAGTGAGGATTGCGAAAGGTGAGCGCTTCGGAGACCTGATCGTTCGGGACGCCAGCGGCCTGGATGGCCCGATCGATGCTCACTGTGGACTCGCGCCCCTGGTGGCAGTTCAAGCACAGGTTCGCATCTGCGTTGCCGAAGTCTAGCTTTGCCCCACTTGGGAAAGTGACTGCACCAACCTCAAAGCGGGTGAAGGTGGCTAAGTCGTTATGGCAGGAGGCGCAGTTCAGGCCATTGGAGGGAGCTGCGGCAATATTTACCCCGTTCTTCAGGTAGGTTGGTAAGCCCGAAGCAGTGTGACAACGGGCACAAATGCCGGGCACTTCGCCATCCTTATCCCAGTATCGGAAAGCATATTCTGAGCCAGCAAAGTGCCCCGGATCAATACGCCGCGCCTTCGCCAGGCTGAGCGGCGATGAGAGTTTGGTGTTCAGGTCTTCGATCGAGTCATACAGCAGTTGGACAATGTACTTACCGCCATGAGCATAGGCGCCTGGATCTTTCTTGGAGGTCTGATAGTTGTAAGCTGCTCTGAGCAAGCGCCCGGTCCAATTCTGATAACGATTGTTGAAATTGGCTTCACTCTCGTCAATGGCGCCATCACCATTCTGGTCGGCAAAGAAATAGGGGTAGGCTTGCGGGTTATAGCCGATTGCCTGCCCGGCAACCTCGGTAGCGTAGGCCTGAATGGCGGTGAAGAGCATCTCTTGCAAGCCTTCAATTTCGCTGGCAATGCCCTCCTTAATGTCTCCATCGCCGTCATAATCGGCTTCGGAACCAGCCATGCGGATCTTGCGCACATCTTCTACGCTGGCAACCCCCTGATGACAGGTGGCACAGGCTTCCAGCTTGAGTTCAAGGGTATGGGAGTTATGACAACCAATACAGGTGTCAAAACCTTCAACATGGTCGTTTTTATAATCGTAACGCTTACCGTCGTATTCATAACCACCTTTGGTTATCGTGCCATAAAGGGTTGCAGCAGCCGCATAATAGTGAATGTTCACAAAACCTAATTCGGGGTTGGGTTGATCGAGATTGTTGGTCAAGCCAGCTTTTTCCAATGCACCGTCGACGCTGAGTTTGGAGGCGCGCCCTTGATGACATTGCATACAGACCGCTTCGCCGCCCAGCCCTGTAACTTCAGCGCCGGATGGGAAGGCGACAGTGGTCATCTTTGCTGTCGCTGCGTTGTGGCAGGTAACACAGGTTACGGTTGTACCGAGCGGGGCAGGATTATCTACCGCACCGGCTGCTGTTCCATCCTCGCCGAGGAAATCCAGAAAACCGGCTTCGCCGTGGCACTTGGCGCACTCTACCGGAATAGCTTTCTCCTGGCTCTCGTTCCAGTAGGTGAAGGCTTCAGAATCGGCCTTGTTGTGCCCCGAGGCAGCCCATTGCTGTTCAAAGGGCACTTGTTTTACGAGCGGTTCGACAACGGGGGGACAGGGAACGGCGGTTGGGCAAGCTGGCGGTTCGGCAGGCGCTTGGGTGACAGGGGCAGGCGTAGCAGATTGACAGCCTGCCAGGGCAAAGGCAAACATAAAAACCAGTATACCGATCAGTGGGGATACCTTCATGATCTATTCTCCTCTCTACCAAATTCTTATGATGTTAGGTTATGGAAGAAAGAGCTTTGGGAAAAGAACCGATACACACCTCCTCATTTGAACTCCTGCATACTTCATGTTCACAGCAGCTTCGGGAAGAAAAGAAAGAACTATGGATTATTCTTGCATTAATTATAGACCAAATATTCAATGTGAAGTATAGGAATTAACTCATATACTTAACTATGACAGATGTCTAAATGCCAAAAATTAGGCTTTTCTGTGCCCATCTAGTCTGGTTTGCCTGTTGAAGGCATCATCATTTCGCTTTCGGCAGAAGCCAGGCCTGCATGGAACCTGCTGTGGAGGTTTTATCTCAATCTGTCAGTCACAGCGCAGTCGTAATCTAGCGATTGCAAACACTGCAGGGCAACGTGTTGCTCTCCAGATATTCCGGCTCCAGCCAGCAATCGCGCCAAATGGCAGAGCGGTAAACCCATGACATTGGCAAAACAGCCCGAGAAGTTCTCCACCGGATGAAAAGCCGCATGTTGAATCGCGTAAGCTCCGGCTTTGTCAAAAGGGTCACCGCTGGCGATATAGGCTCGCATCTCTGCAGTTGAAAAATCGCGGATCGGGACTTCCGAAATACACACGTCCTCCCATAAAGAACCATCGGCATTGCGCAGCAAGGCTAAGCCTGTGAAGACAAAATGTGTTCGCCCGCGCAAGCGGAGCAGCATTTCCTCGGCCTCTTGCGCATCGGCGGGTTTACCGAAAATTGTCCAGGTGCCGGCGGCTTCTTCCATCGCCACAGTCGTATCGGCAGCCAAGATGAAAGCTGAAGCAGCTATCTTCTGCGCCGCCTGCAGAGCCTTCGAGCGCGCCAGGCGTTGCACGTAATCGAGCGGCTTTTCGCCAGATTGGGGTGTTTCATCGATTTCCACTGCCTGGATGGTAAAGGGCACCCCTAATAACGTCAAAAGCTGGCGCCGCCGAGGAGAGTTCGAAGCCAGGACGAGCATGGAATGATTTTACCCCATCTCTACAGAACAAAGTAGTTCGCTAAAATTACTTTTATTCTCCGATAACCTTTTCGTGCACCAGCAGAGCCATCAGGGTGTTGGCAAGGGCGGCAGAATATTGTAAAATCCAGACCAGAGTTGCACCAGTATCCAGCTCCAAACCGATAAACCCATCTGAACGGATGGGTTCGATGCAATTCGTTGCTGTGGGAAAACCTGGCAGATGGTAGCTTTTTCATGAAACCGCTTCCTTTAATTGCCACCAAATTCTTCCCACCGCCCGCACCAGTGCGGAGAGTCAAGCGTCCCCACCTGGTCTCACGCATGGAAGAAGGGTTGCGTCATCAGCATCCCTTGATCTTGATTTCGGCTCCGACGGGTTACGGAAAAAGCGCGCTCTTGGCAGAATGGCGCGAGAGCACTCGACGAACGATCACCTGGCTTTCCCTGGATGAAGCCGACAATGAGCCATTGCGCTTTTTTCTGTATCTGGTGACAGCCTTACAAAAAGCTGTCGAGAGCATCGGCACGGAATTAATCGCTCTGCTAAAAGCCAATCAACTTCCACCGTCTGAAACTCTGATTGCGTTATTAACTGCAGACCTGTTAGCGTCGCAAACGCCCCTGGTTTGCGTACTGGATGACTTCCAGTATATCCAGGACAACTTCATTCTTGGCATTTTGCAGGAACTAATCGCTCAACCCCTACCCTTGCAGTTTGTAATTATCAGCCGCGAAGACCCTCCCATGCCACTGGGACGCCTGCGCGCCCATGCTCAATTGACCGAGATTCGCGCCGCCGACTTGCGCTTTAACCACGAAGAAACCCTTCGCTTTTTTCAAGATGTGATGCAAATTCCCCTTTCCGAAAACGATCTTGCCCTTTTAGAGGAGCGTACCGAAGGCTGGATCGTGGGTCTGCAATTGGCCGCCCTCTCCATGCAAGGGCGCCATGACCCCGCTACTGTGATTGAATCCTTAAGGGGAGATCATCGTTACATTCTCAGTTATCTTACCGAAGAAGTCCTAAAACAACAATCGCCTTCTGTGCAAGAATTTCTGCTCCAGACATCTATCCTTGCCAGGTTCAACGCCGCCCTTTGTCAGGCAGTAACCCAACGGAGCGATGCTGCAGCCTTGCTGGAGCAAATCATGTCCTCCAACCTCTTTTTGATTCCGTTGGATGACCAAGGGCAATGGGTTCGCTACCATCGTCTGTTCGCAGATTTACTATTGAGTGTTTTGAGACGTTCCCAGCCAGATCGCCTTCAGGTCCTCCATCTTCGGTCAGCGGATTGGTTCCAAAACCAGGACATGCCTTCGGAAGCAATCGATCATGCCCTGGCTGCCGGAGATTTTGCCCGCGCCGTTAGCTTGCTTGAAACGCACGCTTGGACATTGTTAAATCAGGGGTACGTACGCCAGGTTGAAAGGTGGATGCAATCCCTGCCCGCAGAGTGGCGCGCCCAAAATTTGCGCACCAACCTGGTCTTTGCCTGGATGGCTCTTCTGCGCGGCAATTATGCTCAGGTTGCATCCCATCTCCAACAAGTTGAGTTGGCCCTGGAAAATGCCGCGGCAACGGGTGATTTATGGGCAGAATGCCTGGCATTGAAAGCCAACCTGATGCAATCCCAGGGTAAGATTTCAGAAGCCATCCAAGATGCTGAAAAGTCGCTGGAAGTTGTCTCTCCTGATAACGTGCGTGTGATGGGTCTGGCATCTCTGGGCCTGGGAGCAAGCTATCGCCAGGCGGGACAATATGATCGCGCCGTGCACGCCTTACAGCAAGCCGTACATTACAGTCGTCAGTCCGACGATCCGGTCACTGGTGCACTGGCAACCTCTCACCTCATCCTGATGAACCTCCAGTTTGGTCGGCTAAATTTTGCCGCACAGGTATCTGCGCAAATCATTGAACAAATGGAGCGCTCCAGGGAGACGGTGTCGCCCATCATCGGAGTAGTGTATGGGGCATTAGGGCTGGTCTATTACGAGCGAAATCAGATCGAGCAAGCACGGGATCATTTTCTGCGTGGAATACAACTGGCAACCCTGCTTGGTCATCAGGCCTCTTTGGTCTATTCCCGCCTTAATTTAGTCCGCCTCTCTCTTGCAGAGGGAGACCTGGACAGCGCAGCAAAAAATCTTCAAGATGCACAGGCGTTGATCCAGACGGGTGCGCCTGGCTGGTTGAAGCCAACTTTTCTTGCCCATCAGGTTCAATTTTTTCTTGCAGTTGGCCAGACCGCCGAAGCAGAGGCAATTTTGCGCCAGAGTGGCATCCAAACCGCAGAAGCTGCCCTTCAAGCCTCGGATGAAATCCAGCTCGCTTATCTGCGTCTATTGCTGAAGCGGGGTAAAAAAGCTGATCTCCTGGAGGGGGTCGAACTAGCGGACAGGATCGTTGCATTAGCAGAGGCCGCTCAACGGAACTATACCACCATGCTGGCGCTTGTATTGGGAGCTTTAATGTACGAAAAATTGGGCGATGCCCAGACTGCCGCTGCATGGTTAGAGCGCGCCCTGGTTTTAGGGGAATCAGAAGGATATATCCGCACGTTTGTGGAGGAGGGAGTTGAGGTTGCCCGAATTCTAGAGCAGTTGAAGAAGACAGAAGATGTCCAAACCCTGCTAGAGGCATTCGCTAGAAAAGAGCGTTCCACCGCCAAGATACAACCCCAAGAGGGTTTGGTTGAGGCGCTTAGCCAACGGGAATTGGAAGTATTGCGACTGCTGGCGCAAGGCATGAAATATGCCGAAATTGCCGAACAATTGGTGATAAGCACGAATACCGTTCGCTTTCACATCAAAAGTATCTACAGCAAATTAGGCGTGGATAAGCAAGTCAAAGCCATCGAGCGGGGGCGAGAACTGGGTTTGCTTGAGTAGTTCAAAACTACATGATTTTTCCCCAGCGGACTACATCTTCGGGTAGTCCATGATTCGACAAGAGGGGGTACACTGGGAACATGAGGAACAATCATGAATCCAAACCCAGCTACGAACTTTAGTCAAATTCACACCTATACCCTGACGATTGCCGGGAAATTGGAGGCTGATTTCACTGCTGCCTTTTGTCCGCCCGAGACAACACTTATTCAGGAGGGGGAGGCTCTAATCCTCTCCAACCTGCAGGTCGATCAATCTGGGTTGCTGGGTATCCTGCGCAGCCTGCACAACTTTGGTTGTCTCCTCATCTCATTGTCCATGAATACTGGAGGAACTAGATGACTCACCAAAACCTTTCTCGTCGCGATTTTCTCAAATTAAGTGGGCTGGCACTGGCAACTTCGGTCGTCACCTGCTCCGGCCTGGGGTACGTTGCCACGCAAGCCCCGCCGTTATCATTCCCCGAACTCAACCTTAGAAAGGAACACCCAATGAATAAACATATCCTGATTGCATACGCCACCCGGGCTGGTTCTACAGCGGAGATTGCCGCTACCCTCGGCGAGACAATCGCTGGTCGTGGCTTCAGTGTGGAAGTCAAGCCGGTCAAAAAGGTCTCATCGCTCGATGGCTACCAGGCAGTCATTCTGGGCAGCGCCATCCGCATGGGCAACTGGCTGCCGGAGATGGTCAAATTCATCCAGTCCAACCAATCTGTGCTCAATGGCCTGCCCGCCGCCCTGTTCACCGTCCACATGCTGAACGCCGGTGATGACGAAGCCAGCCAGACCGCACGCGCTGCCTACACGGCCCCCGTCCGCGCCCTCCTGCCGAATGCGCCCGAAGTCTTCTTCACCGGTGTAATGGACTTCTCACGCCTCTCTTTCCTCGACCGTTTCATCGCCAGCATGGTCAAAGCGGTTGAATCCGACCAGCGCGACTGGAACGCCATTCGGCGCTGGGCTGAGACCGTTTCCTTAGGATAAGGAGACACAAAGGCTTGTAAATTCCTTTCCAACCTTTTCAAAAAAGTAGGTTTCCCATGAAATACCAAAACACCCTCAAATGGCTTATCCCGCTGGTTTTTGTCCTGACATTGGTCGCCACCCTGGCAGGTCTCTGGCCCGCCGAAGGTACGCCCTACCCGCTGACCACTTTCCGCGGCGAACAAGTGACCCTTAACGCCCGCGGCCTGTACTACTGGGACACGGTCAGTTCCGCAGCTCAAATGCAAGCCAACGACCTGGTCATGCTCGTATTTGGCTTGCCCTTGTTGGCGATCTCCTTTTGGCTGAGCTTGCACAATTCTCTGCGCGGACGGTTGTTACTGGCTGGCACACTGGGCTTTATTCTTTACACCTATATCACCATGTGTTTTGGCGCAGCATACAACCCCTTGTTCCTGGTTTATGTGGCGTTATTTAGCCTGAGCTTGTTCGCTCTGGTCTTGGTGATGATGTCTTTCGATGTTGCCTCCCTGCCAGCTCACTTTTCTGCTCAACTGCCGCGTGGTTGGATTGCCGCCCTGCTCTTCTTTGCGGCCGGGTTCTTGCTCCTTGCCTGGTTCGGACGCATTGCCGCTACCTACCCGGCAGGCGCCATTCCCGCCCTGGAAAACACCACCAGTATGTTCATCCAGGCCATGGATTTAGCCATTGTCGTTCCGCTGTGCATTCTGTCGGGTATCCTGTTGTTGCGCCGGCGTCCCTGGGGTTACCTGCTGGCTTCGGTGGGAATGCTCAAATTCCTGATCCTGGGCACCGCAGTGAGCGTGATGGGATTAAATATGTTGCGGGTTGGAGTGCCGGTCAGCGCGATGGAATTGGTCATCTTCCCGCTGATCGCTCTCGCGAATGCTTTGATGACCGGAGTGTTGCTGAAGAATATTGATCCCACCGTCCAGATGAGTTCTTCAAACTTCGTGCAAGGTCACTGATCGCCTGACAAAATCAGTGATAGACCAGATTGCCACCAGGCTCAAATCCCAAGCCCGCAGTCGCCAGCCACAGGTCTGCATGATCGAGAAGCGTGTCTCTTGTGAGAGGCAAAGGATTTTCAGCGTATCAAACAGGTGTTGGGAGCAGTCTTTATTCCGTTGTTTTTAACTTGACCGTGAACGAAGGCCCTTCAAAGCCAATTTCTTTGTGAGTGCCATCGCAGAAGGGTTTGTCTTTCGAGCCGCCGCAACGACAAAACGACACCACAGCTTTGTCGATGACTTTCTCTTCGCCGTTTTCATCGATCAACACCAGCGGGCCGGGAAGTTTCATCGAGCCATTTTTGCGCAATTCAATGTTAATCTCTGCCATGTCTGTTTCCTCCAATTGGTTTAGAGTGCGATGAAGGTTACCCTATTATACATTATACCGGGTTTCAGGGTATCACCAAGCGGGAACTTGGAGGATTAACCCCCAATTCACCCTGCTGGGGATCAAGGGGAGAAGACCCTCACCCCCAACCCCTCTCCCAGAGCAGGAGAGGGGAGACCCTCACCCCCAACCCCGCTCCCAGAGCAGGAGAGGGGAGCAAACCCTCACTCCCAGCCCCGCTCCCACGGCGGGAGAGGGGAGAGCGTTGATCGCTCCCTTTCACTCATATCCCATAGGATTTTTGGTCTGCCAGCGCCAGGCATCCACACACATCTCCTCAATCCCTCGTTCGGCGCGCCAGCCTAGCTCAAGCCGGGCTAAGCTTGGGTCGGCATAGGCAATCGGCACATCACCAGGGCGACGCTCAACAATCTGATAGGGAATGTTCTTACCGGTCGCTTTCTCGAAGGCTCTGACGACTTCCAGGACACTATAGCCGCGCCCGGTGCCCAGATTGTAAACAAACAGGCCTGGTTGGGTTAACTTCTCCAACGCTCGCAAGTGACCGATAGCTAAATCAACTACGTGAATATAGTCACGCACTCCGGTGCCGTCTGGAGTAGGGTAATCATTGCCAAAAACACGCAGATAAGGCAAGCGACCCACCGCCACCTGAGTGATATACGGAAACAGATTATTGGGGATGCCATTGGGGTCTTCACCGATCAAACCGCTGGGATGCGCACCTACCGGATTGAAATAGCGCAGCAGAGTAACTTGCCAACCCGGTTCGGCGACCACCAGATCGCGCAACATTTGTTCGATCATCGCTTTGGTTTGTCCATACGGGCTGAGAGGGGCAATAGGAAAGTCTTCGCGCAAAGGCATTTCCTGATTGGCGCCGTAAACGGTGCAGGATGAGCTGAACACCAAGCGATGGACTCCAAATTCCTGCATGGTCTGCAGCAAGATTAGCGTGCCAGTCAGGTTGTTATGGTAATAGCGCAAGGGAAACTCCACCGACTCGCCCACCGCTTTCAAACCGGCGAAATGTAAGACGGCTTCAAAGAAATGCGCTTTAAAAATCCGCTTCATTTCAGCCTCATCGCGCAAATCAGCCTGGTAAAAGAGCGGCACTTTACCGGTGATCTCTTCGATGCGCTCTAAAACCTGCGCTTTGCTATTGCTTAAGTTATCGACAATGACCGTTTGATAGCCAGCCTGCAATAACTCCACCACCGTATGGCTGCCAATATAACCGGTTCCCCCGGTGACCAAAACTTCCATCTTGCTATAAACCTCCGTGACGTAGAATCATCCAAAAAGCAGCCAGAGCGAGAAAGAAACCACCCACGCCGAGAGCTGCCAGGAAAACTGTCCTAGATTCGCGTCGGTCAGCGACCGTCAAATTCGGATAAATGCCATCAAGGACCAAAAGCGGTCCTCCGAACCAGGTAAACAGCGAGCCGCCCACCAGTCCGCCGATATGTCCCCAGTTGTCGATGCCAGGCGAGAGACCAATGATTAAATTGATTCCCGCAACGGTAAGCACATTGATCAACACCCGGCGGGCGCCGCTGCCCAACAACCCCTGATTGCGGTATGAGAAAACCATTTCGGCGCCAAGCAAGCCAAAAATTGCCGTGGATGAGCCCAATGAGGCCGCCTCCGAAAAGATAAAAGAGAACACATTGCCAACAAAACCGCTGACCAGAAAGAGCAACAAAAAGCGCCCCGAACCGAAGCGCGCCTCAAGGGAAGGCCCAAATATAAAAAGAGCATACATATTGAAGGCAATATGCACGATGGAACCATGCAGAAACATCGGCGTGAGAAAGCGCCAGACCTGCCCACTTAGGATAGCCTGGTTGATCTTCATCCCCAGCAAAGCCGGCAGATCAGTGCCCAAAAGGAATTCACTTGCCATTTGAGTCAGATAGACTGCGATGCAAATCCCCATCAGCAGATACGTAACTCGCGGTTTCGTTTGGGGATAACGAACCATCACCGCTGGAGGAGAAGGCGGTAGTACGCCTGAGACTTGATCGAGTTGCGACCTGCTGGGAGGGAAGTCACCCAGGTTCATGGCAAGCCTCGCTGACGGCAAATGCGATGATGTTCAGCCTGGATGATGGCAATCAGGATATCGACCGTTTGCTGCAACTGGCCGCGGCGATTAACCACCCAATAGTCGAAGTCACAAAGGTGTTCCAGCTCCCACTGGGCAGTATCCAGGCGACGGCGCAGTTCTTCAGCCTCTTCGGTGGAGCGGCTCTCTAATCTGGCAGCCACTTCTTGTAAGTCCTCGGCGCTCAGGAAGATCAGCACTGCCTGGGGGAATTGCTTGCGCAAGGTGAGCGCGCCTTGCACATCGACGCGCAAAACGACATCCTTGCCGCTGGCAAGCGCTTCCATCACTTGCTGGCGGGGCACTCCTTTATACTCGCCATAGACCACTGCGTGTTCGATGAGTTCATCGTTGGCAATCATCTCCTCAAAGCGTTGGCGAGTGACGAACAGATAATCAACCCCTTCCACTTCGTTGGGGCGTTTGGGGCGGCTGGTCGCGGTCACGACAAAATGGATGGGCAAACCGCGCTGCTGCAACGCTTTGATCACGCTATCCTTGCCCGCTCCAGAAGTGCCGGAAATTACAATTAATAACGGCTCGCTTTGTAAATGCATTGTCAAACTTCTCCCAACCTGATTATAATTTCAAAATCAGGATGTGTGCCGTGGAGGTGAGAAAATGCCCTATTATCCCTATCGGTGTTTAGATTGTCACAGGCGTTTTGAAATCTTTCTTAGCTATACTGAATATGGTACTCGGGCGGTGACTTGCCCGTTTTGTAATAGCGCAAATGTGCAACGGCGCATCACCCGGGTGCGCATCGCCAAATCCGAAGAGAGTCGTCTGGAAGAGCTGGCCGATCCGAGCCTGTTGGCTGGTTTGGAAGACGATCCCAAAGCATTAGGCAAAATGATGCGGCGCATGGGGAACGAATTGGGAGAAGAACTACCGCCAGAGTTTGATGAAGTGGTAGACCGCCTCGAAGCCGGGCAAAGCCCGGAGGAAATTGAAAAAGCCATGCCCGACCTGGCCGGACCGGAAGAGGGCGACGGCGGCGGATCAGATTTTGACGATTTCTAAACCCTTTGTAAACGTTCCAAGACCAGGCGGCGCAATTCTGCCTGAACCACCTCAAACGGTAGTTCGGCGTTGACAATCACCCATCGCTCTGGCTGAAGGCGCGCCATTTCCAGATAGCCATCGCGCACGCGTTGGTAGAACGCTATTTCGTAGGTGTCCAGGCGGTTGATTTCACCCCCGCGGGTGCGGCGGCGTAAACCGATTTGCACGTCCAGGTCCAACAGCAACGTCAGGTCTGGCTGTAAGCCGGCGATGGCAAATTCGACCAGGGCGCGCACCTGTTCCATCGGGATGCGCCGATAGCCATACCCTTGATAGGCAAGGGTTGAATCGGCATAGCGGTCGCAAACCACAATCCCTTGCCGCGCCAGATGGGGACGAATCACTTCCTCGACCAGTTGGGCGCGCGAAGCCTGAAAGAGCAAAATCTCCGTGCGCAGGTGCATGGCAGTGTTCTGCCGGTCGCCAAGGATGGCGCGAATCTGTTCACCGATCGCTGTGCCGCCAGGCTCACGGGTCAGCAGGACATCATAACCCTGCTGCTTGAGAAACTCAGCTAGGGCTTGACTCTGCGTGGTCTTGCCGCATCCCTCCGACCCCTCGAGGGATATAAATATACCAGTTTGGTTAATATTCATCCGCTTCTAAGTCGGTCTCATCTTCTGCCTTAGAAACCCATTCCTCAGTCAGGGGCTTCATACAGTACTTTCCCTTTCCTGATGATTTGTCTCAAGAATGAGTCACCGAGAGCAATCCTGTTTTTTAGTTTTTCTGGGGTACAAACAATCAGATCGAGTCCAAACCAGTCTCGTTCCAGACTTTGGGTAATCCTGATCGCCTGCTGGGTCTCTTTAGTGGGCTTATCCATGACGACAAGGAGATCAACATCGCTTTCAGGATGGGGATTCCCATATGCGTAAGAACCAAAGAGGATGATCGTGCGCAGGTGAAATTTCTGAGCAATCTGGCGCACGACATCCTCGATCGCTTCTTGCGGGGTGCGTTTGCGTTGATTAATGGGCGGAACTGAAATAATCCCCATCAATAGATCATCCATCGCGGAAGATGCGCACGCGGCGATTGGGCTCTTTGCCGTAGGAATGCGAGACCAGGTTCGCCTGACGCGCCATCTGATGTTGTAAACGGCGGATCGCAGCGTTGGCCGGCGAGAGTTCAACCCAGCGCTCGCCGTTCAAAACCGCTTCAATGGCTGCCTGGGTCTCGCGCAGGTAGTCCATCTCACCGTTGTGCGGCCCAAAATCCACCTCCAGATTGTACAAATCAGAAAGGAATTGTTGCATCTGATTGACGGTGTTGGCACGCAGGACATGAATGGGCATATTGCGGCGCTCGGCATCCACGATGGCATGTTGGCGCTTGCGGTAGTAGGTGCGCAGGGTCACCAGAACATCGGCCTGGGAAGGCTCACTGACCAGCACAGCAGGCACACCCAAACGACGGGCAGCCTGTGAAAGACGGTTGCGCGCCACCCCGTAAGGATAAATGCGCACGGTGGGCAAGCCATTGGGAGCAGGGGATTTGGCTTCTGGAAGCGGTTCACTTTCACTCTGGCGAGCTATCTCGCTCTCATACCCGTTATATTGACGCCGATACCCCTGCTGGCTGCCTGGTCGGCTGGCAAAGGGGCGCGTCGGCAGGGCGGCTCTTTCGATGTGAATTTCGCCCGCTTCATCACGGGAGCGAATCTCCGGCGGCAAGGGATAACCGCGCAGGAGCGCATCCACTGCAGCAGCGACATCTTGGTGCACCGCTACCCGATCCCGGGTTTGGATCTCGATCAGGACATCAAAAGTCGGCGGAGAGCGCCGTTCCAGGACAGTCTTTTGAGTGCCTCGCCTTCGGGCTTCCTCATCCGAGAGAGTCACCGACTCAATCCCCCCCACCAGATCGGAAAGGGTGGGATTGAGCAGGAGATTCTCGAGGGTGTTGCCATGCGCTGTACCGATCAGTTGCACGCCGCGTTCGGCGATGGTACGCGCCGCGGCGGCTTCCAGCTCGCGCCCGATTTCATCGATAACAATCGCTTCGGGATTATGGTTCTCGACCGCCTCGATCATCACCTCGTGCTGGAGGGAAGGCGTGCTGACTTGCATGCGCCGCGCCCGGCCAACCGCTGGATGGGGCACATCGCCATCACCGCCAATCTCGTTGGAGGTATCGACAATCACCACCCGTTTCGTCTCTGCCAGAATACGGGCTGCTTCGCGGAGCATGGTGGTTTTCCCTACTCCAGGCCGACCCAAGATCAACAGGCTGCGACCGCTTTCGATTAAATCCTTGATGATGTCAGTCGTACCATAGACGGCGCGCCCGACGCGGCAGGTCAAGCCGACAATATGCCCGTGGCGGTTGCGAATGGCAGAGATGCGGTGCAGGGTGCGTTCGATTCCGGCGCGGTTGTCGGCGTCGAATTCGCCAATCCGCTCGACGACATAATCCAGGTCAGCGCGTTGAACTTCTTGAGGGCGCAAAATGATCTCACGATCAATAAACCTTGCCGTGGGCACGCGCCCTAGGTCCAGGATCACCTCCAGGAGGTCATCGCTGTTGTTCGCTTTTTGTACCGCCTCCGTAATCGAAGGAGGTAAAACGCTTAAGAGAGCTTGTAAATCGTCAGTAATTTTCAATTGGGTCATGCGTTACGAGAATTTTCCACATTAACAAACGGCACCGAGATTTCCGCCTGGCCGCTTTCCAGGAGGGGGACGGTTGCGGGTTGCACAGCTCGCCTGGATACGCTGAGATGCTTGACCATCACCGCCTGTTGCGGGCTTGCCTCGGCGCCCAAACTTTCCAATACCGTTTCAAGCCAGGCTTGATAAGAACGGACACAGACATAAACCGGTCGGGCAAAGCGATAGGGCACTTGATGGATGAGCTCGCTCCACACAGCCTTCAGGTTTTGTAAATCCGGATGGAAGAGCGGTTGGATCCAAATACCGCGTTGCCCGTAGCGCAATTCGACGTAGGCAAGCAAACCTTCTCCGGTCTGATACACCAGGCCACGCAGCGGTGCGGCTGGCGGCGGTTCGACCTGTTGTACCAGCGGTGGCACGATGTTGTGGTAAAGGCTGCGGATCGCAATCAGATCGCCTTCAAAGGCAATTCGCCAACCGCTTGATTGCGGACACTGTGCTACCTCTGTTCCCTTCGGCAACTGCCAGATGCGCTGGCGCGAATAAACCGCATATCCCACCTGACGCAAGACTTCAAAAGTGGGCGAGTGCTCGTCAATATCGGCAAGAAAGCGCAAGGCACCACGGGGCGTCACCACATGAGCAAAATGCTCATGAAGTCCGCCCAGGCTGAGGGCGTTAATTGCCTGCGCCGGGGTCAGGAAAAGCAAATGCGCCCAGGAAGAACCACCGTTCTGGATTGCCTGTCCGATCAGCGGCAGATCGCCGTTCTCGGTCTGATAGACGGCCGTGACCAGGCCGCCGGCAGACGTCAGGCTGGAAAGCATGGCGCCAGGCATCGAGAGCGGACCGCGCGTCAGCCTCCAGGCGCTATGCAAGAAAACGCCCTCCCCTCGCCAACGGTGGAAGGCGAAGATATCACGCCAATCAAAAGGACGGATACTCATCTTTTACAAGCTGCCATAGCCGCGCAAGAACGGCTGCCTGCCGCAGCAGCGATCATTTTGAGGCACTTGCCAGCCGCAAGAAGTACTGATGGAAGCGCGGGTCGCCGGTCAGTTCAGGGTGGAAGGAAGTTGCCAACCAGTGTCCTTGTTGAGCGGCCACGATCCTTCCGTCCTCCAGGCGGGCTAACACCTGCACACCTTCACCAACGCTGTCAATCAGTGGAGCGCGAATGAAGATCGCATGAAAGGGAAGGTCTTCATCGCTCACCGCTTTTAGCGCTGGTACTTCTAAATCGACCTCGAAACTTGCCACCTGGCGGCCAAAAGCATTGCGCTCCACAGTGATGTCCATCAAACCCAGTAAGGGCTGCGGCCGATGAGCATCCTTTGAAAGGAAGATCGCTCCTGCGCAGGTGCCCCACAGCGGCTTCTGGCGGCCAAACTGCCGCAACGGCTCGATCAAGCCAAAGTCCTGCGCCAGCTTGCCGAAGGTAGTCGATTCGCCGCCCGGCATGATCAAACCATCCAGGCCATCCAACTGCTCGGCAAGGCGCACTTCCACGGCTTCGACACCTAGCCGGCGCAACACGCCAATATGTTCAGCAAAATCTCCCTGTAAGGCAAGAACACCGATCCGAAGAAGTTTACCAGCCACGTCCTGCAATCAACTCCGCTTCCGGGATAGATGAAATTTGACGCCCGACCATCGGCTCACCAAGGTTACGGCTGACCTCGGCCAGGATATAGGGATCATTGTAGTGGGTGACGGCTTTGACAATCGCCGCGGCGCGTTTGGCAGGGTCGCCGGACTTAAAGATGCCCGAACCGACAAAGACGCCGTCCATGCCTAGTTGCATCATCATGGCGGCATCGGCAGGAGTTGCGATCCCACCGGCGGCGAAATTCACCACGGGCAAGCGTCCCAAACTGCGCGTTTCCATCACCAGTTCATATGGCGCGCCGATCTCTTTGGCATATGCCATCACTTCTTCTTCCGCCATGGTCTGCAGACGGCGAATTTCGCCCAATACCGCCCGCGCATGGCGCACAGCTTCGACCACATCACCGGTTCCGGCTTCGCCTTTGGTGCGGATCATCGCCGCCCCTTCACCAATGCGCCGCAACGCTTCGCCGAGATTACGGCAACCACACACAAATGGCACCTTGAAAAGGTGTTTGTTGATGTGATGCATTTCGTCGGCCGGCGTCAACACCTCGGATTCATCGATGTAGTCCACACCGATCGCCTCAAGGATTTGCGCTTCGACAAAATGACCGATACGGCACTTCGCCATCACCGGAATGGAGACGGCATCCATGATCTTCAAGATCAACTCCGGATCGCTCATGCGCGCCACACCGCCATGGGCGCGGATATCGGCCGGCACACGCTCCAGGGCCATCACCGCCACCGCCCCGGCATCCTCGGCGATGCGGGCATGTTCCGGCGTCACCACATCCATGATCACGCCGCCTTTAAGCATTTGGGCAAGACCCTTTTTAACAGTAAAGGTTGCTACTTGTTGTTCCATACGATCACCTCCAGAGTCACACGGACTCAGGTTTTTAGATTTGATTTTTCTTCATTCTACCACTACCTGAAACGGCTGACAATCCCAAATGCCCGCGCCACGCAATTGACAATCCAAAATCCTAAGGATACAAGCTGAAACTCAGCGAGCTGGGAGATCAGAATTCCCTGTCCTACTTCTTTGCTCCGCTTTATAATCGGGAACGGTCAGGAGGTGGTCAGCTCGAACAGAGACGGATTAAACCAAACAAGGATCTGAACAAGAGCGCCAATTTTCGCTGATGAAGGGTAATTACCTACCCAGACAGACCGCCCATGAATATTTCACGAATGCACGAATAGCGCTGTCATTCGTTTATTCGTGGTCAATTCGTGGACGGTTTTCTCAGCAAATTATCAACATGACTTATAATCGCAAGTTGTTACGATGAAGGAGCAAAAAACATGGACTTCCAGGACATCTTCGCCAAAATTTCGGCTGACGAGATCGCCCAATTGACGCGCAAGCTGGTACGTTTCGATACCACCAATCCGCCTGGCAATGAGCGCCAGGCGGTGGAGGTTATCTCCGAGTACCTTAAGCCCTATGGATTTGAGTGTCACTTCATCGAGCATGAACCGCAGCGCGCCACCTTGCTGGCGCGTCTCAAAGGTCAAGGCGAGCGCGGCGCTCTGGTATTCAATGGGCACGTGGATGTCGTGCCGGTCGGAGCGGGAAGCTGGGAGCACCCGCCATTTGAGGGAGTTATCGAAGGAGGGAAAGTCTGGGGGCGCGGCTCGGCTGATATGAAAGGTGGTGTAGCAGCTATGCTGGCGGCTGCCAAAGCCATTGCCCAATCCAATCTGTCCCTGAAAGGTGACTTGATCCTGACGGCCACTGCAGGAGAAGAGGTGAACATGATGGGGGCGCGCTCTCTGGCAGCGTTGCCCGAAGCCAAAAACTGGCAGGCAGTCATCATTTCAGAACCCACCGCAAATAAACTCGGCCTAGCAGAGCGGGGTGTCTTCTGGCCTGAAATCACCACCTATGGCAAGACCGCCCATGGCTCTATGCCGGAGCTCGGAATCAATGCCGTGATGATGATGGTCAAGGTGTTGAGTGAATTTGAGAGGCTGGAAATCCCCTTTCAACCGCACCCGGTGCTGGGCAACTTCACCCGCAGCGTCAACACCATCCAGGGCGGGGTGAAGGTCAATGTTGTCCCCGACCAGTGTTCGGTGATGGTCGATATGCGCACCTTGCCAGGTCAAGACCATGCTGAGCTTCTACACCAGTTAGAGACTTTCCTGGCAAATTTAGGAGCGAAAATTCCCGGCCTAAAAGCATCCATCCGATTGACCTATGAGTTGCCGCCGGCCGAAACCCCCCAAAGCGCAAAGCCTGTGCAACAATTCCTGGCTGCCGCCAAAAGCCACTGTGGGATCGAGATTCCCATCATCAAAGTACCTTTTGCTACCGAGGCAGCCATCTTTGTGCCGACGTTAACTGTACCGACCCTGATCCTCGGCCCCGGCGATCCGGCGCTTGCCCACCAACCGAATGAGTTCGTCGAAATCGCAGAAATGGAGCAGGCAGCGAGAATCTATGCGGCCGCGGCGGTAGAAATGCTGGCTTAATTGAATGCAGCGGTGAGCAGCAGAAGCCAGAGCTGCAGCACCGTTTCAGCAAGAAGGATTATCGGATAGGTAAGCGTACTTTAGCCGCTTTTCCTTTCCTGAACGCTGAGCCCCGCCTGTTGCTCGCCAACTGTAAACCCTCCCAACCGAAAGCCACGATCCGCTTTGCTCATCTTCGGTTGGCTGTTCTTCCCCAGATT
>DAOTZA010000153.1:0-23668 GCA_034434515.1 Anaerolineales bacterium | reverse complement strand
GGGAGCAGCCGGTTTGTTCTCCTTTGTTTTCTTTTGTTAGCGTGATTCGGGCGCTGCTGTGGCGATTCTTGACCCTCCGACCGCATCTATGCCCAGTTTTTATCAGGTAAAGTTATAGCTTTTTGCAGAGGACTCATTTTTTAAACAACAACGCGTTTGTTCAGGAGGATTCTATGAACCCAGAGAACCAAACCGAGTGGCAAGGAGAGGCAAAGTGCTATCAGGCTCCTCATATAGTTTTGGAGCTGGAACTGGAAGCTCAAGCCGGTTCAACCCTGTCTCTGCCAGATTTGGAAGAAGAGATTAACGAAGCTCCATAGATGAGAGAATCCGCATTCGCTTGCCGCCCAGTCCTAGAGGCTCTGCGCTCTAAATGGGACGCTCCCCTGCCACAGGGGAAATCAATTTGAAGGATTGCTTGTTCGGTTCTACTCGACTCGTGGAGATCACAGGAGCTGACCGTTGAGGTTTGCATCCTCAACGGTCAGTGTTGATTATAAATGCCTAATCGCTTGTCATAATGAAAAGCGGTTGCAGTTGGAAGGATTTGTATTTGGGGCGCAAGCGGTCGGTGTTGTAAAATCGCTCCACATCGACCAGCTTTTTCTTGCTGGTAACCACCTCGATCGGCACATTATCGTACCGCCCGTCCTTCAGTACCACCAGCCGCCCGTGAATGCGGTTCAGCACCAGATCCAGCGCAAGGTTGCCGTATGCCATGGGAACGATCGAGTCAATCGCATCTGGATCGCCAGCGCGCACCAGATAGGCCAGCCTTTGGTTTAGAACGTCTACGGTTTTTCCATTGTTATATTTTGGGGAAAGTTCTTTGAGCTTGACTGCGACCAGATCGCCAATGCCACCGAGTTTCTTATGCCCGTAGGCATCGGTGGTCAGGTCTTCGAAGACCATTTCTCCGCCTTCAAACATGGCGCCCTCGGAAACCAGCACAACTGCATAGTGACTGGGATTCTCGCGCCGATCCTGGCTGAGCAATTCGGTCAGGCGTTCGATGCTGAATTTGTATTCGGGAATCACACAGCGATTGGCAGCGCCGGCCATGGTGGGTAACATCGAAGTAAAGCCCGCATAGCGACCGAAAACTTCCAGAACAAGGAAACGTTCGTGCGAACCGGCAACGGTGCGCAGGCTATTGGCAAGCTGGATGGTGCGGGTAACGCAGGTGCTGAAGCCAATACAATAATCGGTGCCGGGAACATCATTGTCCATCGTCTTGGGAATGGCGATGATTTTGACCCCTTCGCTATACAAGCGCACCGCGTAGCTCAAAGTATCATCCCCGCCAATGGGGATGAGGTAGTCGATGCCCAAAAACTCCAGATTTTTCAGGACTTCCGGGGTCAGATCGTTTTTCTCTTCAGGGTATTGATCTTTCAGATGTTCAGGAACGTTATCCTTGCTTACCTTGGCCGGGTTGGTGCGCGAGGAATGCAAGAACGTGCCGCCAGTGCGTCCGACTCGGTTGACGATGTCCTCGTTGAGCTCCAGATAACACTCGCTGTTATCCGCTTTTGGGTCGCGGATGATATCCACCAACCCTGCCCAGCCGCGGCGGATGCCGATCACGCGGTATCCTTCATCGATGGCGCGGATAGTTACGGCGCGGATGGCCGGGTTCAGTCCTGGCACGTCACCGCCGCCGGTGAGGATGCCAATGACACCTTTAGTTTTTTGGATTGTAACCATACTTCAACCTCCATGATCAATGCCTCCTTCCTGAATTTAGACTGCTTTGAGAACCATCTAAGGAGGCTGGAACTCCATTGGATTATCCGGGAATCGGACAGATTATAGCATCATTTTTTCTCAAGAGCGCGATGGGTCGTAACCTTATCGATGCTCCACACCAGCAGAAATCCACTTATCATAAGAAATAGAGCCAAGCCGTCATAGAGCGTGAGGGTTTGGGGCAGGATCAGTGTAGTAAGGGTTGAGCCCTCACTAAGCGCTGCCTGCCATGGCCACACTTTGCGCAACGAACCGATCATTAGCCCGGTCAGGGCGGCAATGGTCGGATCATGAAAGCGGGCAATCAGCCAACGCAACAAGCGTGAGAAGCTAAGTAATCCGATCACACAGCCGGCGCCAAAGGTGAGAATGATGATTAAATCGAGACGGATCAGGGCGCCGAGGATATATCGATATTTACCCAGTAAGACCAGAATAAAAGCTCCGGAGATGCCGGGCAAGATCATGGCGCAGATGGCAATCGCCCCACTTAAGAAAATAAGCAGCGGGGTATGAGGTGTTTCCAAAGGCAGAAGACCGACAAAATAAAACGTCAATGCAGCAGCCATCAACAGGATGAAGACCAACAAAGGAGACCAGTGAAAGACCCGTTTCCGAACCACAGAGACGGAGGCTAGAACCAGACCAAAGAAGAATGCCCACACCAGCTCCGGATGTTCTGCTAGTGCCCAATGAATGGGGCGAGAGAGGGTGAGAATAGCCGTAGCGATTCCAAGCCCAAGCGAAGCGAGGAATTGCCAGGGGAAGCTGCGAAAAGCCTCTCTCCAACGCAAAGACCAGAGCAGGCGAAGGAAGTCGAGGTTGATCGCATGGAGCGCATCCAGGAGATGATGATATATGCCGAGAATGAAGGCCATTGTTCCACCCGAGACCCCTGGGACAAGGTCGGCTGCGCCCATGCAGAAACCCCGTGCAAAGTTATAAAGATGTTCTTTAGCAGTTTGAGGCATTGAAGCTTGAGTCATGCCAGCAAGTATATCGAACTCCGCCTGCTTCGACAAGGTGTAAGAGACGCCCCAATTCATCAACCATTGCTGGCGGTGCAAGGCTTTGGGTAGCCCAATTTTCCGTTCCTAACTGAGCTGTAAGGTTTATAAATTGACGCTCATCGGGCTTGACTGTATAATCAACGGGAGAATGATTTGCCGAGTGTAACGGATGCGGTAAAAATGGCGTTAAAAGGCAACCTGCGCGATTTTAGCTTAACTCAATTGCTGAATTTGATCCATTTAGCGAAGAAAAGTGGGACATTATTTTTAGAGGACTCAAAGAGCAAAGCCTGGCTCGCTTTTCGCGAGGGGAAATTAGCGTATGCAAAGTATGGCGATGAAGATAACAGCCTGGCTGCTATTCTTTATAATGCCCGCAAGTTGAATGCCAATCAGTTTCGCGCCATTCAAGAGCGCGGCAATTCTATGAACGATAAAGAACTGGGTTTGCTGCTGGTCAACGCCGGTTATGTCTCTCAGCAAGAAGTGTTGGCAAGTTTGCAAGACTATCTGATGACGATTGTGCAGCGGCTCTATTCCTGGATGGAGGGAGTGTTTTATTTCGATAGCGATCGGTTGCCCCCCTCCGATAAAATTAATCTCCGCTTAAATTTGGAAAACCTGATTATCGAAGGAGCGAGACGACTCAAAGAAGTCGAACAGTTACAAGATGAAATCCCTAGCTTAGATATAGCCTTAAAATTCCGTGATCGACCGGATGCGAATGTGCGCGACCTGCGCCTGAGCAAAGAAGAATGGCGGGTTGTCTCATTCATCAATCCAAAGAACAGCTTAAAGCAGATAGCTCAGGCTTTGAAAATGAACGATATTGAAATTCGGCGGGTAGCTTATGGTCTGGTTCAGGCAGGGGTGGTTGAGATGGTGCGGCCTGAAAAGACTCTACCCAGGCCGATTACCCCTGGCATCCCGAATACCACCCCTCAAGAGCAAGCCTCGCTGGTACGGCGCATTATCCAGCGCATTCGCTCGCTCTAACTCCTATTTGAGGATGGACACCCATGCAAACAGTCAAAATGGTGGTCACGGGACCCTTCAACGCAGGAAAGACAGCCTTTATTAGAACGGTCAGCGAAATTGATGTGGTCTCGACAGAGCGCAAAATCACCAAAGAGTCTGAAAAAGTTAAAGCTACCACCACCGTTGCAATGGATTTTGGTCGCATTACCATTGATGAAGACCTGGTTTTATATTTATTCGGCACACCCGGGCAGCGTCGTTTTGACTTTATGTGGGAAATCCTTTCCGAAGGGATGTTGGGGTTTATCGTCATGGTCGATAGTTGTCGGCCGGAAACCTTTCGCGAAGCACGGAGTATTCTTGAAACCTTCCGCGCTTATGCTCCAACCCCGTATATTGTTGCCGCAAATAAGCAAGACCTCAAAGATGCCTGGGACTTGGAGGATATGCGCATCGCTCTGAGGTTGGATTCCACAGTGAAAATCCTGCCTTGTGTCGCGACAGATAAGGAATCGGTTAAGACCATCTTGCTCGAGTTGCTCTATCAGATCCTGCAGGAGATGGAAGATGGGGCAACCTAGCCGTTAACGGAGCGGGTGGCGTGTCTTCGATAACCACCGATCAGGGAATCTTGCACTATGAAGTATTTGGGCGGGGAAAGCCGGTGATCCTGTTGCACGGCTGGTTGGGGTCTTGGGGCTTGTGGCAAGAGACCATGACCTTTCTCGGCCGCTCTTTTCGCACCTATGCCATGGATTTTTGGGGCTTTGGCGAGTCGGGAAAGAAACGAGATACCTACCGCGTGACCGATTTTGTCAGTATGGTAGACCAGTTTATGGAACAACTTGGTATCCAGAAAGCACCGCTGGTCGGGCACAGCATGGGGGGAACGGTCAGTTTGATGACTGCGATCCAGTTTCCCCACCGTGTTGAAAAGGTTACCGTCATTGGCTCGCCTATTGTGGGTTCTTCTCTCTCCTGGCTGTTGAAATTATTTAGCCGTCGCCCCATTGCCTATCTCACCCATCACAATTTGTGGGCATTGCGGCTTGGATTTCGCATTTTGGCGCCCTTGTATTCCCGCGATCCGAACTGGCCGCAGATGATGAACCGTGACCTCTCTCAGACTACCCTGGAATCATTCTTAATCAGCATTGCATCTTTGCGGGAGACCGACCTGCGTCCTGAACTCCCCCAAATTCGGGTTCCGGTTATGGGCATGTACGGTGACCGCGATATTGTGGTCGACCCCAAACAGTGGCAACCGTTACAAGCTGGCGTCCCACACGCCCGCGTTGAACGATTTCCGACTGCCGGGCATTTCATTATGTTGGATGAGCCTTCAGACTTTCGCGCTCGCTTAATGGATTTTCTGGTAAGCGATGACTTCTTTCCCGCCTGACGCAACCGCTTCTGGGGTTTGCGCCAATTTCCTGGCGCGTACGATCTTAGCCTCCCTGCACGAGACGTTGGGAGAAGCCTCCTATCTCATTCTCCTAAGGCAAAGTGGTTTGGAGGAGAGTCCGCTTTGGGTTTTATCGGATGATTCTGCAAGACAGTTTCCGTTCAGTAAACTGGGGGATTTCTTTGCTGCCCTTGAAAAGATGGGCGGCGAGACCGTCCATCAGGGTTTATTGCAGCGCAGTGGACGAGCCTGGTTCCTTAACCTCCAACGTCGTTCTTCACCTTCCTTAGGGATTTTCACAACCCAGGTTCTAACCTTGCCAAAGAGGTTAAAGGTAAAACGCTGTGGAGAAATTCTGGCGGAATACTTTCATCGTTATATGGGGGTTGGTTTCATGGTAGAGTCAGCGCCGCAGATGTTGCAGTGGGGCTTTGAGTTTCCTTATCCAGAGCATCGTTCCCTCATCGGCAAGAGCCTGGCAAATCTCTGGTTGGGCTTTTGGGGCGAGTTGCTCTATACTTTATCGGGAGGGAAATACCATTTATTGCAACTGACCGCCGATCTTGATGGGAATCAGCCCAGGTGGATACTTCACATCCCGTTTCTGCCCTTTGAAGGATGAGGCAGAGATGTTGAAGATCATTGTAGAAGACCCCCGTCACGTGGTTCCGTTCAATGAGCGCGCCCGTGACCTGCGCATTCAAAATAAGCCCTTGTGGCTGCACCAACGCGATGTATTGGCGCCTTACACCCATCAAGAACTAGTCGTTCCGTATGGCTCTCCCTTGCCTCAGGTACGCCAAGCCTGTATCGTTTATCGGGATCATTTGTTTTTCGATTCATTTTACCTGCAGGCATTTCTGGAGCAAGCGCAAAAGCGAAATCATGCCAGTCGAGCGGCGTTTAACTTGCAAGATGCCGCCTTTCGGGAACATGCTTTACCCCTGGCTACTTCGTACACGATCCAGGGGGACTTATATCTGGCGGATCTGTGGTATTTTCCTCATGGCATTGAGGCGGACATCGAACCTCTGGTGATCGATTTACAAGCCAAAGAGGTGGGCTACTATCATGTACCGACCTACATGGCAACAGATAGCGGAGATTTGGTCTTTCAGGTGCCGCGCCGGGCTTTGCTCGCCATTGATTCGTGGGTGCATGTCTTTATTGCCGATGTTGTCTTTGGCGTTTTTGCGCGCGGGGTGCGCTTTGAAGACCGCCTGGCAAGTGATCCGTGGTTCAAGTTGAGCATTCTCGCTCAAGCCATGTATGAGGGGAAGCAGGTATTGGAATGCTCCAAACTGGTGCGGGTTGGCCGCAATTGTGTGATCGATCCTCATGCCATCATCCATGGGCCGACGACGATTGGCGACAACGTCACCATTAATGCCGGCGCAGTGATTGAAAATTGTATTATCGGTGACAATGTCAATATCTCTCAAGACTGTCAGTTAATGCTATCGGTGGTAGGCGATGGCTCTTTTTTGCCTTTCCGGGCAGCTTTGTTTATGACCACGCTGATGGATAACAGCATGGTAGCGCAAAATGCCTGTCTGCAGATGTGCGTAGTGGGTAGGAATACCTTCATTGGCGCGGGGAACACCTTTACCGACTACAATCTCTTGCCAGTTCCGATTCGGGCGCGAGATGGTAATCAACAGCTAAGGGATGCCAATCGGCCTGTGCTGGGAGGTTGTGTGGGGCACAACTGCCGCATTGGGGCAGGAATGATCATTTTTCCGGCCCGGACCATTGAGTCGGATGTGGTGTTGTTTGCCTCTGCTGAGAGGCGGGTGATCGATCACGATATTCGCTATGAGGAAAGTGATCATCTAAAACTGCCTTTTCAAAACCTGCATCCCCGTTTATACCCCCGCCTGGGTGAGACGATGCTCGAAACATGGTAATCGAAAACCGCTGAGCCGAATCCTAACAAAATTGTCGATACGCAAAATGACAGGCAATTGTTGCCAGAAGGGCAAGAATGACGTAAGATTAAGAAACGATGACCCTGTTCAATATTTTAGTTGGCGAATTTGGAGGCCGAAATGGGAAAAGCGCGTTTGTTGATTGTCGAAGATGATAACGACATCGCAACCATGCTACGGCTTTATTTCGCTTCGCAAGGATACGAAGTGGATATTGCCGGCCGCGGCAGCGAGGCGTTGGAGAAAACCAGACAAAGCATGCCTCATTTGATTATTTTGGACATTATGTTGCCCGACTTTGATGGCTTTGAGGTGTGCCGAACCTTGCGGACGCATACCCGAACCAGCCATGTGCCGATCATTTTCTTGACCCAGAAAGATGAACGCAGCGATAAATTGCAGGGTTTGGAACTTGGCGCAGATGATTATATTACCAAGCCTTTTGACATCGAGGAGCTAAAATTACGCGTTCAGCGGGCAATTTCGCGGGCTGAGCAACAGAGTTTGACCGATCCACGTTCGGGTTTGCCCTCCGGGCGGCTCATTGAAGAGCAATTGCGCCGCATTATTCAAAGCGATGGATGGGCATTGATGGATGTGCGCATTAACGCCTTCAGCGCCTTCACCGATGCCTACGGATTCGTGGCCGGGGATGATGTCTTACGCTTTACAGCCATGCTACTTAATGAAATTGTCAATCAATTGGGCACGCCCGAAGATTTCATCGGGCATGTGGGCGGCAGCAATTTTATTCTGATCACTACCCAGGATCGAGCGGAGGCAATTCGGAAGACCCTCAAGGAACGGTTTGCCCAGGAAGTGCTTGCTCATTACAATTTTCTTGATCGCGAGCAAGGCTATTTGCTGGTTACCGATGATAGTGGGCGTACGGTGAAAGTGCCCTTGATGACCCTGGCGGTGGGCTTGATTTCTCCCAAGGATCATACCTTTACCGACATCCGCGAGATCACGGAATTAGCTGCGGAAGCCCGACGGGTCGACGCAATGACGTAAACAAACAAGGATGATGGGGAATTCAGAACCGCTGGTAGGTTGGGTTGGTTTGCTGCTTGGCGTCGTTTTGACGCTGAGCGCGGTGTGGTTTTTCGCCTTTCGCAGGAAAAACAAATCGCTTCTTCCCTCTTCTGCTCAATTCCCCCTCACCCTCGACCTGACCGCCCACTCCGAAGCGGTTATCCTGGTTTCCCGCGGCGGGAAAATTGAATATGTTAATCAAACAGCCAGGGAACTCTTCCGCCTGGGGGAGAGCCAACCCAATTTGGAAGGTCTGGCGCGCCGGGTAACCCCTGCCGATTCATTCCTCTCGCTGTGCGCGGCCGAGGGACGAACGCGGTTTACCATCGATGGGCGGTTGATCGATGGAACTTCTTTTCGCATTCCATATGCAAGCGGTTGGGCGACGCTGGTTTCCTTACACCGTTCTCAACTGGTCTCTGCGAATGAAGGACAAAATCCGAATGCAAAAGGGGCGGGTTCGCAAGGACTGGGTGCTTTTGTCGAAGTCATCCAGTCGATGACTTCTATCCAGGATGTATCTACCACGCTTCTGACAATCCTGCAAAGCATTGGGCGTATCCTTCCCTTCGATACCTCTCTGATTGCCCTGTGGGATGAAGAGCAACAAGCGCTGATTCCTTATTACTGGAGGACCCAGGGCAACCAGTTTGCCCTTGAGCAAGGTGAACCCATCTCTGCCTCGTACCAGTTGCAACATACCCTCCATCTGTTCAGACGAGAAGCTATTTTATGGCGCAATTCTCAAGTTGAAGCATTACAGGTGCTGTTTTCTCCAACGCAGGGAGTAGAGACTTTCCATTCCTTCTTGAGCGTTCCGTTATGGGCAGGCAATGATTACCGTGGTGTGTTGATTCTGGCATCTTTGATGCCCGAAGCCTACTCCGAAGAAGACCTAGAAACTCTCAAGTGGATTGCTGATGTGGCCGGCAATTCCCTGCGCAATGCGCGCATCTATGAAAATCAACAGAAAAGGTTAATCGAATTAACCAGCCTGGTACAGCTTTCACAAGCCGTCAATGCCTTGAGCGATCCGCAAGACCTGTTTGCTCATTTGTTGGAGGGTTTTGCGCCCCTGTTGGATGTGCGGGTGCTGGGGTTTTTGCTGTATGATGAAAACCGTCATATTCTCGAAGCTCAGTCTCCTTTCATCGGTATTCCTGCAAACGCTCTGGAATTTGCGCGCTTTTCCATTCGCCAGGGTAGCGAAACCGAGCAATGGATTCGGCGGCGCGAGGTCTATGTTTCCGATGATGTCTCTCAAGATCAGGAGCTGGCAGCCTTAGAATTTAACTATTTTGCGCAAGCGGTTGGCATTCGGCAGCTTGCCTTACAACCGTTGCAGTTAGGGGGACGGTTTTTGGGATTTCTGCTAGCGGCCGACAAAAACAATGGAGAACTTTTCCAAGCGGATGACCTGCGCGTTTTATCGCTGATGGCGGTTCAAACGACTTCCCTGGTGGACAACGTCAACTTAATGATCCAGGCGCGCCGCCGGGCGTTGGTCGCCGAAACTTTGCGGCGCATTACAAACCTAACCAATTCTTCGGCAACGCTGGATGAGATCATCCAATACTGCGTCTTAGATTTAGCTCGTCTGTTGGGGTGTGATGTCTCGGCTTTGTTCTTATTCGATGAAGCCAAAGGAGAGCTATCCTTGCATCAGGCTTCAACGTATGGGATCGATCCCCAGATTGCCAGCCTGATGAAGCGCATTTCGGTTGACGACCCCAGGTTTCAAAGCACGGTCACTGCCCGCCAGATGCCTCTTTTGAGCGGCAATAGCCTGGAAGACTCCACCGTTTTGGCGATTTACAATGAGTGGGTAGGGCCATTGCAATTAGATTCCGTCCTGACCGTACCCCTGGTGGTGCGCGAGCGCAGCCTAGGGGAATGGATGTTTGGCAGCCGTAAGCCCGATTTCTTCAGTCAAGTTGACCTACAAACAGTTTCCACCGCTGCCAGCCAGTTGGCAAGCGCCATCGAGCGGGTGGAGATTTATTCTCAAACCGATGAGAGCTTGCGCCGGCGGGTTAATCAATTGGTGGCGCTAACCCGCATCAGTCGCGAATTGAACAGCACCCAAGATCTGGATTATTTGATCGAGCGCGTTTACGATGAAGCGCTCAGCACAACCCGAGCAGATTGCGGCACGATTCTGCTTTTTGCTTTTGGAGAACCGCTTTATCCCTATGCGGCCGATCCACGGGTGATTTTTTATCTGGGAGAAGCTCCCCCGCCTCAATTGCGCCCCGAAGAACGGTGGGTGTTGCAAAACGGCGAAAGTTTTGTCGTAGGAGATTATCAAAACCTCCAGCCCGATGCGTTGCCTTTGGGAGGGAGAACTGGAGAAGAGAGCTTGCCACTCGAGCCTCCTCACACTGGCATCCGCTCGGCGCTCATTGTGCCGATTGTCTATCAGGATCAAGTAGTGGGCTTGATTCATCTCCATGCCACCCAACCGCATGCCTTTGACAGTACTGCGCAAGAGATCGCCGAATCGCTGGCGATTCAGGCTGCCATTGCCATCGGAAACGCCCAACGGTATCAAGATGAAGTCCGCCGCCGAGAGTTGCTCACCCAACGGGTGGATACTTTAGCAAAGATCTTTGAGGTTGTGCAATCTATTCAATTGGATTTGCCACTGGAGCAAGCCCTTGAAAATATCGCTTATGCGATCCGATCGATCACTTCATTTCAAACCATCAATGTCTGGATCCTGGATATGGAAAGTCCTGCCTTATTGCCGATTGTGCACCTTGGTCTGGATAAAGCAGAGCAGGAACGTTTTGAGAAAAGTCGGCCGCTTTGGGCAGAGCTCCAGCCCATCTTAGACGATGCCTTTCGGATCGGAAAAGCCTACTTCATCCCGCTTGAATGTCAGATTAGGGCGGAAGATGCCGTTTTTCCTCAACTCCTGCCATGCGGAGAACCGGGAACGCTCCAAACCAAATATGTTTCCTGGCAGGCAGGGGATCTCTTCTTGCTTCCGCTGTTTAATGCCAGTGGACAGGCCGTAGGGGTGATCCAGATGGACAAACCCCGCGACCATCTGCGTCCCGATCGCTCAATTTCGACTTCCCTGGAGATCATCGCCATTCAAGCGACCCTGATCATTGAAAGTCATCTGCGACTTGGCCAGCTCCAGAAAAAAGTAGCAGAACTCACCGACGAACTGGAACAAGCCCGTCAAATCGGCTTGACTTTGCGTTCCCAATTAATGGAGCAAGTGCAAACCGAATTGATGCAGGATAGTCAGGTTGAACGCTATCGTTTGTTGGGAAGTCGCATTCAAACCCTGTTACAGATGGGCAGTGAATTGATGGCATATTCCGATCGGTATGAATTGTTGCGGTCGGTTGGAAAAGCTTTTGTGGAGAAATTAGATTACCAGACCGTGATCCTTGCCGAAGCAGGTTCTGGGGGTGTACGCCTGATCGATGCCCTGGGTGAATTCGAAGAAGGGGTAACGATCGAACCGTTGCTTGGTCAACGCAACCCGCTCTTATCCTGCCTGCGCAATCGTCAAATTGAGCTGGTCGCTTCACTTGTCGAAGAAGGTCGCTGGCAGGATTCGCCCTTGCTCCATGCGCTCAATACGCAAGGGTTTATCTGCTTACCCATTCTGCCCCAAAATGCTCCTGAAGCCGTGCTTTTAGCGATCTCCCAAAAACCCTTGTTGCCTTTTTTGGATGAAGACATTCAGATGTTTGATCTGTTCTTACGTCAGGTCGCGCTTGCCCTTCAACATCTCAACCTGATGAAAGAAATCGAGCATCGTTTTCAGGAGGTCAATTTCTTGTTGGATTTCAGTCGGCAATTAAGCAGTCTGGAACCAACTCATATTGTGGAAACCCTGCTGCAGGCGCTACTTCATCAGATACCGATGGCAGAGGCGGGAATGATCGCCGTCTGGGACGCGCTTCAAGAATCGTTGATCCCCCAGGCTGTTTTGGGTTATTCAGATAACGACGCCATGCGCAGGATTAAGTATGCCCCAAGGGCTTCCCTGGTCGGGAAAGCGTTCAGTAGTGGGGAGGCGGTGCTCATTAAGGACCTTGATTTTGCTCAGCACTATCAGCTTTCGGTGAACGATTTGTCCGCCTACCGCAAAGGCACCAACGGACGTCTGCCCATTTCCTGCCTGGTAGTGCCGCTAAAAGGTTCTGCGCAACTGTCCCCGATTGGGGTATTGGTGCTGGATAATTTCCGCTTTCCATCGGCTTTTAGCCGTGAAGATCTGGCTCTGGCAACTTCCCTGTGTCAACAGGCTGCGTTGCATTTGGAAAACTCACGCCTGTTCCAGGCCTCCCGCCAGAGGGCAAGCCAGCTTCAAGCCCTCACCGATGTCTCGGCGATGATCACCGCAACATTAGAGCCAGGCGAACTGGTTGCTTCGTTGCTAGATGAGCTGGCAACCATTGTGCAGTACGACACAGGCACCTTATGGTTGCGGGAAGGTGAGCACATGGTCGTCGCAGCCGCCCGTGGCTTTTCGGATCGAGAACAGCGCGTTGGCCTGGCGGTTGCCATTGAAGATAGCCGCTTGCTGGCAGAAATGATCCACACTGCTCAACCGATTGTTGTCCCCAATACTTTGTTTGACCCCCGTTTCCCGAAATTTGGCGAACAGCCGCCCACCTCTTGGTTAGGCTTACCCTTAGCGGTGGGTGGCAAAGTTTTAGGGGTGATTGCTTTGGAGAGTCGGGAGATCGGCGTTTTCAGTGCCGAAACGGTGCAAATAGCCACCACTTTTGCTTCTCAGGCAGCGGTTTCTCTGGAAAATGCTCGCCTGTTCCAGGAAAGCCTGACCCGCACGGCTGAATTGAGCGAACGAACCCAGCGGCTGGCAATGCTGAATCGCCTCTCGCAGGAATTCAGCCGAACGCTCGATCCGCTTCAAATTGTTCAGCTTACCGTAGAAGAGGTGCAACAAATAACAGCCGCCGATGGGGTGATGGTCGTCCTGTTCGATGCTGCTGAACTCCCCTCGATCGTTGCCGAACAACCGCATCAAGAGACGGATTACCCGCTCTCCATTGCAGATGTACCCCTGTTTCATCGCTTGCGCGAAAGCCTGGGTACATTCTTCACCGAAAATGTGATGCAGGAAGAGGATTTGGAGGCCTTGAAGGAGATTTTTGAGCGACGGCAAATCCGCTCCCTGCTTGCCTTACCTCTGGCGACTGCCGAAACGCTGCACGGGGTGGTTTTGATCACCTCCCAGTCTGCTGAGCGAATTGCACCCGAAAAAGTGGAACTGGCGCGCACGGTGATCAATCAAGCCGCGGTGGCGCTGCAGAACGCCCGTTTGTACGCCGAAACGCGCCGCTTGACCGAAGACCTCGAAAAGCGTGTTCAGGAACGCACCGTACAACTGGCATCCGAACATCAGCGCACCCAAATCTTATTGCGCATCGCTACTGAATTAACGGCCAGTTTGGATTTGGAACATGTCCTCAATCAGGTGTTGCCGGTTTTGAACGAATTGGTCGATGCCGAACAAATCGCTGTCATGGTCTTGCGCTCTGACTCACCCAAACTGTATCATCTGGCTTCTTTGGGTTACGCGCCCGGGCCGCCTTTGGGGGGGAAGCCCTCTCCTTTCGCGGTCGACGAAGGGTTAGCCGGCTGGGTTATCAAACACCGTCAACCAGCCCTGATCGCCGATGTACGCCAGGACCCGCGGTGGATTCAATTGCCAGATCAGCCGGGCGACCATCGCAGTGCCATCGCCGTGCCGATGATGGTCGGAGAAGAACCGCTGGGAGCTTTGCTCTTTTACCATCGCCAGCCAAATCACTTTACGGCTGAGCAACTTGACCTGATTCTAGCTGCGGCCAATCAGATGGCGATTGCTGTAAACAACGCTGAACTCTACCGCCTGATCCGCGATCAGGCAGAGGATCTGGGAGCCATGCTTCGCAGTCAGCAAATTGAAACCAGCCGTTCGAAAGCGATCCTGGAAGCGGTTGCCGATGGGGTTTTGGTGACCGATGCCATGGGGAAAATCACTTTGTTTAACGCCTCGGCTGAACGCATC
Organism: Anaerolineales bacterium; assembly: GCA_034434515.1. Taxonomy (GTDB): domain Bacteria; phylum Chloroflexota; class Anaerolineae; order Anaerolineales; family UBA4823; genus NAK19. The sequence continues at coordinate 9,520 of DAOTZA010000153.1, read as the reverse complement.
CTGAATCTCTCGCGCCAGGAAGTGATTGGCAAGAATCTCGATCAGTTCAGCGGACTTTTTGGCCGCGCCGCCACCATGTGGACGCAAACTATCAAAACCTGGTCCCGTCAGCCCGATTCTTATACCTCTCAAGAGGTCTATTCTGAACAGATCGAATTGGATAATGGAAGAGTCGTTGCGGTGAATCTGGCGCCGGTGTTCTTGCGCAACGATTTTCTCGGCACGGTTTCGGTATTTCGCGACATCACCCATCAGGTCGAAGTCGATCGTCTGAAATCCGAGTTTGTCGCTACGGTAAGTCATGAGTTGCGCACCCCGATGACTTCGATAAAGGGGTATGTGGAGATTCTGTTGATGGGAGCGGCTGGCGCTTTAAGCGAGCAGCAAACCCGCTTTTTGGAGATTATCCGCAGCAATACCGAGCGGTTGGCAGCTCTGGTCAATGACTTGCTGGATATCTCGCGCATCGAAGCCGGCAAGGTTGGTCTGAGCTTGCAACCGTTGAGTGTGATTGATCTGGCGAAACAATCCTTAGCTATGATCCAGGAGCGCGCCCTGCGCGAGAACAAACCGATGCAGTTTGAATTGCAGGCCGACGGAAAGATTCCTCTTGTCCAGGGCGATCCCGAACGGGTGCGGCAGATTCTGGATAATCTGCTCGAAAACGCTTATCTCTACTCCGATGCGGGGCGAACGGTACGGATTCGGATTGGCGCTCAGGATGCCATTGTACAGGTAGATGTGATCGATCAAGGGGTTGGCATTCCTCCGGCTTTGCAGGAGCGGGTTTTTGAGCGCTTTTATCGTGGCGAAAACCCCCATGTGCTGGCAACTTATGGCACGGGATTGGGGTTATCGATTGTGAAGAAACTGGTCGAGATGCACGGCGGAAAAATTTGGGTGCAAAGCAAAGGCGTTGAGGGAGAAGGTAGTATCTTTTCTTTTACCTTACCGCTGATCACAGCCGGATCGCTTCCGGTTGAGGTTGAGGGAGAAGGTTCATGGCAAAAATCTTAATTGCGGAAGATGAACGAGATATCCGAGATTTGATTGCGTTTACCCTGCAATTTGCCGGACACGAGGTGATCACCACCAGCAACGGCGAAGAAGCTCTCCAGGCAGTGCGAGCCCAGAAACCCCAACTGGTGCTTTTGGATGTGCGTATGCCCAGGTTGACTGGCTATGAGGTCTGTAAAGAGATTAAAGCTGACCCCCAGACGCAGGCCATCCCGGTGATCTTTCTCTCGGCAAAGGGGCAAGAGGCGGAAATACGCAGCGGGCTGGAAGCGGGGGCTGAACAGTATCTGCTCAAGCCTTTTGCGCCAGACCAGCTTATCGAACAGGTGAATAAGGTATTGGCGAAACGCTAAGATGAGCGTTGTGATCCTGCGCAATCAAGTGGTGCATTACGAAGCGCTGGGACGCGGCAAGCCGGTGCTTTTTTTGCATAGCTGGATCGGTTCCTGGCGGTATTGGGTGCCAGCCATGCAAACCGCTTCCGTTGCTTTTCGCACCTATGCGTTGGACTTATGGGGTTTTGGCGACACGGCCAAGGCATCCAACTATTACGCCTTCAGCGAACAGGCGGCCCTGGTGGGCGAGTTCTTAACCGCTATGGGCGTCGGGCGGGTGGCGCTTGTGGGCCATGGGTATGGGGCGTGCGTGGCTTTGCAATTTGCGCGGCAATCTCTGCAACTGGTTGATCGCTTGCTGCTGATCGGACTGCCCTACGACAGGAAGAAACTGAACGGCCGTCTTGAAACGGTTTCGCTGGGAGATTTATCCGAATGGTTGCTCAATCCGAACGAAGCAGCCGCAGAAGCCACCCGCGTTGAGGCTCGCAAAGCCGATCAACTGGCCATTCGGCAGGCTTTGCCAGAGCTGTTTGCCTTACCTTTTGAGAAACACCTGGCAGAATTGGAACTTCCTTACTTGCTGGTCTATGGAGAAAACGACCCCCTGGTCTTGTCCCCGGCTGTGGAGGAATTGACCAATCTGCCACCGAACTCGCATTGGATTGTCCTGGAAGCCAGCGCGCATTACCCGATGCTGGAAGAAAGCGCAAAATTCAATCGCTTATTGATCGATTTTCTCAATCTCGACTCCGGGCAAAGTCCGCGGGCTTTGCAGTTGAAAGAAGAGTGGAAGCGGCGCGTGCGCTGAGCCTGCTCTCTTGCAGGTTTGATTACTGCCGAAAACAACCAGTGCAAAGATACGGTTGGGGGAAGATTGATAAAAAAACAGATAATCATGGTAACATCCTTCCATAACAAGTCGGGTTAATAATTTGCCGAGAAAACCGTCCACGAATTGATCACGAATAAACGAATGGATGCGCTATTCGTGCATTCGTGAAAACATTCGTGGACGGTCTGTCCTGCCAAATAGAGCCTTTGGTAGGTCATTACCTCTGGGAAGAGCATTCCAACCTTTTGCCACAGCCCCTAGCTTGCTTCAGTTTGATAGCGTTCACCCGAGAGGCGGTATATCCAGAGAAATGCCCGCCGCTACGATGAGCGGTGGTACGTAGGTCTTGGTTTGAGTTTGGTGTTCTTCCATGGTCATGTTCCTATATGGAAAGCAATCGAGAGATTACCGCTTTGCCAGCCGCTTTTTGGTGAACCAGGCGGCAATTGCCAGAGCGGCGGGCAACAGCCAGACGAGGGGGAGGGGGGAAGAGCTTGCCTGGAAGCTGGTGAGCCTCACCGCCGTCGTCCCGACGTTGTTTCCCGCTGCCTAGTCGGAAAAGGCCCAATTCTTGCAGCTTTTTTCTGCGAAGGCCAGGTTTTTGTGCTATGATAGAAAGGACATAGGTTGATATGCAAGCCTGGAAGCGCGCCCTTATTTTTCTGCTGCTCAATGTGCTGGTTTCGGCAACCGTTACCCTGACCGTCTTATGGATCTGGGATCGCACCCATCCACGGGTTTCCTCTGAACCATTAACTACGCCGCTTCCTTCAGGGCAGGGGGTTGCCTTGCCTGGCGTCACCGTAACCCCGGCGGTCTTAATGGACGAATACATTGTGCGTGAAGGCGATACCCTGGGCCAGATCGCCGACAAATATAACGTGAGTGTCGAGACCTTGTTAAGGGCTAACGGCCTGAAGGACCCCAACGCCATCAGTGTTGGCATGGCGATCTATATTCCCATTACCCCCGAGCCACTGCCGCAATCCTCTGCCCAGGTAAGCCCTTCGCCAATCGGACCAACGCCCACCTTGTCGCCCGGCGCTCAACCCCCCAGCGCAGTGATTAACAGCGTGATCGGGATTGGGGATATTACCGCAGAGCGGGTCTTTATTAACCGCGTCGGCAGCGGGGTGTTGTTGCTCAAAGATTGGCGCTTGATCGATGAGGATGGCAATGTCTTTGTCTTCCCGGAGCTTACCCTCTATGAGGATGGCGCCATCAACGTATGGACAACCACTGGCACCGTCACCCCGGTTGACCTGTACTGGGGATTAGCCACCCCCGTGTGGCGTTCGGGAGAGACGGCTACCCTGCTCAACGAGCAGGGACAGGTTGTCTCAACCTACACTATCCCCTAGTGGAGAAAGCGATGCGTTGGGTTGAAGAACGCATCCAGAAGGCAATTGAGGCTGGCGAATTTGAAAACTTGCGCGGCAAAGGGCAACGGATTGAATGGGACGAAAATCCGTTTGCGCCGCCCGAGTGGCAACTTGCCTTTCATCTCTTGCGTTCCAATGGCTTCACCCTGCCCTGGATTGAAACCCGCCGCGAGTTGCTGGCAGAGATGGCCGAGCTTCGCTGTCAAACAGCGCGCCTCCGAGAGACCCCACCGACAGACCTCAGGCGGGGTGAAGAAAGCGCGCAGTTGGAAAAGAAAATCGGGGAATTGAATCAACGCATCCGCAGGTATAATATCAGCGCGCCGCTGGCGCACTTTCAATTGCCAGTCTTAGACTGCAAAGCCGAACTCGAAGGGAGCCAATGACCCGAACCCTGTACCGAAAGTGGCGCCCAACCAATTGGCAGGAGATCGTTGGGCAGGAACAGGTTGTCCAAACCTTGCGCAACGCCATTGCCAGCGGGCGTTTTGTGCATGCCTATCTGTTTGCCGGGCCGCGCGGTACCGGCAAGACGACCACAGCGCGCATTCTGGCAAAAGCCTTGAATTGTCTGGCAGAGGATGGCAACCAGAAGCCTTGTGGGAAGTGCCAGAATTGTCTGGCAATTCAAGACGGCCGCTTTTTGGATTTAATTGAGATCGACGCCGCCTCGAACACCAGCGTTGAAGACGTGCGCGACCTGCGCGAGAAGATAAACTTTGCCCCCAATCAGGGCAGGTACAAGGTCTACATCATTGATGAAGTGCATATGCTTTCCACGGCGGCGTTCAACGCCCTGCTGAAAACGCTTGAAGAGCCGCCGCCTCATGCCATTTTTGTCCTAGCGACAACTGAAGTGCATAAAATCCCAGCTACGGTTCTCTCGCGCTGTCAGCGCCATGAATTTCGGCGCATTGCGCTGGTAGAGATGGTGGCGCAACTGGAAAAGATCGCCCAGCAGGAAAACATCCCGGTTGAGAAAGCGGCTTTAGCATTAATCGCTCGCCAGGCAACCGGGAGTCTGCGCGATGCAATTTCATTGCTCGATCAATTAGCCTCGGCCGCTAAACCGATTACCGTTGAATGGGTTGGTCAACTGCTGGGCACGGTGGCAAGCCAAGCCGTTTTAGAACTCACCGAAGCCATTTTGAACGGCGAGGCTCAGCGCGGTTTGCAAATCATCCACCAGACCCTGGATAGTGGGGCGGATGGGCGGGTGTTTTCCCGCCAAATGATCGAGCATTTGCGTAACCTGCTGTTGGTAAAAGTGGGGCAGGGAGGCGAAGTCGAAGCGCCGCAGGAGATGAAACAAAGGTTAGCCGAGCAGGCTCAAAAGCTAACCGTTCCGCAGATGCTTGAGCTCATCCGAGCCTTTCAGACAGCGGCTTCCGAAACACGCTTTACCTGGCTAGCGGCTCTCCCGTTAGAAATGGCATTCTTAGAGGGTTTACAAGCCCTGCAAGCAGAGGCGCAAAAACCGCCCACCGCTCTGCCGCTCTCTCAGCCGGCGGCTGGACGTTCAACTGCGGCAGTAAAAGCGGTTACCCGAGAGAAAAGCGATGCCAAAGCGGTAATCCCGCAGGAGCCGATAAGTGAGCCGCTTTCTGTTCCTGCGCCAGCCGCAGTCGAGGAGCAAGGGTTAACCCTGGCCGCGGTTCAAGCCCATTGGCGCGAAATTCGAGCGTTGGTGCGCACGCAAAACCCTGGCGTGGAGGCCTTGTTGAATTCCTGTAAGCCGGCCGCGGTCAAGGGGCGACAGTTATTTCTGGTCTTCAACGGCGAGTTCGCCAAACAAAAAATGGAGCGACCGGAGGCGCTGGCGTTGGTCAATCGGGCGATTGCCCGGACGTTAAATTGTAGCGTTGAAATTCGCTGCCTATTGCGGGGCATCCAGAGCGACGAATTGCCGCAAGGGGTCGATCACGACGGGGTGATTGCGGAGGCTTTGCGTTTAGGCGGTGAAATTGTAGATATTCAAGATTAGCGATTGTGGAGGATACCATGGCAAAAGGATATAAAGCCCCGAAAGGAATGGGATCAGCGGGGATGATGCAGCAGTTACAAAAATTACAAGAACAATTGCAACTCGCCCAAGAGCAACTGGCTCAGGAAACCGTTACCGCAACTGCCGGCGGTGGGGTGGTCAAGATCACCTTGACCGGCGATCAGCGTTGTACGGCGGTGGAGATTGATGCTCAGCTTGTTCAAGATGGCGACGTGGAGATGATTCAAGACCTGGTGCTGGCAGCCATCAATGCGGCCTTGGATCGCAGTCGTGAACTGGCTGCTGAGCGGCTTGGACCGTTAGCCGGTGGATTGCCCTTTTAGTCGATGTCGTTGCCCAAACCCCTTCAAGATGTGGTCAATGCTTTGAGCCGTTTGCCGGGCATCGGGCCAAAGACAGCCGCCCGCCTGGCGTTTTTTCTTTGGCGGGCGCCGCAGGAGGTGAGCGTCGAACTGGCAAACGCCTTAATGGCTCTGAAAGCCGAAACCACGACCTGTCCACACTGCTTTCATATCATGGCAAGGGGGCAGGAGGCGTGCGACATCTGTCTGGATGTGACCAGGCAACGCGAGATGATCTGTGTGGTCGAAGAGCCGTTAGACGTGATCGCCATCGAACGGTCGGGCGCGTACCGTGGCCTTTACCATGTCTTACAAGGAGTGCTTTCTCCTATTGAAGGAGTCAGCCCTGAGGATTTACGCATTGCGGAATTGATTCAACGTCTGGAGCAGGAGTCGGTTAAGGAAGTGATTCTGGCGACCAACCCGAGTTTGGAGGGAGAGGCGACCGCCATGTACTTGAAACAGCGTTTGCAACCCTTGGGGGTGAAGATTACCCGCTTGGCGCGTGGTTTGCCGGTGGGAGGTGATTTAGAATATACCGATCCGAACACCTTGCTCAGGGCATTACTAGGCCGGCAAGAAATGGGGAATGGAGAAGGCTAAGGGGAATTAAGGAAAGTTAAACAAATCATCTAACATTAAAAAGGCTTAAAACCTCTTGACAGGGGAGCTCAAATCTGTATAATCAAGAATACAAGAAACCCCAAATCGGATCTCACCGCACAGGGATGATCCTTTACAAGTGAAGAGACGCCCCTGCGTCAGAGACCAGAACTGGAAAGTTTGTTCGGTCTGACGGCCGATGTCAGAAGACATCGGTATTTTGTCTCTAAAAATCCTTGACAGGCAGAAGCGAGGCTGGTATACTCCGAACTCGCTCAAAGACAGAACCTTAACAACTGAAGAGTGATAGAAAGTGAAACCTTGCGCTTCCGGTCAACATCCGTAACGAACGTATCGCAAGATACGATAAATTTTTTTGCGGAGAGTTTGATCCTGGCTCAGGATGAACGCTAGCGGCGTGCCTAATACATGCAAGTCGAACGAGGAGGTTTGTAGCAATACGGACCTCCTAGTGGCGAACGGGTGAGTAACGCGTTGGTGACCTGCCCCGAAGAGGGGGATAACAGCTCGAAAGGGCTGCTAATACCCCATGTGGTCAGCCGGGTTAGAGGCTGGCTGACGAAAGGAGCAATCCGCTTCGGGAGGGGCCTGCGTCCCATCAGCTAGTTGGTAGGGTAACGGCCTACCAAGGCGACGACGGGTAGGGGGCCTGAGAGGGTGACCCCCCACAATGGCACTGAAACACGGGCCATACACCTACGGGTGGCAGCAGTAGGGAATATTGCACAATGGGCGAAAGCCTGATGCAGCAACGCCGCGTGCGCGATGAAGGCCTTCGGGTCGTAAAGCGCTTTTCGGGGAGATGAGGAAGGACAGTATCCCCGGAATAAGTCTCGGCTAACTACGTGCCAGCAGCCGCGGTAAAACGTAGGAGGCAAGCGTTATCCGAATTTACTGGGCGTAAAGCGCGTGCAGGCGGTTCGATAAGTTGGATGTGAAAGCTCCTGGCTCAACTGGGAGAGGTCGTTCAATACTGTCGAACTCGAGGATGGTAGAGGGAGGTGGAATTCCCGGTGTAGTGGTGAAATGCGTAGATATCGGGAGGAACACCAGTGGCGAAGGCGGCCTCCTGGGCCATTCCTGACGCTCAGACGCGAAAGCTAGGGGAGCGAACGGGATTAGAAACCCCGGTAGTCCTAGCCGTAAACGATGTGGACTTGGCGTCGGTGGGGTAAAACCTGTCGGTGCCGTAGCTAACGCGTTAAGTCCACCGCCTGGGGACTACGGCCGCAAGGTTAAAACTCAAAGGAATTGACGGGTCCCCGCACAAGCAGCGGAGCGTGTGGTTTAATTCGTTGCTACGCGAAGAACCTTACCCAGGCTTGACATACAGGTGGTAGGGATCCGAAAGGTGACCGACCCTTCGGGGAGCCTGTACAGGTGCTGCATGGCTGTCGTCAGCTCGTGTCGTGAGATGTCCGGTTAAGTCCGGCAACGAGCGCAACCCTCGCTGTATGTTACAGGTGTCATACAGGACTGCCGATATAAAGTCGGAGGAAGGTGAGGATGACGTCAAGTCAGCATGGCCTTTATGTCTGGGGCTACACACACGCTACAATGGCCGGTACAATGGGTTGCAAAGCCGCGAGGTAGAGCCAATCCCTAAAGCCGGTCTAAGTTCAGATTGTAGGCTGCAACCCGCCTACATGAAGCCGGAGTTGCTAGTAACCGCGCGTCAGCATTAGTGCGGTGAATACGTTCCCGGGGATTGTACACACCGCCCGTCACGTCATGGGAGCTGACAACACCTGAAGCCGGTATCCTAACCGTAAGGAGGGAGCCGTCGAGGGTGGGGTCGGTGACTGGGACGAAGTCGTAACAAGGTAGGAGTACCGGAAGGTGCGCCTGGATCACCTCCTTTCTATAGAGTTCTGAGCAACCTGGCGCGGTTTCAACCGTTCCATGAAGCTCTACTCTCAATGGTCTCTCAGCGGTGTAGAGACGCCGGAAGAAAGGTCACTTTCTATCACTTCTCAGTTGTTAAGGGCTGTCGGATCGGGCCTGTAGCTCAGGTGGTTAGAGCACTGTGCTGATAACGCAGGGGTCACTGGTTCGAATCCAGTCAGGCCCACAACCCTGGCGGTTGTGCGACCCGGGGATGTAGCTCAGTTGGGAGAGCGCCGCCTTTGCAAGGCGGATGTCACGGGTTCGAGTCCCGTCATCTCCACCTGACGGAGCGAAGGACGAAGGAGTTTGAAGGGTTTTGAATTATCGACAGTTGAACACACGCTAATTTTTGGCAAAATCGCAAGGGATTGACGGCCCGGCGATTTGCCGGGTCGACTTGTCTAAAAATCGGGTTGAGCGACAGGGGGCGCTTCAGACAGAAAGTTGTCGGAGCGGCCGCAGGCGTTCAACCGCCTCCTGAGCAATCAGGTTGCACCTTAACAACTGAACAGGCAACAGTATTCACGAAAAGTTTCGATTTCTCCGCATCACGGAGTTAAGCTACTAAGAGCTTACGGTGGATGCCTAGGCGCCAAGTGCCGATGAAGGACGTGGGACACTGCGATAAGCCTCGGGGAGCCGTGTACAGGCGTTGATCCGGGGATCTCCGAATGGGGAAACCCGCCGTTGCGAACCAACGGCATCTCCTAGCTGAACCCATAGGCTAGGAGAGGGGAACCTGGGGAACTGAAACATCTAAGTACCCAGAGGAAAAGAAACCATTCCCCTAGTAGTGGCGAGCGAACGGGGAACAGCCCAAACCGCAACGGCTTGCCGTTGCGGGGTTGTAGGGCCTGACACATGGGAGTGACAAATCATTCTGTTAGCAGAAAGGTGTGGGAAAGCCTACCAGAGAGGGTAATAGTCCCGTATGCGAAAACGGAATGACTCCCGTCAGGTACCTGAGTACTGCCGGGCACGCTAATCCGGCAGGAAGCTGGGGAGTCCACTCTCCAAGGCTAAATACACTTGGCGACCGATAGTGAACAAGTACCGTGAGGGAAAGGTGAAAAGTACCCCGGTGAGGGGAGTGA
>DAOTZA010000152.1:0-3571 GCA_034434515.1 Anaerolineales bacterium | reverse complement strand
AGGGCGCATCTCGAATGAATCCCCGCTTGGACGAGCGCTCATTGATCATCGGGTTGGCGATGAGGTGCGTGTAGACGCGCCAGATGGCCCCTTCACCGTCAAAATATTGAAGGTGGAATAGCATTGGGGCAAAGCGTAAGCCCCGCGTCTGCAATTTTGGCGCGGGGCTTTTTTTATCATCAATCGAGGTGGAATGATGCCTGCTGAATATACCAATTTAGAGAAGATTCGTTTAGAGAAATTAGAAGCTCTCAGACAACGGGGGATTGAACCTTACCCTACCCGCGCCCAACGCACTCACACCAGCCGTCAAGCCATTGCGGCTTTTGAGCAGGCAGAAAGGAACGGCGACTCACAGCCCGTTCAGGCGATTGTTGCGGGCCGTATTCGTTCGATGCGGGTGATGGGGAAGATCACCTTTGCCCATATCGAAGATGGCGATGGGCGGCTTCAACTGTTCCTGCGCGCCGATGAGATCGGCGAAGAAGCCTTAGAAATCTTCAGCCACGATCTGGACATTGGTGACTTTGTTCAAGCGCGCGGGGAAATGTTCCGCACCAAAGCAGGTGAAGCGACCCTGAAAGTCCAGGAATACCGTTTGTTAGCCAAATCGATCACTCCCTTGCCGGCTGCCAAAGATGAGCTGATCGATGGTAAAGTCATTCGCCATACGGTTCTGGCAGATCCTGAAATGCGTTACCGTCAACGTTATGCTGACCTGGCGATTAACCCCGAAGTTCGCCAGATCTTCCGCAAACGGGCAGCGATTGTGCGCGCCTTGCGGGATTATTTAGATGGATTGGGTTTTCTGGAAGTCGAAACCCCGATTTTACAACCGATCTACGGTGGTGCCGCCGCCCGACCGTTCACCACCTATCATAATCAATTGAAACAGACTCTATATTTGCGCATCTCTTTTGAACTTTATCTGAAACGACTGCTGGTAGGCAATCTGGAGCGCGTTTACGAAATCGGGCGCGATTTTCGCAATGAGGGAGTTGATCGCACCCACAACCCCGAGTTCACGCAACTGGAGTTCTATTGTGCCTACGCAGATTATCTACAGGTCATGCAGATGACCGAAGAGATGATTGCGTATGTCGCCGATCAGGTGCTCGGCAAACGTCAGTTCACCTATCAAGGGCATACCATTGATGTCAATCCTCCCTGGCGACGGCTGGAATTGCGCCAGGGACTGTTAGAGGTTACCGGCATTGATATTCAAGCCTGTCCGACCACCGCCGATTTGCAGCGAGCAATGCGCGAAAAAGGTTTACCCTTTGACCCCAATGCGCCGCGCGGTAAGCTTATCGATGGATTAATTGGCGATTACCTGGAGCCCACCTTGATTCAACCCACTTTCTTATATGACTATCCGCGCGATATCTCACCGCTGGCAAAAAGCAAACCCGGCGATCCACAGACCGTGGAGCGCTTTGAGGGCTTTATCGCCGGAATGGAATTGTGCAACGCCTTTACCGAGCTCAATGATCCCTTAGACCAGGAACAACGATTCCTGGAGATGGGCAGGGATTATGACGCGGAAGATGAGCAACGACATCCGATGGATGAGGATTACCTGCGAGCGATGCGCTATGGTATGCCGCCCAACGGCGGTTTTGGGATGGGAATCGATCGCCTGACGATGCTTCTAACCGATGCGCCGAATATCCGCGAGGTGATTTTGTTCCCTCATCTGCGCGAGCGAGAAGGCGAGTAGCGCTTGACAGCCTCAGTAGCTTGGGTATAATGCTTGCAAACGCAGTCAAAGGCGAACGCGGAACCCAGTAACCGACCCCCTCGTCCTGCAGTGGAGGGGGTGCTTTTGATTATTCTGATGCCTGAGGAGTTGCAAAAATGCTCGATCTAAATTTAATCCGTGAACAGCCTGAAGTGGTGCGTGAAGCAATGTGCAATCGGCAATTAGACCCCACTCCCGTTGAGGAGGTGCTTCGACTCGATGCTCAGCGGCGCGCTTTGATTCAGGAGGTAGAAGCCCTGAAAGCCGAGAGAAATGCGGTTTCGAAAGAGATTGGCAGAATCAAAGACCAAAAAGAACGCCAAACCCGCATTGAAGCCATGCGTCAGGTGGGTGACCGCATTACCGAACTGGATGAACACTTGCGACAGGTGGAAAATCAACTCCAGGATGTTTTGGCGACCATTCCCAACCTGCCTGACCGGCGCACCCCTTTGGGGAAAGATGAGGACGACAATGTTGTCCTAAAGACGGTCGGAACATTGCCTGAGTTCGATTTTGAACCCCAACCCCATTGGGATTTGGGGGTCAAATTGGGCATTCTGAATTTTGACCAGGGAGTCAAGATCACCGGTTCGCGGTTTTATGTGTTGAGCGGTTTGGGCGCCCGATTACAACGCGCCTTGATTGCCTTTATGCTCGATTTACATGCCCGACAGGGTTATCTGGAAAAATATCCTCCTTTTATGGTTAAAGGGCAAACCCTCTTTGGCGCCGGTCAGTTGCCAAAATTTTCCGACAACCTCTACCGCGATCATGAAGAGGACTTGTGGATGGTGCCAACCGCAGAAGTGCCATTAACCGGCCTACACATGGATGAGATTCTTGAAGAAAATACGCTCCCCCGCCGCTATACGGCTTATACCCCCTGTTTTCGGCGTGAGAAGATGAGCGCCGGGCGGGATGTGCGCGGTATTAAACGCGGGCATCAATTTGATAAAGTAGAAATGTACATCTTTTGCAAGCCGGAGGAATCCGACCGTGAATTAGAAAAGATGCGCCAGGATGCCGAGGAGACTTGCGCGCTGTTGGGTCTGCCTTATCGCGTCAAGCAGCTTTGTACGGGAGACCTGGGTTTTGGGGCTGCCATCACGTATGATATTGAGGTGTGGGCAGCCGGATGTGGAGAATGGTTAGAAGTCTCATCGGTTTCTAATGTCACCGATTTCCAGGCGCGGCGAGCGAACATTAAATATCGTCCTGCCGATGGAGGCAAAGCGCGTTTTCTGCATACCTTGAACGGCTCCGGTTTGGGGTTGCCACGCACCTTGATTGCGGTTATGGAAAACTATCAGCAGGCCGATGGGAGCATCTTCGTGCCAGAAGTCTTACGCCCCTGGATGGGGAATGTGGAGGTTATTCGAGGAGAAACGTGAGCATGGATGCCTGGCTTGAGACATCGGTTTTCTGGGTCACTCAGATTGTGATGCTTTTGGGTTTGCTTGGCCTGGTCGTGCCGATCTATCCTGGCTTGGTGGTCATGTGGCTAGCTGGTTTGGGATATGGGATCGTGCAAGGGTTCAATCCATTGGGATGGGTAGTGTTTGCTCTGATGACGATTCTGATGTTGTTCGGCACAGTGATTGATAATATTCTGATGGGGGCAGGCGCAAAGAAGAGTGGAGCTTCCTGGGCAGGGATTGGAGTGGCGTTGCTGGCCGGTTTGGTTGGTACGGTGTTGTTTCCTCCCTTAGGCGGCCTCATTGCTGCCCCCTTAGCGGTTCTTGGGTATGAATATTGGCGTCAGAAGGACTGGCAAAAAGCCTGGGCAGCCTTGCGGGGGCTTGCCCTCGGTTGGGGACTGAGCTTTCT
>DAOTZA010000151.1:0-5190 GCA_034434515.1 Anaerolineales bacterium | reverse complement strand
GCGAAATTCGCCTTTGCCAACCAAAGCACAATATTTCGTGATCGCCGCCGTTAGCGTCGTCTTCCCATGGTCGATGTGCCCCATCGTCCCTACGTTCATGTGCGGCTTCGTCCGTTCGTACTTCTGCTTTGCCATGCGGTTACTTCTCCTTCTTCAAATATCTAAAAGGTTTTTCTTCATGGCTCTCGCGAAGAGCCCTCAATGGGACTTGAACCCATGACCCCGTTCTTACCAAGAACGTGCTCTACCGACTGAGCTATGAGGGCTTGACGTTGCCGTACCGCGCAAGAAGCGAGGTTTGTGCGCATTCCCTGCGACCAAACACGCCTTCTGCGAAGAGCCAAGTGGGCGGTGAAGGATTCGAACCTCCGAAGGCTTCTGCCAACTGATTTACAGTCAGTCCCCGTTGGCCACTTGGGTAACCGCCCATTCAATTGATCGGGAAGCCGACGATGGGAATCGAACCCATGACCTGCCACTTACAAGGCGGCTGCTCTGCCGATTGAGCTACGTCGGCGCTCCCAGCTTTATAGCGTAAAGCATTATACCAGACAGCTTGCTTTCGGGCAAGGTTAACTGCCCTTGTGCGGCTGAAAAGTTTATCAAGGGTTGCCCGAATCGTCAAGCACTTTAATGAGAGTTTTTATCAATAGATGCTTACGGTTCAAATACCGTGTCCAACAGGCCCCGTAAAAATTGGTCAACCGCGCCGCGCAGAACGACGTTGGTTGTCATTCCGTATACTGGCGTCATGCTGCCTTGCATTTCAGGATGGCTTTTGACGGTTTCAACCGCTTGTTGCAGATCGGCCAGGAACCGTTCGGCAACACCCTCCTGGGTGTGACGGATGGTCACTGCCAGGTGAACCGCAGGCGGATTTTGCAAACCGTTCAAATTCCAGCCAGCCTTGCTCATGACGTCGGAAATGGCATAGATGTCCAGATTATCGGAAGTAAAAGCAATTACAAACAAAGGGTCTCCGAGAATGCGCAATTCTGGAATGGTCGCGATCCCCTTTTTGATCGTCTCTGCGCTTTTTAATATTCGACGAGCGGCTTCGAGGTAACCGCTCTCACCCATCGAAACCAGCGCTGCCCAGGCTGCGGCAGATAATCCACCGGGTCGGCTGCCGGTCATGGTGGGGGACAGGTAAATGCCGCCGCACCAATCCGTGCATACGTAGTATTGATAATGCCGCAACTCTCGCCCGCGGTAGAGTACCACCGAGGTACCCTTGGCGGCATAACCGTATTTGTGGGTATCGCAAGACATCGAAGTAACACCAGGCAGACGGAAATCGAATTTTGGCACGGGATAACCTAATTTTTCCGCCCACGGTAAGATAAACCCCCCCAAACAGGCATCGGTGTGGAAACCAATCCCGTGCTGGCGGGCGATCTCTGAGAGTTCCTCAATGGGATCGATGATACCGTGCGGAAAAGGGGGTGCGGAGCCTACCATCACCACTGTATTGGGCGTGAGAGCAGCTTTCATCGCTTTTACGTCCGCACGGAAATCTATGCCCACCGGAACGCGGATCAGTCTCATGCCAAAGTATTGAGCGGCTTTCTCAAAGGCAACATGGGCAGTTGAGGGGGCGACAATCTCCGCTTCTGTAATGTTCTTCGTTGCTTTTGCCCAATCGCGGTAGGTTTTCATAGCTAGCAGGATACTCTCCGTGCCACCGGAAGTAACCGTGCCAACAATCTCATCTTCGGTTTGACCGGCGCCGAGCATGTGGGCAGTCATTGAAACGATCTCAGCTTCAAATTTAGTGATGCTGGGCCAAATATCCATATGCAAGGGGTTGGCCTGGGATTGCAGGCTATACACAGTATTTTGAAACTCAATATGGTTTGGGTCGCCATGATAAACCGCTCCGGAGACCTTACCACTTTGCCAGCGGGGAGCTTCGCGTTGGGAAAGTTCAGCGATAAGAGTGACGATATCGGACCGACTCAAACCTTCTTTCGGTAAGCTCCGAAATCCAGCAACTTCATCTTTGTAAGGTTTGAGGGCGGCGTTTAACTCTTGTTGAATTTTGGCAATGTCCATGGTGTTTTCCTTTCTGTAATTACTTTCATTAACCTCGGTATTCGATGACAATTTGATGTTGGTCGGCTCGAAAAATGGTTTGAGAATACTCGATTGGGATGTGACTGGCGTCATAAGCAAGGCGGCGGATGTGCATGACGGCTGACCCGACTGAGATGTTTAGCCATCGGGCAGTGGCATGGTCGGCAATCTCTGCCACTAACACGTCTCGAGCATTCACCGGCCTGCGCTTGTACTCCCGCTCCAAAATTTCATAGATAGACCGATCGGTCAGATCAATAGATGCCAGGAGTGGAAAATAAGCATACGGGTGGTAGCAGGTTTCAATACAAAGTGGTTTTCCATTTGCCAGACGAAGGCGCCGGATGAGAATGACTTTTTCTCCATCAGCCAGACCCAGTTGGCTTTGGATTTCACTGCTCGGGAGAATAATTGTTTGCTCTAAAGTTCGCGCCTTGACTTGGAAGCCCTCTTCAGCCATCTCTTCGGTCAGACTGCGAAGTTGAAAACGGTTGAGAACAAAGGATTTCCGCGGTTGAGCCACAAAGGTGCCTAAAGCCCGCTTGCGCACGACCAAACCTTGAACGGCAAGATTATCTAGCGCCTGACGGACGGTGATCCGACTCACCCCAAGCGCTTTAGCCAGTGAGATTTCGTTTTCGAGCGCATCTCCCGGACGAAGCTCGCCGCTTCGAATGCGTTCTCGAATCCATTCTTCAATTTGAAAGTAATAAGGAATTGGAGAATCGCGCTGAATTTGAAAGGATATCATAGGCGTTTGGGCGTTCCTTGGATAGGCGATCATTTGATCCTGGTTTGTCAAGGAGAGTGATTGGTATTCCTTAAATCTCAAGGTTTCTCTTTTAAAATCTTTTTATGATATAACATTATAACATAAAAAGAAACCTTTAGCTTCTTCAATATCTCATCGCGAATCTGGCGTTACAAAAGAAATAATGACTTCTATCTGTCAGCATTGATACGAGTTTCACTTTACTAAGTTGTTCAATCTTATAAAATTAGTACAGGAAGCATAAAATATCTGAGTTCTTTTATATAGAAAGGAGAAGTAATGAAGGGTTACATGGGAAAAATGCTGGTCGTAAATTTGACCGAAAGGCGAATCGCGTCGCAGGCGATCCCAGAGGAGTGGTTTGAGCAATACGTTGGCGGCGAGGGGCTTGCCATGCGCTTTTTCAATGATCTTGTCCAGCCCGGCAAAGATGTTCTCGATCCTGCACAGCCGTTGATTTTTGCAACGGGACCGCTAACGGGAACGCTTGCTCCTTGCAGCGGCCGTTGTGTAGTAGTTTTTTGGTCACCTGCGACGAAAACCATTGGCGCGTCAAATGGTGGTGGCGATTTTGCTCCAACCCTCAAAAGAGCTGGCTGGGATATGCTGGTCGTGACCGGTCGGGCAGATACCCCTGTTTGCCTCGTAATCGACAATGATAAAGCAGAAATTCAAGATGCTTCTTATTTGTGGGGCAAGACCGTCACCGAGACGGAAGATTACCTTAAGGATTCTCTCGGATTGTCCAATCTCTCCGTTGCTTCAATTGGAATTGCAGGGGAAAAAGGTGTTTTATTTGCCAGCATTATGAATGAAAAATATCGCGCTTTTGGTCGGGGAGGTCCGGGTGCAGTAATGGGGAGTAAGAACCTCAAAGCAATCGCAGTGCGCGGGACCAAAAGGCTACCCACCGCTGATCAGGCGGCTCTCAAGGAGGTTGCCAAGGATGCTAAGGATGAAATGTTCCAGGAGGTATTTGTGCGCGATGAACTGCGCCCCTATGGCACCCCCTCTTTTTATGACGCAATTAATGGATTAGGAATTCTTCCGACCAAGAATTGGCAACGGACGACATTTCCTGAATCGCAAGACAAACTGACTTACCAGGCGTATCACCAGATTCTCGAAGTCTCACCGAAAGCTTGTTTTAATTGCGCTATCCACTGTGGGCGGTACACAAAGATAAAAGAAGGCCCCTTTGCCGGAATGGAAGGAGGAGGCCCTGAATATGAGTCTATTGCAGCGTTTGGGAGCAAATGTCTAGTAACGGACATAAACGCAGTTGCGGCAGCTAATCATCTTGCTAATGATTTTGGGCTGGATATCATTTCGACAGGCCAAGTGATTGCCACTGCAATGGAGTGGTATGAGCAGAGCATTCTCAACCCTCAAATTACCCAAGGTATTGACCTTAGCTGGGGAAATGGTGAAGCGGTTGTTGAATGTGTCAAACGGATTGCACATAGAGAAGGAATTGGAGATCTGCTTGCTCTGGGTGTCATGCGAGCAGCACAAGCATTAGGACCCAATGCAACTTACGCAGCCATGCATGTCAAGGGATTGGAAATGGCAGCCGATGAGGTGCGGGCAAGCAAGGGTGAGGCTATTGTTCATGCAACCTCTGCACGCGGAGCCGACCATTTGCGTCCTTATGCCTCTGCTATTGATGCCTTTGGCTATCGCGATGAGGAATTGGGAATTGTGGGCGAAATTGATTATCTTGAAGATGGTAATAAAGGATGGATAAAACCCTTCCAGGAATTATCCATGGCAACCAATCTTCTGGGTGTATGTCTGTTCGCTTCTATCACTCTTGCAATTAAAGCTTCAACCTGGGCAAAGTTGCTTTCTGAGGTCATCGGTAAGGATGTTTCCAAAGACCAACTATTGAAAGCGGCTGAAAGAGTTATCAATATGGAACGCTTGATCAATGCTCGCTTTGGATTTGATCGTAAGGATGATACCCTGCCGAAACGCTTCCTGGTCGAGCCAGCTCCGGATGGGCGGGGCAAAGGGCAAATCGTCAATTTAGATAAAGCTTTGGATAGCTATTACACTGCAATGGGCTGGGATTTGAAAAATGGTTTGCCAACCGAAGCGAAGATCAAGGAACTTGGCTTAGAATTCTTGCTCCTGAAAACCTGAGAAAGCTGTTGCAGAGAAGTCCTTCTGTTCTAGAAGGACTTCTGTTTTTATTCCGCGAGCTGGTTGCTTCCTGATGATCTCTTGTGCTTTAATGTTCTGGCAATCGCTTTGAGGAAATCGACAATTCCCTCCATGCCTTTGGCTGCCCAGAGGCATTGAAAGGGGAGCAGAGGGATGACATAGCGCTGAAAGGGCAG
>DAOTZA010000150.1:0-1725 GCA_034434515.1 Anaerolineales bacterium | reverse complement strand
CTGGCAATTCTGTCCGTCTTCGGTGGTGCACTGAACCTGCCGGGGATTCACACCTTCGGTCACTGGCTCGAACACACCATCCATCACTTTCCCACAGCAGAGAAAGGCCTGGAATTGCCGCAATTCAGCCTGCAGGTGGCAGGCGCTTCGACGGTGATTGCTCTCTTAGCCATTGCGCTTGGCTGGTGGGTCTATCAACGGTTGGGGGAAGGACTACAAAAGTCAAACACCGCTTATCTTGATCCATTGGAAATTGCTCTCAAACCCATTTTCATCGTTCTCAACAACAAATACTGGGTAGATGAGCTTTACTGGTCGTTGTTGGTCAACCCTTATAAAGCCTTTTCACGCTGGCTTGCCGAGCAGGTGGATTGGCGCTTCTGGCACGACTGGTTCCACGAACGAATCATCGCCGATGGCTTCAAACGCCTGACCCTTTTCCTAGCTCAACCGATTGATCTGGGAATTATCGATGGAATCGCCAACGGGCTGGCATCCCTGATCCAGGCTGTGGCGGCCTTCTTGCGCCGTTTCCAGACCGGGTATGTGCGCAACTACGCTTTGGCAGTTTTCCTGGGCGTCGTTGTGATGATGAGCTATCTAATCTTTATCTTGAGGTAGCGTATGGACTTAATCTTTCATCCCCTAACTTTGGTTACCTTCTTGCCCCTCGTGGGCGTTTTGATCATCTTATTCCTGCGTGAGGAACAAAAGACGATCATCCGTTGGTTGGCATTAGGCATATCTCTGGTAACTTTTATCGTTTCGCTGGTCATTCTTGCCCAATTTCAGGCAAATAATCCCGACCTGCAACTGGTCATCCGCCGCGTCTGGATTCAAGTTGCCGGCTGGGACATCGCCTACCACCTGGGCGTGGATGGTCTATCGATCCTGCTTGTCTTGTTGACCACTTTTCTGACGCCCATCTCGATTTTGAGCACCTGGACGGCTGTCGAAGAGCGCGTTAAGGAGTTCATGATTTTCTTCCTGCTCCTCGAAGTCGGCATGGTGGGCGTCTTTTTAGCCCTGGATCTGTTCTTGTTCTATATCTTTTGGGAATTTACCCTGGTGCCGATGTACTTCCTGATTGGCATTTGGGGTGGGCCGCGGCGCATGTACGCCGCCATTAAGTTCTTCTTATACACCATGGCCGGCTCGATTCTGATGTTACTTGCCATTCTCTGGTTGGGCATCCAGGGCGGCACGTTCTCCCTGCCAGAACTGGTGGCGCAAGGGAATATCCCGGCCGGCATTCAAATCTGGCTCTTCCTCGCTTTTGCGGCAGCGTTCGCCATCAAAGTACCAATGTGGCCGCTGCACTCCTGGTTGCCGGATGCACACGTTGAAGCCCCAACGGCTGGTTCGGTCATCCTGGCCGGGGTCTTGCTGAAGATGGGTACCTACGGCTTTTTGCGCTTCAACCTTGCCCTGTTTCCGCAGGCTGCTGTACAACTAGCACCGCTGATGGCCGTCTTAGCGGTCATTGGCATCCTCTACGGTGCAGCAGTTTCTTTCCCTCAAAAAGATGTCAAGAAACTGGTAGCCTATTCCTCAGTGAGCCATCTCGGTTTTGTAATGCTAGGCTTGTTCGCCCTAAACCCGCAAGGCATTCAGGGCGGCATTTTGCAAATGGTCAATCATGGTATCAGCACCGGGGCTTTGTTCTTGATTGTGGGCATGATTTACGAACGACGACACACCCGCGACATGGACGCTTTCGGCGGT
>DAOTZA010000149.1:0-21810 GCA_034434515.1 Anaerolineales bacterium | reverse complement strand
TCAACGATCAAGCGCCAGTGATCAAAACATGATCGGCAGAAGAATCTGCATTCATCCCTTTAGTTGGGGGAAAGCAAGCGAAGATGCCCAAAAGGATTGGTATAATCGGAAATAAAGTTAGCTGTTGAGACAATACCCTCCATGCTCAGCTCACAACCAGATCGTTCCCTCGCCAAAGTCCTGACCGATATCCCCCTTCAGGTAGACCGCGCCGAACTACGGCGAAATTTGCGCCTTAAACCCGGCAGTCATCACCTTGCCGAACTTGATCATCTCATCGATCAAGCTGAACAAATTGGCAAACCAAAAGCCATGTTGCGCATGGTCTATATCGATAAAAAAGGGGAAAATTGGGTGCAACTAGATGGGCGACGCCTGATCAGTCGCGTGTTGCGCGTCAATCTCGAAGAAGCTCAGCGCGCCTTTATCTTTGTCGCCACCGCAGGTGTCGAACTCGACGCCTGGGCTAAGACAATCTCTGACCTGCTGCATCGCTTCTGGGCAGATGCAATTCAAGAGGTTGCTCTAGAAACTGCCCGCAGGGCTTTGCACCAATATCTCGTCCAACGTTTTCATCCAGGCTTGCTCTCGGAAATGCATCCCGGCTCCTTGGACGACTGGCCGTTGAGCGCCCAAGATGACCTTTTCGCCCTGCTCGGAGATGTTGCGGGCAGTATCGGAGTCTCGATGACCGAGAGCAAATTAATGGTTCCGGTCAAATCGGTCTCGGGCATCGCCTTTTCCACTCAAACTCATTTCACCAGTTGCCAGCTCTGTCCGCGTGAAAATTGCCGCGCCCGCCAGGCACCTTTTGACCAGGCCTTATTCGAAAGACGCTACGGACTGGCTTCTTTGTGAACGATCCCCTAAGTTCCAGAAGCAGGAATATAGCTCAACCCCACCGTTCCTGGGCCTGAATGAACGGCTAAGGCTGGCGAAAGGGAGGTAGTTAGCGTCTCTACACAATTAAATTGGGAGCAAACTCTTTCTTTCAAGTGTTCCAATTGCTCTGTAGCAGCCACATGCATAAAGGCAACTTTGATATTGCGGATGCCGCTCAATCGCTCCTTCATCAGTTCAGCGATGCGCGCATAAGCCTTAGGACGCGTCCGCTCGGTTGCTAAAGCAACAATGACGCCATCTTGCATCCCGATAATGGGTTTGATGTTGAGCAGTGAGCCGATCAAATGCTGGGCGCGGCCAATCCGTCCTCCCATATAGAGATAACGCAAGGTATCGGCCGTCATCATCATCATGGATTGCCGCGCCACCTGACGGGCTTTCTCAACCACTTCGCCAATCCCCAAACCCTGCTTGGCTGCCCGCGCCGCTTCGACCACCGCCCATCCCTGCGCCATTGCCACCGCTAAGGTATCGATCACATCAACGCGCAACTTGGGCATTTTTTCCTTGAGCATCTCAACCGCGGCCAGACAGGATTGATAGGCCCCACTTCCCTTTGAAGTCATCGTCAGGGCAACGATGTTTAAACTACGCTCGGCTAAACGCAAAATGGCGTTGACATAGTCACCCGGACTGGGATTCGAGGTCGTCGGCAACGTCTGAGCGGTTAAGAGATACTGAGCGAACTCATCGGGTTTAACATCTACCATATCGCGCAAGGTTTCCATGCCTCGCATGACATAGTAGGGAACTAATTCAATTCCTAATTCTTCTACAAGAGAAGCGGGGATGCTGGCAGTTGTATCGGTGAGAATGCCTACACTCATTGGTTTAAAACTCCTTAATCTATATATTGAATAATAAAGCATGATGAAATTCCTTGCAAGTGTTTTTCAGGAAAATTTTTAAAAAATTAACAACCAACCCGCACAAGAAGAAAACAGACACTCAGCAAAGCGACCACCACAAACCGAAATCAAAAAGGCTGCCCCATTGGGCAGCCTCATGAAGCTAACCTGAGAGGGCATCCAGTTGGCTTAACCCACCAGTTGATCAACCAACCGTTCGGCTTCCTGAACTGTACGAACTTCGCTAGCCGTATAGCCCACGCTGCGGGATGTTCGCTGGAATTGATTGGCAGTAATGATAGCTTTATCCGAGATCACGCGAATTTCTGCCCCCATCCCCGCATCCAAAAGAGCTTGCATGGTCTTCTGCAATTCCAGCCGTCCCTCTTCTGGCAAGGGGTCTAACTCGTGGATATCGGATATCAAGATAAAACCCGCCTGTAATTTGCGCGCGTTTTTCAACAAAGCCTCACACATGGCACGGCATTCATTGCCATCCATTTTCCCTTTGGCAAGGAATAGCAACTTGTTTTCGAAAAAATTGGTACGTACGTCGAACATCCTGACCTCAGCTTTCTTTCCAAAAGTCGTATGGTCATTATAGCGACTTCACCTCAAATCTCAAAGGAATTCCCCGCTATTCTTACAAAATTATTAGGTATCAGCGAAAAGGACAAACTGCTAATCCCGTAAATTCGATAAAATTCGTGGCTGACGAGAGGCTATTATTTTTCCAAGCAACAAGGCATCCCCATCTTTTGAGGTGAGACAAAGCGTTTTTATGCCTGGGGCAGTATAAGAGCTTTCCACCCCATATTATAAGACCATTCCCTCCGCTAGGCATGCCTAAACGCCGGTTGTTCATCCGGCACTTAGTTTCAGTATCAGCGGTCAGTCCCAGTTATTGAATCCTATCCCTTAATCGTCCCCTGGCCGCCGAGGGTCGCTGGTTGTCAGCGCAACCTAGTACTGTAAAACGCGTGGTAACTTTTTCGCTTGCTCGATCCAGTCGGCTACTTGAGATTGTACCGGCATTTTGCGCACCAGTTTTTTGGCGTTGTTCACTTCAACCAGTTTTTGATAGAGATTCTCAGGGTTGCGCTGCGCCAGTTCTACGACTGTATCCACGCCAGCTTCTTCGAGCAGGTCGGAATATTCCGAACCAACGCCTTTAATGCGATAAAGGTCAAGGTGATTTGCCCATTCTAAAATCATCTTCTCATTAATCCCGCTCTTCTCAGCAAATTCCTGCCTGCCTTTGGGGGTGGCGGCGAGTTTCAGAAAGGAATCCGTTGAACGCACGCCAGCCTGGCGCAGTTTTTCGGCGTATGCCGGGCCAATTCCCTCAACATCCTCCAGTTTTGCCATCGTTACACTCCTGCAAAAAGATTGAAACGACTCCGTTGGAGCTTGATTCCAACGAAGCGGTTAAAAAAATTACACTCGAAAGTCGGGAATCCTTGTTTATGCCTGGGTCAACTCGCGCAAATTAATTTCTTTTAACCGCTCAGGAAGATAGACCTTCCCAGCGGGAAGATAGCTCTGTAAGGCTTGCACAAACTCAGTGAGTTCTATTCTGCCCAGGCACAAAGTCACTTCTTGCGATGGTCGGAAGAAGGGCTTAAGCGGTGCTGAGAGCGGTACAAAGAAATCATCCCAATGGATCGGGATTACCCAGCCGGGTTTTACCCTTCGGACAAGTTGTTCAAAGGCTGAAAAGGGGATTTCACTATCTACGATCAGAATCTGGGCTGGCACAGCGCCTTCCGCCTCAACGCTGTGCCAGATTAAGATTGTCGGCGCAGTGTTCGAGATAAAAAAACTAAAGCAGCGATCCATTTGATAATCCCACACTCGTCTTGGGGAAGGAATCGTTTCAGGCAATCGGGTTGGCGCAAAGAAAGGCACAGGGAGATGTTTCCCTTCAATGACCTCAACTTGAAACACGCCTGCCTCAACTCGATCGCCGTTCTGGATGAGATGACAATTTTTCTGGGGAACGCCGGCTGCCCGCAACAGTTTGATGACATTCTCAGAGCCATAGGCAGAGGCATTGGTCTGGCGTACGATTTCGGGGGTGTCCAGCAGATGATCATAATGAGCATGGGTAATCAAAATGGCAGACGCCTCTACAATCTCACGGCGCACCAGTCCGACATCCGTCCTTAAGGGGTGTAACAGCACCTGTTTCAGGGAAGGGCGGGTGAGAAAAGGATCAATCAGCAATACTTGCCCTCTCCAGCGCAAGTGGAGACCTCCTACGCCTAACCAGCGAAAGAATAAATCATCCCTTCGATTCATGGGGATACTTTCTCCGTAATCTGTCATCAATTTGTTTGGTTTCATAACATTCCACGACATCTGCCATGGTATCCCTGGGGCAGAAAATCCCGAAACCCATTCTCTTCAAAACCGTAGTATAAATACAGCAGCTATGACCAAGCCACTGATCATTGAAAATTTGACCAAAGTATACACCGTGCGGCAACGCAAAGGGCTGTTTCGATCGCAAAAGATGGAAGTCCGAGCTTTGAATGATGTCTCCTTTGCGGTCGAGGAAGGGGAAATTTTCGGTTTGCTCGGCCCGAATGGGGCAGGCAAAACGACCCTAATCAAAATTATGACCACCCTGTTACTGCCCACCTCAGGAAGGGTTGTGGTCAACGGCTTTGAAGTGGAAAAGCAGGAGAATCAAGTCCGCGCCAGCGTAGGGTGTATGTTGATGGGTGAGCGCGGCTTATACTGGAAACTGACCGGACGGGAGAACCTTGAATACTTTGCTGCCCTTTATCATTTTCCCCCCAAAAAACGCAAAGAACGGGCGGCGGAAATCTTGCGCCTGATTCAATTAGAAGAGATAGCCGACCGAACGGTTGAAACCTATTCTTCGGGGCAAAAGATGAAACTTGCTTTTGGCAAAGCCTTGATCCAAGACGCCCCGTTGCTGGTACTAGATGAACCCACCAACACGCTGGATGTTCCTTCGGCAAGCGAATTGCGCGCCATCGTCCGCCAGCTCAATCAGCAGGGCAAAACGGTCATCTATACCACTCACATCATGGCAGAAGCAGAAGCCTTGTGTAACCGCCTGGCGATCATCGACCACGGAGAGCTTTTGGCGCTTGGCACACCTGCTGAACTCAAAGCATCTTTGAATTCAAAGAAAGTCATCCACATCGAAGGCGTTATCTCTGCTCGGGCTGTGGAACAGGTGCGCCGGTTGCCGCAAGTCAGCCGCGCCACCCGTTCGGCTCGCAACGGCGCAACCCTTTTAACGGTCGTCAGCGACCAAAGTGGTGAAATCTTACCCGATCTGATTCGCGTCCTGATCGAACAGGGGGCGCGGATACAGAAAGTAATCCCTGAAGAGCCCACCCTTGAGGATGTTTTCATTGCCAAAACCGGCCGCACCCTGGCCGAAGACACCCGGATCAGTACATGAACCAACCTGGCTGGCGATCCATCTTCTCGATTGTTTTGGCAAGCGCCCGGATGCGCTTTCTGACCATTACTCGCTATCCAGGCCAACTGGTGCTGGATACGTTTATCCCCATCGTCTTCGCCGCCATGCCGATTTTGCTCGGCCGCGCCAGCGGCACAGATAACGCCGCGATTGCCTTTCAACGCAACACGGGTACGGCCAACTACGTTGCTTATCTCTTAATTGGCTCCAGCGTTTTCACCATTGTTTCCTTTGCCTTTTGGCACATTGCTTACTGGTTGCGCTGGGAACAGGAGTCTGGCACCCTGGAAGCCTTATACCTCGCCCCAGTCCATCGCATTTGGATTGCGGCTGGCACAGCTCTCTATAGCTGTGGGCGAGCGCTCTTCGCCGCTCTGACCGCCTATTTTTTGGGAGCATTGATTTTGCGCTTTAACCCCCTCCAAGGGGAACTGGGAATCGCTTTACTTTTTATTCTGGTGGGTTTTATCCCCCTGTATGGGCTGACCCTGCTTTACGGAGCAGTTGTCTTAAAAGTAAAAGAAGCCAATGCGCTGGTCAACCTTATGCAATGGGCCGTGAGCTTCCTGATGGGAGTTTTCTTTCCCATTACGGTCTTCCCCCCCTTGCTTAAAGCCGTTGCCCTCCTCTTTCCACCCACCTGGATGACCAATGGGGTTCGTTCCGCTTTGTTAGGTATCGGTTTTTTCCTGGGCAAATGGTATCTTGACCTTGCTGTTTTATGGGGCTTTCTGCTCCTTACACCCTTCCTTGGCTATTGGGTCTTTCAGCAGGTCGAAAACAACGTCAGGAGGAATGAAGGTGTGGGACAGTTCTAAAAAAATAGCGAAAATCCTCAACCGGTTTCAGGTTCACTGGCAGACCTTTTGGGCAATGGCCCGCAAAGAATTGATCATCCTTAGCCGCTACCCGGTAGAATTTGTCGCTTCATTTGGACAGGTCTTCCTGATTGTAGCCATTTTCACTCTAGGCGGATTAATGTTTTCAGACTTTCAGGATTCGAGCTCAAATTCCACAGTAGGCGGCAATTTCAGCACCTCGGGAGTGGTGGTCTATGGCTTTGTCCTCTTCATGTTTTTAAGCGATACCCTCTGGACAATCGGTTACAACATTCGCCACGAGCAAGTGCAAGGCACCCTGGAACAGCTCTATCTATCGCCGGCGAACAAGTTCCTCAATCTGATCGCCCGCGTGACCAATACCCTGCTGTGGACAGGTCTGTTGAGCATTGCGGCCGCAATGCTCATGAGCTCAATGATCGGGGAGCTACCGTTCAAAAATCCGCTCTTAGGGTTCTACCTCCTGGTCATGTCCCTCAGCGGCACCTTTGGCATTGGCTTTGCCTTTGCAGCTTTGACCATTCGCATCAAGGAAGCCGCCCAAACTGCAGCAAATTTTTTACAGTTTATTTTTCTCATCCTATGCGCCAACTTTTTCCCTTTTTCAGCTTTGCCTCCTTTTCTGCGCTTCTTTTCCCGCCTGCTGCCCAATGCCTACTGTGTCGATGCCTTTCGTTCGGCCCTGATGGGCTTTCCGCCAGGTTATCCGGAACTTGCCCCATTTGAGATCGAAATGCTGATCGTCAGCACCTTTGGAATTTTGATGCCAATGCTTGGATATCGTTTATACCGCGCCGCAGAGCGCTATGCTCGTCAAGCGGGAACGCTCTCGGCCTATTGAGGCTGTCGTATGGATCAGGTAAACCTAACCTTCAAGGCTGATCTACTGAAGCCTTATTCCATTACCAAAGCAAACGCGCCAAACAGGCCTACGGATGGATAAGAGCTGCTGCTCATTGCGAACTTCGCTCACCCTCCCCAAGCCAATGGCTCAAATGCACCTGAACATCTCTCGACTGCACCCCTGGGACGTCACCCTCGAAGAAGCGCAGCGGATACAAAATGAATTTCGGCAGAAAGTGCTGCTATCTCCGCTCCCCGCTGTATGGCAAACCTCGCTGACGGCAGTTGTCGCTGCGGAGCGAGAAAATCGGATTCTCGCCGTTGCCGTCACCGTTGATCTGATGAAACACTTCCTGGAAGTAGCTGTCGGCTCAGCAACAACGACTTTCCCCTACCGCAGTGGTTATCTAGCCTTTCATCAAGCGCCAGCAATGATCCAGGCAATGGCGCGACTGAATCGGGTTGGAAACGTAATCATAGTGAGTGGTCATGGGTTGGCTCATCCGCGCCGCTTCGGCCTAGCCAGTCATCTGGGTGTGCTGCTAGGGTTGCCTACGATTGGCTGCGCTCGAACGCTTTTGGCAGGCAACGACCTCAAACCCAGTGAAGCCCCTTTAATCGATTGGGTGACCGATGTGCAAGGGACTGTTGGGATCGCTGTGTACACTCAAAGGGTGAAAAAGCCTTGCATCCTCTCTATCGGCCATCGCGTTGACATCGAAAGCTTGCTGGCTTTCACCCGCCTTTGGATGAAAGATCATCGCCAACCCGCGCCATTGAGATTGGCACGCAGCTTTTTGCGCCAACAAATTTGAAGAAGGAGTAAACCAATGTCTCGTTTTCTGTTGCGTCTGTTGATTAATGCGGTGGCTTTGTATGTAGCCATTCGAATTGTGCCAGGCATTCATCCCCAAACCACGGGATGGCTGGCAATTCTGATCCTTGCCTTGATTTTTGGAGTAGTCAACGCCTTTTTTGGACCCTTGTTAAAGTTCTTAACCTGCCCCTTGATCCTGCTCACCTTAGGGTTGTTTACATTGCTGATCAATACCTTCTTGTTCTGGCTTTCGGGCCGCATTGGGGAAATATTCGGAGTAGGCTTCACGGTTGATAACTTCTGGTCGGCCTTTTTAGGCTCTATCGTTGTCTCCATTGTGTCGGTTGCGCTCAGTTTGTTCCTACGAGATGACCGCAGGTCAGGTTCACGCAGCAAACACTAGCCTTTCGAACTTGAAACGGATTAAGGATTGATGAATTTTTGCTTTTTCGATTGACTTTCTGTTCATTCCCGTATATACTGAAGGTGAATGAAGGTAGTACCCAAAGGTCTGTTGAAAATCGTTTATTGAGCAAGAGAAGCACGCGTGGGAGCGCGTGCTTTTGCGCATTTTTACCAGAGGAAAGGAGCCAAATTATGGACTATGGGATGATCGGGAAGATCGAAAAGGCAAAGCGGTATGCCGAGCAACGCGACCGCATTCGTTTCGAAGCCCTGACCGTCACCTTTGAAGGTGAAAACAATCCCCATACCGTTCATCTTGAAAATGGTGTCTGGCGTTGTGATTGCGACTTTTTCCAATCGCGCGGGCGCTGTTCCCATACGATGGCGCTAGAGATGATTCTGGAAGGCATGTTGCCGCAATCGGTTTTTGAAAGCTAGGCGAAATGGCTGTCGCCTCCTCGCAATGGGGAGGCTTTTTTATTAAGGGCAGAATGATCGCAAGGGCAATAAGCGCAGGCGCTCGTGTTACGATCACAAAACTTGCTTTCCCGCTTTATTTTCGCTTTGCCGAAATCACTTGCCCAAGAGTGTTTACTTCCAGAACCTACTGGCTTTCAGCCACACATTGCCGATAGAAATTTTCATCGCTGGTTGTAAAGCGATAGTCTCTTTGCGACCCCTCAAAGATACACACATACGTCACCTGCTGTTCCCCCAAGCGTTGATCATCCGTCAGATCAGTTGATGGGTATATAACCGGAAGGGATTTGCCTTGTTGGCTTAGGGTTTCCACGACTTGCCACTCCAGCGTGGAGTAGGTACAGTAATCCATTAAGACCTCATAAACACAATCTTGAACCACCTCCGCGTACCCGCTCCCAGTATCAACTGTGTATGGAGTGCCACAAATTTTGTTGGCATTCGGCACAGCTTCCTCCTGGGTATGATGGACTTTCGGCTGACAGCTCAAAATAGTCGCCTCGACCGGAATCTCCTCCCGCCAGTTTGATCGTTCCACCGGACGCAAGCCTTCAACCACAAGGCTGGTCTCCCAGTAAGCCTCGCGCAGAATTGCCTCAACCTCCTTTGAGCGCGAAGCCAAAACCAAGAAACCGACACAAGCCACAAGGATAAACAACAAGCCTACCCCAATCCATAAGCCAGGGGTGAAACTTCTTGATTTGGCAGCCACCGGTTCAAGCGACAAGCGGCCGGTAAGCGGCGCGCCACAAGAGGCGCATTTGAGCGCCTGAAGATCATTTTCAGTTGCACAACGGGGGCAAAGGATGGTTTGCGGTGCGGTTTGGGGATCAAACGCCCCCATAACCCGACCGCTTTCGCGTTGCTTTCCTGCTCTCAAGTCCCCGCCACATTGGGCGCAAAGCTCTGCATCGGCAGGATTGCGCGCCCCGCAATAAGGACAATGAATGTCTGCCCCTTTTTTAGCCTGAGCGATTTCCTGCTCATCTTGCATGAGAGCCTGTTTTTCAGGCAATTGAAAAGCCACATTTTCGGGCTGCGGCGCGCCACAGCTTAAACAGGTCTTCTGTGGACCTGGATTGCGGCTGTTGCAACGCGGACAAGTCCACTCTAATTTCATATAACCAAGGGTTTCTTTTGCCATGTGTTTTATTTCCTAAAAGTTAAGGGGAAAAATAGGAACTATGTATATTGTACCCGATGATTGCGAATCTGTATTTGACCTGCACCAACCAGAAACTTTGAAAGATCTTTCCGTCTACTGATCGAGAGGCTAACGCCCCAAAATTCCGAGGCTATCCCGCTCCGAAGGTATCGAACGTATTTTCAAAAATAATTCGCCTAAACCCAAAAGCTCTTTTATAATAGCCGCACATCGAGCTGGAAACCATCCAGTTGATCAAACTCAATAAAGGAGCACTACCTTATGAAAGTTGCCTATCAAGGCGAACCCGGTGCATACTCAGAAGCAGCCATCTTTGAGATCTTTGGCAAGCAAGTCCAGGCGATCCCTTGCGAAACCTTTGAGCAAGTTTTCCAAAAAGTTGAATCCGATGAAGCTCAGCGAGGAATGTTGCCTATCGAAAATTCTGTCACCGGGAGCTTACACCGCAATTATGATCTTTTGCTCGAACACCAACTGGTCATTGTGGGGGAATATCCGCTGCGCGTGCGCCACTGTCTGATCGGCTTACCCGATTCCGAACTGAAAGACATTCGCAAGGTCATCAGCCATCCGCAAGGCATTGCCCAATGTGAAAAATACCTGCGCTCTCTGCATGTTCAGACCGAGGCGGTCTACGACACCGCCGGCAGCGTTAAGATGGTCAAAGAAAGTGGCGATCGCAGTCTGGCAGCCATTGCTTCCAATTGGGCAGCCCAAATTTACGGCATGAAAATCTTGCAAGAGGGGATCGAAGATAACCCGGCCAATTACACCCGCTTTCTGGTCTTAGCCCGCGAGCCCGTTCAGCCTGAGGGCGAAGCCAAAACCTCGATTGTGTTCACCTTGCGCAATATCCCCGGCGCACTCTTTAAAGCGCTTAGCGTCTTTGCTCTACGGGATATTGACCTGACCAAGATCGAATCGCGCCCCCTGGTTGGCACTCCGTGGGAATACCTGTTTTACATCGATTTTCGCGGCGCAATTAACGAAGAAAAAGTCAAACATGCCCTGGAGAATTTGTCGGAATATGCCCTGAGTTTACGCGTGCTCGGCTCTTATCCCCGCCTGGGAAACCAGAAAGCAAGTGAAAACGCAGGCAAAGGCTAACCCCGGCAATCATTCTTCGATCGAGAAGAGATACCCGACGGTGCAATAACGATGGCAGGGCGATTGCCGGTCAGACAG
This sequence comes from Anaerolineales bacterium, assembly GCA_034434515.1. Lineage (GTDB taxonomy): Bacteria > Chloroflexota > Anaerolineae > Anaerolineales > UBA4823 > NAK19. The sequence continues at coordinate 10,862 of DAOTZA010000149.1, read as the reverse complement.
GATAGGCTACCAATCGAGCAGTCCGTCTCCCGCTAAGTGTATCCAAGCCATTTGAGCATCGTTTCGTTCTTGCGCCAGTTTTTTTGCACTTTGACATGCAGATTCAGATAGATTTTTCGGCCACTCATCGCTTCGATCTCCTGGCGCGCTTGGATTCCGATTTTTTTGATCATATTCCCACCTGCGCCGATTACAATAGCTTTGTGTGTTTCCTTTTCGACAATGAGCGTTGCATCAATGACGGCAAGGTTATCATCTTTTTCCTGATATTGATCGATGCGCACCGCAATCCCATGCGGCACTTCATCGCGCAAGATGTGCAGGGTAGCCTCCCGAATTAATTCGGCAGCGATTTCGCGCTCATAATAATCCGTAATTTGATCGGGAGGATAGAGGGGCTCACTGAGCGGTAAGCACTCAACGAGCACGGCAATGAGATGGTCAAGGTTATCGCCTCGCACGCAGGAAATTTGCAGCACCTGAGCTGCTGGAAACCGCTCGCCAACAAAGGTTTCGGCTGCCCCTAAAAATTCTTCTTTGGCAATGTCAATTTTATTGAAGGCAATCACCAGGGGCTTAGACGCTCGAAACGGTTGTAATCGCTCGGCTAAGTCAAGGTCTTCCTGGCTTAAGGGTTCGCTGACATCCAGCAAGAACAGCAGTCCATCCGCATCCTCAATCGCTTTGAGCGCAGCTTTGACCATTTTTTCACCTAACTTGTGCCGAGGGGTATGAAAACCTGGGGTGTCTACAAAAATCATTTGGGCTTGATCGGTCGTCAGGATACCCAATTGTTGTTTGCGAGTGGTCTGGGGGCGTGGTGAAACCGCAGCGATCTTTTGCTGAAGCAAGACATTCATGAGGGTAGATTTACCGACATTGGGTTTACCAATGACGGCAATAAAACCAGCCCGATAATCAGGTTTTTCTAAAAACTCGGAGCTTTCCATTTGCGGATAACCTCTTTGAAAGGAGGATCAATTTTTTGGGGATGAAAAGGAAACCAGCCTAGTTCTGCTCGCCGCGCTTGCTTTTTGAGCTCTGTTGCCCCCCAGGCAAACGTAGCCCCCAACAAGCCCAGCCAGGCTGACCCCCATACGTTTTCCACGAACAACGATGTACAGACCAAGAGGATGCCAAGCCCTAGAAGATAAGGCCACCACAGCCACCCAAGGTAGCGTTCAATCAAGATCACCAGCGGAAATCCCAAGCCGATGGTGAGCAGAGTGAGAAAACCCAGCCAGATTCCAAACGCCTCCATCTAAATTTTCTCCTCAGGTAGTAGAGTAGGGAAACTCATCTCTTAATCGGTCTATTGTCGTAGCAGACGAAGCGGGCTGGTCAAGAAAGCGACGATGGCGCGGGTTATGGGGATTGGCTGGAGCGTGGCCGCGCTGCACCCGTCTTTGCTGGCGGAACAACTCGATTGCGTCCCAAAGAAAGGTCATGCCTGAGATTCCCAGCAAGATTTTGAGATAGAGCTGATTAACTGCCAGCGATAAAACTTCTATTCCAAAACCACCTGTCAGAAAAGCCAGAAAGGCAATCCCCAATCGAGCGACCCGAAATTCCAGCCAGCGCACAACCACATGTCCGAAGGCAATTCCCAGAAAGGCCGTGATTGCCGAGACCAGACCAACTGCATTAATTTGCATAGCAGCGATTTTACTCTAGAGGGAGGGTCATTCGATCAATTGCCAAAGCGAATAAATTCTTCGTCTATTCCCTGTTCTTTGTGGTAAGATTTTTCGTTATCATAACAGAAATTGCATATATCTTAATGGCTAACAGGTAGGTATCGAAGAAGATGGCTAAACCACTTTTTCTGGCTGATTATCTGGACGATCATTCTCTAATGCGTAGGGCAGGTTTTTCAACCTTTGAACGCGGTCGTTTTTACTATTACGGCAACCGCGTGACCTTGAGGCACATCTCCTCAGATCGCATCGAAGCCAGCGTACAAGGTACGGATGTTTACCGCGTCAGCTTAGCTTTGAAAGGAGAAAAACTGGAGCATTCCTGTACTTGTCCGATCGGTTTGGACGGTATATTTTGCAAACACCTGGTTGCCACAGCAATGCAAGCGCGCGGACAGGTGCCAATTCCACCCGAAATTGCCTGGCAGCGCAATCTAGAACGTTTGATCCAGCAGGGCAGCTCGGCAATCCCAGAATCCTCAAGACAGATTTCGGCGCGCCAATATGTGCTTGTGTTTGGCTTAGCCCTAAGGTACTCATCAAGTTGGGGCATCATCCCGTTCCGGGTTTACGTCGGCAAAATCGCCAAGGAAGAATTGGAGTCGCTCAATTGGAACGATCCTGACCAGTTGGACGCCTATCTGCAGAAATTGCCCAACCGCAAAGGCGAAGTTGTGCGCTCTGTAGGAGAGGTTTCTTATTGCCTGAATGCAGACAGCGGTGCCTATTTACTGGCAAGTCTCCTTGCCAGCAACCACTCTTACACCACTGATTGGCTTGATTGGTTTTGGCGCGCTCCCTTGCTTCTTTATAAATCAAATGATAGCGGAACTTTCTACCACCGCTTGAAGTTACATCCGACAGCGGAAAAAGCGGTGCTGGTGATGGTTCAAGAACCAAAAGGCATCGACTTACAGCTTGCCTTGCTGATGGGGGAAAAAATACACCCCCTGAACAGTAAGCAAACCGCTCTGATAAGCAACAAGCCACCCGTGCTACTTGTCGAGGATACCCTGGTGCGCCTCTCCCATCCTGCCGCCTCGGTATTGGAGAAGTTGTTGCAAGAACCCAGAATCCATATCCCTGCCAGCGCCACGCAGAAGTTTATGGAAGGGTACTTTCTCAAACTTGCGGAAACCATCTCACTGGTCGGAGAAGGGATTCAATATTACGAGGAGGTTCAACCCCGAGCGCGACTTTACCTGTCAGAGAGAAATAGAATGTTGATCGCCGATCTGCGCTTTGATTACCTGGGCAAAGAGGTGCCCTATGAAAACCGGCAAGGCTATCTGGTGATTCCGCAGGCAGCACAGCAAACAGCCATCTTCGTGCGTCGCAACCGGACCTTTGAGGATAACGTTGAAAGCGAATTGGCAAGCGCCAAATACGGTTTGAAACGGATTGCGGTCAATGAACCAGGGCGTTTTACCTTGCGCGCCAAAGTTCATATTTTGGACTTTCTGGTCAAATCTGTGCCCCTTCTGGGCAAGGAGGGATATGAAGTTTTCGGCGAAGAACGGATCAAGTCGGTTCGAGTGAACCATGCCCGACCGAGACTCTCGCTCCAGGTCTCATCAGGGATCGATTGGTTTGATTTATTCGTCATCGTTACCTTTGGCGACCAAACCGCGGACTGGAAAGAAGTGCGCTCGGCGATTCTAAAAGGTCAGACTTACGTCAAACTGGCCGATGGCTCGATTGGCCAGATCCCACCGGAATGGATCAAACGATTCAAGAAAGTGTTTGCCTTAGGAAAGACTACCGAACAGGGAATTGAGTTGAGTGAGGCTCAGCTTCCGCTGTTCGATCTCCTTGCCAGCGAAGCAGAACTGCGCCAGGGCTTTGAGGAATTTGAGCAGCGCCGCAAACGCCTGCGCGACTTTGAGCAAATTGAGCCCCAACCTTTGCCGGCCGGCTTTCGCGGGGAGCTGCGTCCCTATCAGAAAGCCGGCTACGATTGGCTGCATTTCCTCTACCGCTATAAACTGGGTGGCTGTCTGGCAGATGACATGGGATTAGGCAAAACCGTCCAAGTGCTGGCCTTTTTGCAGTCCCTGAAAGAGACCCGCAAACCCACCTCGGCTCATCTCCTGGTTGTCCCGAAATCTCTGCTGGTCAACTGGCAGCGCGAAGCAGAGCGCTTTACCCCGCAGCTAAAATTTCTGGATTACAGCAAAGCCGACCGCATCAAAGACTTGAAGGCTTTTGACGAAGCGGATGTCGTTCTGACTACTTATGGAATCGTCTTGCGAGATATTGAACGATTGCGAAAATACCAGTTTGACATTGTAATTTTAGACGAATCGCAAGCGGTCAAAAACCCCTTAGCTCAAAGCGCCAAGGCGGTGCGTTTGCTGAAAAGCAACCATCGCCTGGTCATGACCGGAACGCCGATCGAGAATAACACCTTTGAGCTATGGTCGCAGTTTGCTTTTCTTCAACCTGGCTTGCTAGGTGGCCTGGAAGCTTTTCGGAGCGAATTTGCCGCTCCGATTGAAGGCGAGGGTGATGAAGAGACGATTGAAATCTTGCGTAAGTTGGTCTATCCCTTTATCCTTCGCCGCACCAAAAGCCAGGTAGCCCCCGAATTGCCGCCCCGCGAAGAGCGCACTGTTTTTATGGACATGAGCGCTGAACAGGAAAAACTCTATAAGCGGGTGCGCAATTATTATCGCCAGCTTTTGCTTGGCAGCATTGAGTCCGAACTCAGCAATGACCAGCGGATGAGAATTTTAGAGGGCTTGCTCCGCTTGCGTCAGATCAGCATCCATCCCGCTCTGGTTGAGGCAAACTTTCAGGGCGAAGCGCCCAAATTCACCTGGGTGCTGGAAATGCTGGAAACCCTGCAACAGGAAGGGCATAAAGCGTTGATATTCTCCCAATTTGTCGAAGCGCTTAAACTTTTAAGGAAAACGTTGGATAGTCAGGCAGTGCCCTATGCTTATCTGGACGGGCAAACCTACAACCGGCAGGCTCAAGTGGATGCCTTTCAAAACGATCCGAACTTGCCGTTCTTTCTCATCAGCCTTAAAGCAGGAGGAGTGGGCTTGAACCTCACGGCTGCCGATTACGTTATCCACCTTGACCCATGGTGGAACCCAGCCGTAGAACGCCAGGCTGCCGATCGAACGCACCGCATCGGGCAACAGAAGCCGGTCTTTATTTATAAGGTAATTCTCCGTGATACGGTTGAGGAGAAGATTCTAATGCTTCAGGAAAAAAAGCGCCAACTGGTTGATCAGCTCATTCATGCGGAGGCAAGCATTTTCAAATCTCTTACCCGAGAGGACCTGGAGGTATTGTTTAGTTAGTGGTCGACAAGCGCCACCTCCACTGAATCTGTTTCCTGTTACCAACAAAAAAGCCTTGCGATTGATGATGGCGATGAAACAGCAACGCTTTCGCAAGGCTAGTAAGGGCAACTATACTGCAAACGTTTACAGATGGAAAGGGCTTTTTGTCATGTCATATCACGCTGAATGACAGGTAAGCCAGGCCGCTATGACAAAGGAGCAAATCAGGCTACCCTGCTCTAGACAAAGCGATGAGCTTTGGGGAGGTGGTTTTTGATCATGCGATCCACTACCCTCCCCCAACCCAGTGGAAAACCATCCACACAAATTGCCATCCAGCCTTTGTTGGCAAAGGCGCAGCGCTCATCTTCCGAGAACATCCCCTCCTGAAGCGTTTCACCGCTTAAGAATTTCAAAACGGCCGGATGGTCGGTTCTCAAGTTTAATTTATGGACAACCTGTTCCCCCTTGAGAGCTAGGAGAAAGGCATGGGAAGGCTCAATGCGGTCTTTTTTGATCTCGCCCAAGAACCAGCCTGGTAAAATGACCCGCAAGCGACCCAGATCAATCGCTGCAGGGGAGATAGCATAAAGACGATGCCCATACAGAGTCAAGCGAAGCGGATCAATGTCGGCTTGAGTGAGCGAGGCAAGCCACTTTTGGATCTCTCGCCGTTGGACGGGTGGGATCAGGCGGATGGGAAAGGGCTGTACCTCCTGCCATTCACCACCGCTGCGCCGGCGTAAGACAGCAATGACATGGCCTTCAGGGAATCCTTGGTGAGGGAATAAACGATATAACCCGCTCCACTCTGGCAAGTCAGCCTCAATTCCCAGCCATTCCGGGTGGGCTCGCTCAAAGGTCACCCGCGTCTTAACCGCCACAAGCTCAAACTCACGATGCTCCTTCAAAAAGTTGCTGACCACCGCTTCGTTTTCTTCAGGAGCAAATGTGCAGGTGGAGTACACCAGGCGTCCTCCAGGGCGGACAAGACGGGCTGCCTGGGGCAAGAGACCACTCTGTCGCACGGCACAAGCCCGGACGATCTCCGGCGACCAATCCAGACGCGCTTCCAGGCTGCGCCGAAACATCCCTTCTCCCGAACAAGGCGCATCCAACAAGACGCGATCGAAGAAAGCCCCCCATTGATCGGCCAGACGATGAGGAGGCTCGTTGGTGACAATGACGTTACGGGCACCCCAGCGCTCGAGATTTTTCACCAAATCCCAGGCCCTTTGAGAATGGAGGTCGTTCGCAACCAGCAAGCCTTGCCCGTTGAGGCGAGCGGCAATATGAGTAGCCTTGCCGCCAGGCGCTGCAGCGAGATCGATGATGCGTTCACCGGGTTGGGGATCTAATAGCTCTACTACGGCCATTGCCGAGGGTTCCTGGAGGTAATACAGCCCGGCAGCGTGATAAGGGTGTTTGCCTGGGCGGCCCTCTCCACCGACAAAAAAACCTTCCGGACACCACGGAATCGGGCGCAGGTCAAAGGGTGAGAGGTTCAAGAACTCAGCGATAGATATTTTCAGCAAATTGACGCGTAAACCACTTTGCGGGGGCTGGTGTAGCACTGAGAGGAAAGCTGGGAATTCTGCCCCTAACCAATCCCGCATTCGTTCGAGAAAGCGAGGGGGAATTTCAACCGTGCTCACAACGAATGTTCAACCGCCTTCTCCTCAATTGAATTTTGGAGGCTCAAGGGAAGAACGCCTTCATCGTCCCGATCAAGCATTTGAACTCCTCAATGAGATATGGTTGTGTATTTTTTATATCTTAACACAAAAGTAACAACCTACCATCATAAGTAGCGTTGGTAATTTACTGAGAATACCATCCATGAATGGACCACAATTTTAACGAATGACAGGGCTATCCATGCATTCGTGAAATATTCGTGGACAGTCTGTCCTGCCAAGCAGAACCTATGGTAGTTAATTACACACAAAAGCGAATATCTTACTTCCTTAGTGGCTTTTTTGGTCATGCTCCTACGTTGTCACGGTATAGGTGAAGATGCCACTCCTGGAGACTTTGTACGAATTTTGGAGTTATGTTCCTCTATTCATAAAATAAAAAAGCTCCCTTACACTTTATAAATTGTCGACAAAATCTAAAATTAATATCGAAATAGTCTTGACAAATTGGATTTTCTTTGTATAATTAACAATAGCTAGACAATATCTAGACACTATATAAAGGAGTTCCATATGAAAAAGTTTACGTCCCTTCTTGTTTCCCTGATTGTTCTAAGTTTAACCCTGGCAGCTTGTGCTCCAGCAGCTACGCCGATGCCGGAGCCAACCGCCACCCCCATGCCCATGCCAACGGCTACGCCGATGCCCGAGCCAACTGAAGCTCCCAAAACCATTGTAGATATCGCCGTTGCCGACGGGCGCTTTAAAACCCTGGTTCAAGCCGTTCAGGCAGCCGGCCTAGCCGAAACCCTATCCGGCCAAGGTCCTTTCACCGTCTTTGCTCCAACGGATGATGCCTTCGCAAAGCTTCCGGCAGGCACTCTTGAAGCCTTGTTAGCCGATCCAGAGCAGTTGAAAAATATTCTACTCTACCATGTGGTGGCTGGAAAAGTGATGTCTGATCAGGCAAAATCGCTATCCGAAGCAGAAATGCTCAACGGTGAGAAAGTCTCCATCAAGGCAGAAATGGACAAATTGATGATCAATGACAGCCAGGTGGTGCTTGCGGATATCGAAGCCTCCAACGGAGTCATCCATGTGATCGACACCGTCTTGCTTCCTCCCCAAAAGGCAACCATTGTTGATATTGCTAAAGAAGATGGCCGCTTTACCACCCTCCTGTCAGCCGTTGAAGCAGCCGGACTGGTGGATACCCTGAATAGTGAGGGTCCTTTCACGGTCTTCGCCCCCACCGACGAGGCCTTCGCCAAGTTACCTGCCGGGACGATTGAAGCCTTACTGCAAGATATCCCTCAACTTTCCAGCATTTTGCTCTATCATGTCGTGCCAGGCAAACTAATGGCAGCCGATGTGACCGCTGCAGATTATCTGAATACTGCGCAGGGTGAATCGGTGCGAATTAAAGTCGAAGACGGAAAAGCCTACATCAACGAAGCTCAAATCATCCTCACCGACATTGAAGCAGCCAATGGGGTTATCCATGTCATTGATACGGTCATTCTGCCCGGCAAGACGATTGCTGATGTGGCCGTCAATGATGGACGCTTCTCAACTTTAGTTACTGCTCTCCAAGCAGCCAACCTGGTTGAGACTCTGCAAGGCGAGGGTCCCTTCACCGTGTTTGCCCCCACTGACGATGCCTTTGCCAAGTTGCCAGCCGGCACCATTGAATCGTTGCTGAAAGATATTCCAACGCTAAAGAATATCCTGCTCTATCATGTGGTTTCCGGGGCTGTTAAGTCTGATCAAGTAGTCACTTTGACCAGCGCCGACACGGTTGCAGGCAAGCCGGTCACAGTTAAAGTAGAAGATGGCAAAGTATTTATCAATAACGCTCAGGTAGTGATTGTCGATATTGTCGCCAAAAACGGGATTATTCACGTCATTGACACGGTTTTGCTGCCAGAATAATCCAATCCTCTCTCCTCCTTCTCCTCCTTTTGAACCCCGGCGCTTGAATTGAGCGCCGGGGGGATTTTTTACCATCAGGAAGCAGGATATTTATCCAGTCGACAATGACTCATCGCTCAGAAATGCCAGAAAAGCATCGACAACTCGCGGGTCAAAGTGTTTACCTTTTTGATCTTTCAAGTACTTTAATGCCTGTTCATTGCTCCAGGCGCGGCGATAAGGACGGTCGCTGGTCAAGGCATCCCAGACATCCACAACGGCAAAAATGCGCGCCGCCAGAGGAATCTCTTCACCTCTTAAGCCCCGCGGGTAACCACTGCCATCCCACTTTTCATGATGACAATAAGGAATATCCAGAGCAGAGCGCAAGAAAGGAATGTTTTCGAGCATCTGCAGAGCAAAGAGGGGATGTTGGCGCATCATTTTCCATTCTTCTTCGTTCAAAGGGCCGGGCTTTTGTAGAATGGCATCTGGGATTGCCATCTTGCCGATGTCATGTAACAAAGCTCCGCGTCGTACAGCCGCTAATTGCTGATCCTCAATACCCAAACGACGGGCAAGCTGCAACGTCATCTCAACCACCCGTCGGCTGTGCCCTTCGGTTTCCATGTCGCGAAATTCCAATGCTTTCGCCCATCCCTCAATGGTGGCGTCATAGGCTTGCAAGAGCTGCTGGTTGGTATTTTGCAAATCATTGAAGAGGCGCAAATTCTCGATCGCAATGGCTGCCTGTCCGGCCAAGGTCTCCAAAAACGCCATCCACTCTGGGGAGGGATTAATCGGCTGGCGCTGATAGATTTCCAACACCCCGATCACTTCCCCTTTGGCGATCAAAGGCACGCCAAAATAAGCCTGGAAATGTTCATCCTGAAAGTTCAGAGACCGATCAAAGGCTTTGGCTAGCTTGTCAGCCTCGGAAATCGTGACGATTCTGCGCTCGAGCGCAGCCAAACCGGCAAAACCCTTGCCCAAGCGGACTTCGCTATACTGCAGGGCAGAGGTTCTGAAACCCTGACCGGCGGCAAAATGCAAACTTTGCGTCTCTGGACGATAGAGAAGCACTGCGGCTGCGTCCACCTGGAGCTGCGTTAAAACATGGCTGAGCAGGATGTCAAGGATTAGGCGCAAATCGAGGCTGCTGATGATCGCCTGGTCAATCTGGCGCATCGAAGTCAAGCGTTCCAGCCGTTGCTGGGCGGCGCGAAACTGGTAGGCATTATCAATGGCTATCGCAGCCTGACTGGCAAAGGCAACTAAGAGCGCCTCAGTCTGGTTGAAATTTGAGGGTCGTTTGCTGTATAAATGCAACACCCCTAAGTTTTTTCCTTTAACCCTGAGCGGCAAGCTGATAAAGGAACGAATTGCGGCTGCCATCAGGGCTGGATTGACCGTTTGCGGCGCTCCCTCCCCAAGAGGTGGCTCGATGCGCCCATCTGCAGTAACCGATTCCCCGATGGCAATCTGCTGGTTGTTCAGCACCCAATAGGTGATTCCATCTGGACGAAGGGTATAACGGAGGGATGAATAGCCGATATGGTCTTCAGCGTGCTGACCGAGTTGCCCGGCTTCATTGACCAAAACAATCCCGCCGTAATCCGCCTGAGTCAGACGCTTGGCTAAGGTGATGATCTCCTGGAGCACCTGTTCGAGATCGAGTGAGGCGGTCACAATCTGACAGGCTCTGGAGAGAGCATCTAACTGCTCCATCCTGACTTGCAGGTTTTGTTCGTAGGCAACTCGTTCAGTAATGTCGGTGATAAAACCTTCGAGGGCGATTACCGTTCCAGCTTCATCAAAGATGCCCTCGCCTTTCTCCCACACCCACTTTTCCCTGCCATCGGCGGTCAGAATCCGGTAGGTGATCTGGAAAGGCTTTCTTTCAGCCAGCGCTTTCTGCACGCTCTCCCAAACCAGCCCTCGCTCTTCTGGATGAATCAAGCTGGCATAGGAGCGCTCCCGGTTGCACATCAACGCTTCGGCGCGATAGCCGGTTAACTCCAGACAGCCTTCACTCACAAATTCCATCGTCCACTGCGGATCGTTCTGGCAGCGATAAGCCATGCCCGGCAAGTTGTTCATCAGCGTTGCCAAACGCCGGCGACTTTCCTGAAGCTGTTGTTCAGCGGCTTTTCTCTCCGTAATATCTCGCGCCACAACCAAAACCTCTCTGGCTTTCCCCTCACGCTGGAAAGGAGTAGAGTGCACTTCCATTATCACTCGCTGCCCGGCTTTATTGAGAAATTCAATCTCATACTTTAAAGTTTGCAGGTTGCCTGCCAGACGTGCCCGCTGTCGTTCCTCTA
>DAOTZA010000148.1:0-12199 GCA_034434515.1 Anaerolineales bacterium | reverse complement strand
ATTTCCTGACTAGCAAGCGACTGCATCCCCAGCCCGGCGATGCTGTTCACCTGTTACGCATTCCGGTCGCCTTATGGTCTTCGGTTTCTCCCGTTTTGCTGGATTTAGCGCAGATCGAAGACCCCTTCGAAGCTTACGAACGGCAGCGCGCCAGCAAGTTACGTCAGGAATATCAACGCGCTAAAGAGTTTCTGGAACGCAAACTGACTCCTAATGAGCGCCAAGCGGTGGGGTTGCTGGTGCGCGAGATGGCCAGCGATGAGGAAATCGCTCAGCGCCTGATCAAATCCAGGCGTACGGTGGAACAGCAGTTGCGCTCCGCCTACCGTAAAGCCGAAGACTATTTTGAGATCAGCGAGGTCGGTCGAGTGCATTTGATCGCTTTGCTGAAAATCTATTACACCCTCGAACAAACAGAAGCAGAAGGGAGGTGAAGCGCGGGAAATTAGGGAGAAATCCGCAAGACAAGAGCTCAATTTCAAGCGAAAATAGAAACTGGACGGTTCTTCCTGAGCGAGGCAGGGGGCAGGGGGAAAGCACCTCAGGAAAACGTCCATCGAAAACTTAAGGAGGTGAAATGAACCATCGTGAAGAGGTCTGGAAAGCAGCCCTGGCGGGCTTGCTGCATGACATTGGCAAATTTACGCAGCGAGCTGGGGAAAAACTGAGCACTCAATTTACTAACGAAGATGCAGGCAGTTCTGGAACGCATGCTCGCTACAGTCAACAATTCATCGAACAATACATTCCTCAATCGCTACGAGAAGGGTTGAGCGGAGTGCTATATCATCATCGCAATGACATCGCCTCACCAGTCATCAAACGCATTCGTATCGCTGACCAACTCGCAGCCGGAGAGCGTTGGGGTGGTAGCGAAATTCAAGCCGACCCGAGAGAAGCTCGCTTGATTCCAATCCTGGCCAATGTTGAACTACTAGCCCCAAAACCGACAATACATTATGAGCATTCCTTACGCCCACTCACCATCAAGGATAAATCTGCATACCCGGTTGAGAGCCAACTTAACCAAGGGGATTATTCCCAACTTTGGCAACAGATGAAGCAAGAGCTAGATGAGTGGAAGAAAAAAAGGGGGGCAACATGGGATAACCAACCCATCAAAGCATTTTTCACCACTCTGCTAGCCGTATTCCAAAAGTATCTCTGGTGTGTACCTTCTGCTACACCCTGGAAAAAAGATGAAAAGGACAAACCATTGCGCTCATGGCCGGATGTATCGCTTTACGATCATAATCGGCTCACCTCAGCGATTGCAGCTTGTCTGGCTTATGATGACCATCTGCCAGAACCGGACGAAGATGTAGCTTTACTTGTTCGAGGCGATCTCTCAGGCATTCAGAGGTTCATCTATAGGTTGAGTCGACCGGACGCAGAAACTGCGCACGTAGCCAAGCGATTGCGTGGTCGTTCTTTCTATGTGCAATTGTTGAGCGAACTAGTTGTTGAGTGGATTTTGAACGAAATCGGGTTACCTGATAGCTGTGCCATTTTTATCGGCGGTGGACGCTTTGATCTACTTTTGCCCACCAAATCTGAAAAGAAGGTTGAAGACCTCTATGCCAAACTTTCGCACTGGCTATATCATCAATTTCAAGGGGAACTGGCACTCCTTATGGCCAGTGCACCTGCTAATGCTGGTGACCTAGCCGATAGTCGCAAAATTTTCAGAGAGCTAGATAGAAAATTAGAAGAAGCAAAGCTGAGCAAATGGGTGACCCTACTTTCACCCCAGCAAATGGCGGTACCTGGCATTCCCCAATACCATGTGTGTAAAGTTTGTCAGCTTACGCCAATGCCTGATTCAGGACTGGTTTGCGACCTGTGCCAGATACATGCCCAAATCGGCAAAGAATTGCCCTATCTCCACTACTTAGCTTACTGTTATAAACTCGCCAGTGCAATTGACAAAGAGAAGATCATCAGCTTCAAAAATGCCCCCTTTAATATCTCAGTAGTCCTACTCCGAGAAAAAATCGAGATAAAAGACCTGCCGCCCGGCTCAAAAGTCTTTTCGATCAACGAAACAGAAGATTTCATTTTCGCCGATTACGCAAGTTCGTTTCGCTTTCTAGCCAATAGCGCACCCAGAGCGCTAAAAGACTATAAAGGCGAAGCCGAGGAATCAATTCAGCAAGGAGATATTTTGCACTTTGAAGCGATTGCCAAGCTTAGCAGAGGAGCAGAACGATTGGGGATTCTAAAGGCTGATGTAGACCGTTTTGGACTGATCATGAGTGAAGGATTAAGTGAAGAAGATTCTGGCAAAGCGCCAACTCTCTGTTTACGTCCCACGCTTTCAAGAATGGCATCCCTGAGTCGCATGCTGGATTTGTTCTTCTCGGGCCAACTCAATCGCATCTGTCAAGAGGTATCTGACGAATGGGCAAAGGATAATCCCCAAAAAGCTACCTTAACTGACGGCATTTTTTATATCCTCTACTCAGGCGGAGATGATTTGTTTATTGTGGGACCGTGGGAGGAGGTATTGCAGCTTGCTGAGCGGGTCAGGAAGGAATTTAACGCCTTCTCGGCTAATAACCCCAACCTGACCATTTCGGCCGGGTATGTTCAGGTAAAGCCTCGCTATCCGGTGCAGAAGTTCGCCGAACTGGTCGATCAAGCCGAACAAGTGGCAAAACAGCAACGCAATCAAATTCATGCCTTTGGCACGACCATGGATTGGGATCATTTTGATCAGTTGCTTGAGTTAGCCCATAGCTGGTCGAAAGCCGTTCAAAACGGGGAAATTCCTAGCGGCTTGATATACGACCTAGGTGGTCTGTTCCGTCAACACTCGGACTCAGCCGGCAGTCTGCGCCCACTTTGGACTCCCCGTCTATATTACTCTTTCGCCAGACGTCTGAACAAGCAAAGTCGTCAAAAGTACCAAGAAGGAATGTTGCGTGCTATCAGTACCAGAAAAATTCTCTTCCCCATCTCTGTGACCAGTTTATTAATTCGAGAAAGGAGAATGTGATATGACACCAGCACAATCTATTCAAGATGTATACCAGATTATCAAAAACTTACCTTCAATGGCCTCACTAAAGCCCGAGGACTATGCTGAACTAGATGGATATGCCGACATCGTTGCTAAAGAAGGGAATGTAAAACCAACCCAAATGCGCAAGATCTTTCACTACATCAAAGCCCTCAAGCGCGAATTTGACCGCTCGGATCAAAATTTCAACCGCGCTAAGGTTGCCTTGGTCATGCCTGCTCTTGCCTACGCTAAAGGACGCGGCCATATTCCTGAAAACTTTTACAATCTCCTCGTCTTATGCTTTGGCGCCCAAAAATGTAAATCGATCGCGGACTTTGAAGCAGCGGTCAATTTCCTCGAGGCGATTATGGCCTACCACAAATACCATCATCCCAAGGAATAAAGCAGTAATATAGAATCCCAAATCAAGGAGGCAAAAATGTCACCCGCTTTTTTAGGTAAATTCATAATTGAAGGCAAGGTTGTTCTGGTCACCGGTTTACACATTGGTGGGACAACTGTCGGAATGGAAATCGGTGGTATTGACAATCCCGTTATCAAAGATCCCATTACTGATGAACCCATTATTCCCGGTTCTTCCATCAAAGGAAAGTTACGATCTCTGACCGAATGGTCGTTTGGCTTAATCGAAAAACATCCTAAGCATGATGGCTGTCAGGCTTACTCATGTGAAATCCTGAAGGTGACTGAGCCAAAGCTATCACCTGAGCAAGCTCCGCGTTGGAAAAACGCCCTGATCGTAGCCCGTTTGTACGGACCTGCCACCGATGATAAGCAGGTGCGGTCAATCGCCGGACCTACTCGTCTAATTGTGCGCGATGCATTTCTTAATACCGATTCAAAAGCCCAGCTCGAAAAGGCCTTGGGACGAGGCACCTATACCGAGGTCAAGACCGAAAATGCCTTGGATCGGGTTACCTCCGAAGCTAACCCCCGTCCTGTTGAACGCGTGCCTGCCGGCAGCATATTTGACCTTTCGCTAATCGTTGACAAATACGATACCGATGACTCGGAACTGTTAAAGCATTTGTTTACTGCTATGTCCCTTTTAGAACAAAGCTCGCTGGGAGGCGGAGGGTCGCGAGGTAGCGGTCAAATTCAGTTTACAGACATCGAAATCCGCTGGCGTTCAACCGCCGACTATCGACAAGGCAAGAGCGGCACCAAGATAAATCTACCTGCAAAAACCATCCCAGAAATCTTGCGAGCTTTTGACCAGATCAACTGGCCTTCATAAACGAGTTAATGAGAGTGCCATGAAAACCTATGCTGTCTATTTCACCCCCTGCGGCTCGCTGGCAACCTGGCCCCTGGCATCGGACACCCTGTTTGGCTCAGTTTGTTGGGGCATTCGCTGGCTAGGCTTGATGAGTGACAAAGAATTAGCCGACTGGCTGGAAAACCATCGCATGAATCCACCTTTTGCCTTTAGTCATGCCTTCCCGGTTTGGTTTCAAAGCCAGGAACCCATACGCTTTTACCCTCGTCCGGCTACATTTCGCCTCGCCGATAGGGACTTTGACGATCTCGCTTCTAGCTTGCGAGCCCGAGCAAAGATCACCCTCAAATCAGCTAAAGTCGAAGTGGTTTCAGTTGCCAAGCGGCTCAAGAATGTTAGCTTTATCTCTGAGAGAATACTTAGCGATATCACAACCACAGGATTGAAGGCAGGCAATATCTTGCAAAACCTTTTGCTCAAACAAAACACATTTTCGATTAAAGGTCAATTATTGTGCACTGCGACAGAAAATCACTTGTTGCCCAACATCATCTTTGCCAGTGAGGCTATGCAGCACAATCAGATCGATCGTCTGGCTGGGGCTACGGTTGAAGGCATGTTGTTTTACCGTGAAGAAACTTTCTTCGCCAAAGGAGGTGGACTGTGGGCAATTTTAGCCGCTGAAGAAGAGGACATGAAGCGTTACCTCCAACCTGCCTTACATTACCTTGCTGACACCGGCTTTGGGGCGGATCGCACCGTTGGCAAGGGGCAGTTTGCAATTCATTGTGAAGAATTTTCATTGCCTCTTAAAACAGCTCATAAGACAAGCATGATGACCTTATCCCATTATCTGCCATTGCCAGAGGAGATAAACCTGCAAGCCCAACCTCTGGCTTACACCCTGAAGGTATTACGTCCCAAGCGCGAGCAAAAATACCTGCCTTCAGGTCTGACGGAGCAGACTACTTCTCCGATCTACAAGCTGGCTGTTCAAGTTTTTGAACCCGGCTCGGTTTTTGCGCTGCAACGGGAGAAGAATATCTACGGACAACTGGCACGTCTAACACCCCCTGACGATACGCCGATCTACCAGAGCGGAGCGGCTATTATGGTTACCTTGTGAGGAGACTTACATGAGCCAGTCCTTCTTGAAACCCTACCGATTAGAAATCCGTACGCTCAGCCCAGTTCATATTGGCAGTGGCAAGAAATTAGGGACAATAGATTTCGTGCTGAAAAATCAGAATGTTTGTGTCATTGACGATACAAAGTTATTTGAATGGATTGCTTCTCAACCCAATTCAGAAAAACTTTCTCTCATGTTGGCTGATACCATCAAACAAGGACAACTTAAGCCCTTTATAAACCAAAATTTCCCTAATAACCTTAATGAGATTATCGCCTATACCGTCCCCTCTCAAGGAAGTCCCCGCGAGATTCTCTCTTTTATTCGCACCGAAAGCCATCACCCCTACATTCCTGGATCGTCCATAAAAGGTGCTTTGCGCAGCGCCGTTTTGCGGGGCAAAACGATATCAGATGCTGAGCTACAAAAGCTAGCTGCTGATGCAATTAGAAGTGGCGCAAAACAGGAAATATCAAAAACCAATAGCGATCTCATTGAAGCAAAAGTGTTTGTTGCTGCCAACGTAGAAGCGCGCAAGCGGTCTAACTACGACCTCAATCGTTTGCTAACCGTTCGCGATACTACTGCTCAAATCAAGGTAGAGGTCATGAAAGTTCAGTTCTTGTCTGTCGATCGCAATGGCAGCCTGACCTGGAAACAAAAAAATTTTTCACCTGTGCCAATCTCACTATATATTGAAGCCATTCCAAAGAATCAAGTCTGGCAACATCAAATTGTCTGGCAAACCCATCTACTAAACCAACAGGCATCTAAACTAGATTTTGCCAAAATAGAAGACACTATGGTGTTCCTTGCCGAATACTGTCACCTTACCTCACAAAACCTGCTCGAGCAAGAACACAATTTCTATCGCCGCCATCGAGAGCCTGAACTGACCAAATGGTATGAAAACGCCTTAAGCAAACTTGCCAAAATGGACGCCACTTCTTTCATTCTGCCGCTAGGTTGGGGAACGGGTTACGATGCCAAAACCATCACCGATTTGCTTGGCGAAGAGACATATCAGATTGTTGTTGATACCTATAAAAATACATGGGGGCTGGGTAAGCCCGGTCGTAACAGGAATGCCACCTGGCTGGGTATTTCGGATTCCCCAAAATCTCGTAAGGTGGTAGTTTATCCAGACCAAACCCTTGAGCCTTTGGGCTGGGTGGAAGCAAGAATTATTGCTCCCGATCAACAAGACACCGATTGGCTTTCTACTGAGCGCGCTCGTCTGGCAAGCAAACAGCCATCGCTTGTCCAAATCTCACCACCGATTCAGGGAAACCATCGTCCAAACACTCCAGCGCAAGACCAAAATGGGAAAAAGCAGACAATTACTACAGAAAAGCAGCCTCTCATCAGATCCTTCAAGACCCTGCCAAAAATTGGTGACCGTTTTGAAGGAGTTGTTTTTGATGCCAACTCGAGAGAAATATTGCTTGAAATCCCAGACCTTGACCCTGACCAGACTGCCTATGCTGTCATTGCACGATCCAGTGTTTCCAACTGGCTCAGGGCAGCTTATGGAAGCCGTGTGCCTTGCAAAGTTACGGCTATTATAGAAGAGAGTAAATCCTATTGGCGAGTTCAGTGTGAATTAGATTAATTCCCGATGTTGGAGATGACTATGAAAACTGTTCTGGCTATAACTGTGGGTGGCTCTTGTGCACCGGTTGTAACAGCAATTCGAGAACATGCTCCACACTTTGTTATCTTTATCGTTTCTACCGGAACGCGAGGGAGTCGATCAATGGTAGATGGAGCGAACAAGCCCTGCATGGCAGAAGACAAAATTCCCCTGCCCAGTATCGTTGAACAAACCAGCTTGACAGATGACAAATACACCTTGATTGAACTTGATGAACCAGACGCTCTAGATGTTTGTTTTATCAGGATTTATGAAGGCTTAAAAGAGCAAATGAGCCAACGCGCAGGCTGGCGAAAAATTGCCGATTATACTGGTGGAACGAAAACAATGACAGCAGCTCTTGTCCTGGTAGCGTTAGAGCTGGGGTGGGAGGTTTCGGTGGTAAAGGGAAATCGAACCGACCTGCAGAAAGTACTTGAAGGAACTGAGATGGCTACCCTAGTAAACACACCAGAAGTGCGAGCTCGCCAGCAATTAACTCAAGCTGAAGCCTTGTTCAATCAATTTGCTTACGCTTCTGCTGCGCAGCTGGCAGAAAGCTTTCCCAGGGCGGCGCCTCTCAGCTCTGAGTTACAACACAAAATTCAGCGTCTTGTAACGCTTTCTCGTGGCTTTGATGCCTGGGACCGTTTTGATCACCAGCGTGCCTATAGGATCCTTGAACCTTATCAAGCAGACATCGTCCCCCAATGGGTGTTCTTAAAGATGATCATCGAGCAAACAAAAGGGACAGGATATGAAGCAGTGTTCGATCTTATCAATAACGCAGAGCGCCGCGCCAAGCGTAATCGCTTCGATGACGCTGTAGCCCGCCTTTACCGCGCCTTAGAAATGTTCGCCCAAATTCGCCTGCGCCAACGTATCCCTGCGCTTGATCCCAGTGATCTCAAGCTCGATTTACTGCCTGATTCGATCCGCAGCAAGTATGCAAACCAAGCTGAAAAAATCAAATTGGGATTGGTTCAGGATTACGAACTTTTAGCCGATCTGGAAGATCCGATAGGGAAAACTTTTGCCGAATGGCGCGGTAAAATACTGGATATTCTCAAAAAACGCAATGACTCCATTCTCGCCCATGGTATTACACCCTGCAATAAAGCGGTTTATTCCGCTATGCATGAGCAAACTTTGGAATTCCTGCGCCAAGGTTTAGAGGCTCTTGGGGTGAAAGTCAATTCGCCTCAGTTTCCCTCTATCCACAATGGAACTCTCACACACAATTGATTGATTGATTGATTGATATGTGGAGGTCAACCTTGCTCCTCCTCTCTCTGGTCGGTGAACAGCCTATCCCTAACCTGCTTCCTCTGTGGCAATTCACCACGTATGACGAGGTGCAATTCGTCGCTTCGCCCACCACGCGCCAGATCGCCAGACAGCTCAAGGCTGTCTTGCAGCAAGACCCCGCCTTAAGCCACCTGAAGGCGCTCAAAACCATCGAAGTGGGCGCTTATGAGATTGGCAACGCCCGCGCCCAGATCGCCAACGCCCTAGTCAGGCATCAGGCGCAGGGCAAAACCGTCCATCTCAACCTGACCGGCGGCACCAAGCTGATGAGTCTGGCGGCCCTGCAAGCCGCCTACGGTTCCGGCGCAACCTTGATGTACGTTTCCACTGAAGAAAAGCAGATGATCTGGCTGGCTTCGGATGGCAGCGAACAACGGCGCGAACCAATTTGCGTCAAGATCAGCGTCGAACAGTACTTGGTCGCCCATGGTTTGCAGGTTGAGCCCTTCTCGGCTTCAGCCGCCAATCGGCCGCCAAAGGAAGGCGATGAACTGGAAGAAACCGTCTTTAATCATCTCAAGCAGAGCAACCTGTTTGACGATGTGCGCCGCAACCTGATCATTCGCAAGACAAAGGACAGATTGCTCGTTCAAAACGAACTGGATGTAGTGGTCACGCGCAACGGACGGCTGGCAGTGATTTCCTGCCGCACCAGCAACGTTGAAAGCCAGAACGGGCGCGAGTCTTACCGCCGCGCCATTTACGAACTTTCAGCAATCTCGCGCCGCGAAGCCGCCGGCATCTACTGCAGCAAAGTCCTGGTCAGCAACCAGGTCGATTTACCCCAATCGATTCGAGACCGCGCCCGCGAATCCGGCGTCAGGCTCGTCTATGGAGGCGAAATTGAACAACTTCACGATCATGTCCTCCATGCTGTCGGCGGATAGCCTCCGCCAATCTTCTCTCTCGCAAAGGTTTGCTGAACACGCCATCTTGGAAGAGCATCCTGTTCAAAACGAGGTAACCCGATGATCTTGTTAAATTTTTCGCACCCGCTAAGCGCCGAGCAGCTTGAGAGCATCCGCTCCCTAAGCGGCGAGGATATCGAACAGCAAATCGATTTTGCAGTGCACTTCGATAACGACCAGCCCTTCCTGTCCCAATTGCAGGAGCTGGTCGGCAAAATCCCGCTCACCGCCCAGGAAATGCAGTTAAAGCGCATCCTGGTCAACCCTCCATCATTGAACTATATCACCGCCTTATTGCTGGCAGAATTGCACGGGCGCATGGGATACTTTCCGCCGATCCTTCGCCTGCGCCCGGTAGCAAACAGTCTGCCGCCGCGCTACGAAGTGGCTGAAATTCTCAATTTGCAAGCGGTGCGCGATACAGCGCGCAAGCAACGCTACGGAGAAACCCCGTGATCGAACTGCTCTCGCTGGTGCTTGCCCTCAAACCCCTGCCGGCCGGTGCCGCCAACCCGGTCGCCTGGTGGGGCCGCGCCGCCCATGCCCTGCTCCTGCGCGCCGTGGCGCAAAGCAACTCCGAGCTGGCAACTGAGCTGCACGATGCCAGCGCCTTACGCCCCTTCAGCGTCTCCAACCTGTTGGGGCGCTTTGCACCCGGCGGTGAGTTGCAGGCTGAGCAGGTCTATGCCCTGCGCCTGACCGCCTATCGCCCCGATGTCTGCCAGGCCTTGTTATCTGCCTGTCAGCCTGGCGGAATGCTGAGCGAAGGCAGCCGGGTCGAACTGGATTACCAGCTCTTTGAGGTGCGCCCGGCTGCCGAACTGCCGCCCAACTTCAGCGAGTGGGCTGCTCAAACCAGCTATGCCGAGCTTGCCTCTCCCTACCTGCTGGCTTCCCAACCGCCCTCCCGCCACCTCTGCTTGCAGTTTGCCAGCCCAACTACCTTCAAAAGCGATGGACGCCACCTGCCCCTCCCCCTGCCGCGTTTGGTCTTCAACAGCCTGCTCGAACGCTGGAACGCCTTTGCCCCCCTCGCCTTTCCGCCAGAAACTCGGCGCTACAGCGAAGAATGCCTCCTGATCAGCCGCTATGACCTGAAAACCAAACCCGTCCCAGCCAAAGATAGCGGCTTGCGCATCGGCATGGTCGGCTGGGCAGAGTTCAGCACTTTGAACTACGACCGCTACTGGATGAGCCTGATCAATGCTTTGGGGCGTTTTGCGTTCTTTAGCGGCGTTGGCGCAGGCGTCTCGCACGGGCTGGGTCAATGTCGTCTGATCGAGCAAGCAGCCTGAAGCGGTTCGCCGATCCGTACCTTAACAATCCAATAGTTTTTTTCTGAGGAGGGTTATCATGCCGCCTTTATACCTGATTCAACAAAACACCAAAATTCGCATCCGCAATCGACGTGTGGTCGTGGAAGATGAAAGTGGCGATGAGCCGCAAACGCTGGTTAGTATCCCCCTCGCTCAGGTGGAGCAGGTGATCCTTTTCGGGAATATCGGCTTAACCACTCCCGCCATCAACGCCTTTCTGGAGCAGGGCAGTGAAGTAATCTTCCTTACGGTGCGCGGTGAATATCGCGGTCGGCTGGTAGGCTCGCTAACGCCGCATGTCCCCTTGCGCCGTCAGCAATACACCCGCCTCAACGATAACGAATTTGTGCTGAAAATGGCAAAGCAGTTCGTCCTTGCCAAGTTAGAGCATCAGCGCACCCTGCTGCTGCGCCATCACCGCCAGCACCAGATCGCAGAGTTAGAAGGGATTTGCGCTCAACTGCAACAAGCCTGCCAGACGATTGCTCAAAAAACTGCCCTATCCTCCTTGTTGGGTTTGGAAGGCTCTGCCACGCAAACCTATTTCCGCGGTTTTCGACACCTGATCGACCCCCGCTGGCGTTTTGAAGAGCGCAATCGCCGCCCGCCGCGCGATCCGGTCAACGTCTTGCTCTCTTTTGGCTACACCCTGCTGGCCGAAGCAGCCGCTAGTGCTGTTCAGACAGTGGGATTAGACCCATATGCTGGCTTTTTGCACGAAGTTGCCTATAATCGCCCGGCTCTGGGTCTGGACTTGATGGAAGAGTTTCGCCCAGTAGTAGATGGGGTCGTGCTGTGGTGTTTGAATAGCGGTGCCATCAGCCCAGAGGACTTTGAAGTCGGACCGCCGCAACGTCCGGTGGTTCTCAAGCCAGAAGGGCAACGGCGCTTTTTGCAAGCCTACGAACAGCGCCTAGAGACTCATTTCACACACCCCATTCGGCAGATGCAGTTGCCACTGCGCCAGTGTCTGATCGAACAGGCACGCCAGATTGCCCATTGTATTCAGGAAGGAAACCCCATCTATACCCCGATGGGTTTCCGTTAATTTTTCGCCTCTCTCTAACCACCATGAGCGAGCGCAGCTTTTACCTTCTAGCTTATGACATTGCCAACCCTAAACGGTTAGTCAGGGTGGCAAAGCTGATGGAATCCATCGGCGAGCGAGTTCAGGATTCGGTCTTTGAAGCCTATCTCAGCCAGTCAGAGCTGCAGAAACTGCTAAGAAAAGTGGAGCGGGTGATGGAGATGGAAGAGGACTCGTTGCGCATCTACAGCCTGTGTCAGGCCTGCCGCACAAAAATCCGCTGCGTGGGCATTGGCAAACCGACTGCCCCGCCTGGAGTGGTGATTCTCTAAAAAATCTTCGCATCCCTCTTCCCTCTTGTCAAATCCAGCAAAAAGGGTATAATGTAGGCTAGAATAGTATTTGCGCACCCCCCCTTAAAAAACGGGCAAAAATGGGTTGAATCGAGAGGGGGGTACGCAAAAATGGGTAGCACGTTAAAAAGTGGGAGAAAATGCTCGTGAAAAGGGCAAATAACGGATCAAAGTGGGGCGCAAGCAGCGGAAAAGGCCCTGCTGCGAAGGGAAAAGTGGGTCTTGTGAATTTTATAACAAGTGCAGTCAGAATCATCGAATGCCCGTCAGGGCATTAAGAC
>DAOTZA010000147.1:0-14633 GCA_034434515.1 Anaerolineales bacterium | reverse complement strand
ATAATATTATTATAGTCGAATCGTTGACCAATCTTCGAAAATATGGCATAATCTGCGCCAATCGGTTACCAATGGCGACGATGGAAACGAGTACACCTCAACGGTGCTGACAGCGAACCCGCAAACGGTGCGAGGCGGGGCAGGCCAAGGGGTGGAAAATCCTTCCGGAGCTGCAACCTGAAAGGCCTTTGCCAATAGGCAAGGCCGAGTAAGGAAGCCGGTTGCGTCCACCGTTATTCCGGACGAGTGGTTGGAAGCACCTTGTAGGGCTTCTAAGACCACTGTCGAGTTGCCTGCCTGGGCAGGAAACAGGGTGGCACCGCGGGAGATTGGCGATTTCCTCTCGTCCCTGATGGGACGAGAGTTTTTTATCAGGCTGGTTATGATTTTCTGATAAGGAGTTGGAGGTCGTATGCCGTTTCGTGAAGTTCCCACCAAGGTTGATTTCCCCGCTCAAGAACGGGAGATTTTAGAATTCTGGAAAACCACGCAAGCTTTCCAGAAAATGCGTGAAATTCATAAGGGAAAACCGCACTGGTCTTTCATCGATGGCCCAATAACCGCTAACAACCCAATGGGTGTTCATCATGGCTGGGGGCGTACCTACAAGGACTTATATCATCGCTTCTGGACGATGCGTGGCCGAGAACTGCGCTATCAGAACGGCTTTGACTGTCAGGGGTTGTGGGTTGAAGTCGAAGTTGAGAAAGAGATGGGCTTCAAGACCAAGAAGGACATCGAAAATTACGGTCTGGAGCAATTTGTGCGCGCATGCAAGGCGCGTGTGTTGAAATACGCGGCTGTACAAACTGAGCAATCGATTCGCCTTGGCTACTGGATGGATTGGAATGATCCCGACCAGTTGCGCTGGCTGGCAGAGCAACTCTTGCAAGACCCCCAGAAGGTTATCACCGTGCAAGGGCCTGAAGGTCCCGTCACCGATACGGTGGAGCAAATTGTCGGTCGCCTGGGAATGCCAGAGCTGGGCGGCAGTTACTTTACCTTCTCCAACGAAAACAACTACATGATCTGGTATTTCCTGAAGAAGTGCTGGGAGAAGGGCTGGCTCTATCGCGGCGCGGATGTCATGCCGTGGTGCCCGCGCTGCGCCACTGGCATCAGCCAGCACGAGATCGTTACCGATGGCTATGCTGAGCTAACTCACCGCTCGGTTACCCTACGCTTCCCGCTGCGTGAAGGACCAGCCCTGGATAGCCCGGTGCGCCGCGATCCCCAAACCGGCTTTGCCGAAGCCTTATTAGTCTGGACCACGACTCCCTGGACCTTGACCAGCAACGTCGCCGCAGCCGTTGGGCCCGAGCTGACCTATGTCAAAGTTCGGCAAGGGGAGCAAATTCTCTATCTCTCCAAAGGCACCCTGGATATGCTGCGGGGAGATTACGAGGTGGTGGGTGAATTAAATGGCGCGGCAATGGAAGGCTGGTACTACTTTGGGCCCTTCGATGACCTGCCAGCAGCTCAAAGCCGCGGTGGCTTTA
The DNA here is from genome assembly GCA_034434515.1 of Anaerolineales bacterium. Taxonomy (GTDB): domain Bacteria; phylum Chloroflexota; class Anaerolineae; order Anaerolineales; family UBA4823; genus NAK19. The sequence goes on along the minus strand of DAOTZA010000147.1, from coordinate 13,134 downwards.
CCACCATGCAAGAACTTATCCAGGACATTCCTCTCACGGCTGCAGAAGCCCATCGCGTGATCCTTTGGGATGAAGTTGGTGAGACGGAGGGTACCGGCATCGTCCACATTGCGCCAGGCTGTGGTGCGGAAGACTTTCAGTTGGGCAAGCAGTACGGTTTACCCATCCTTGCCCCCCTGGACGATGAAGGCTACTTTGTGGAGGGTTTTGCCTGGCTGAGCGGGATGCACGTCTCAAAGGTTGCTACGCCGATCTTTGAGGATTTAAAGCGAAAAGGATTGCTCTATCATGTTGAACCTTACACGCACCGCTACCCGACTTGCTGGCGCTGCAAGGAGGAGCTCATCTTCCGCCTGGTGGACGAGTGGTTCATTAGCATGGGGGAGGTCTATGACAAACCCCGCGAACAACTGACCCCCGAGGAGAAAGCGCGCAGCTTACGCTACCAGATCATGGATATCGTCGATCAAATTCGCTGGATTCCGGAGTTCGGTTACGCTCGCGAGATGGACTGGTTGCGCAACATGCACGATTGGATGATCAGTAAAAAGCGTTACTGGGGGTTGGCGTTGCCAATTTGGGTATGTGAGCAGTGTGGCAAATACGAGGTCATTGGCAGCGAAGTGGAGTTACAGGAACGGGCGGTGGCCGGCCTGGATATTTTCGACAACCACACTCCCCATCGGCCCTTCATTGACGCCGTCAAGTTACGTTGTCCAGACTGTGGCGCCCTGATGAGCCGCGTTCCGGATGTGGGCAACCCCTGGCTGGATGCCGGTATTGTTTCCTTTAGCACCTTGCGCTATCGTTCGGACCCGGCTTACTGGCGCAAGTGGTATCCGGCGCATTGGATTAGCGAGTCGTTTCCAGGTCAGTTCCGCAACTGGTTTTACAGCCTGCTGGCGATGGCAACCGTTATCGCCGCCGAGCCGCCCTTCCTGGAGAATTTTGGCTATGGCACCCTGCTGGCTGAAGATGGCCGCCCAATGCATAAGAGTTGGGGTAATGCCATCGAATTCAACGAGGCTGCCGACAAGATGGGTGTGGATGTGATGCGCTGGTTGTATTGCAACCATAAGCCCGAAAACGACCTACTGTTCGGTTATCATCGTGGCGATGAAGCCCGCCGCCGCTTCCTCATTCCCCTTTGGAATGTCTATACCTTCCTTGCCACCTACGCCCGCCTGGATGGCTGGGAGCCGACCTTCGCGTTTGACCAGGCTTACCCTGAAGGAGATACGCCTCAAAGTGAAAACTTGCTCGATCGCTGGATCCTCAGCCGTTTGAACCAGGTTGTGCCGGTGGTGACGCAGGCTTTGGAGAACTCGGATAGTCTGACAGCCACCCTGTCCCTCGAAGCTTTACTGGATGACTTGACCAACTGGTATGTGCGCCGCTCACGGCGCCGCTTCTGGAAATCGGAACAAGATCAGGATAAGCATGTTGCTTATGCCACGCTGTACCATGTGGTGGTTAAGTTGATCCGTCTGCTGGCGCCTTTTATCCCCTTTGTCACCGAAGCCATTTACCAGAATCTGGTGCGCAGTGTGCGTCCCACAGCCTATGAGAGTGTGCACCACACTTCCTGGCCGTTGGCGGATGAGGCGGCTGTGGATGTGGCTCTGGAGGAACAAATGGCGTTAGCCCGCCAGATCGCCAGTCTGGGTTTGAGCGCCCGCAATTCGGCCGGCTTGAAAGTGCGCCAGCCGCTGAGTAAAGTGCTGGTCTATGCTGGCAAAACCAAGACCCTGCTGTCCGAATTGGTCGAAATCGTGAAGGACGAATTGAACGTCAAAGAGTTTGAGTTTGTGGAGAAAGCCGAGCAATTGGTGACCTATCAAATCCTGCCGGACAACAAGTTGCTTGGACCGAAATTCGGGGCGCAATTCCCCAAAGTACGCGCCGCCCTGGCTGAAATGGAAGCCGCAAAAGTCGCCGCCCTGGTGCAGGCTGGTTTGCGCGTTCCATTGCAGGTTGATGGGCAAACGATCGAATTAGAACCGCAAGAAATCCTTGTCCAGACCAAGCCGGCTGAAGGCCTTGCCGTTGCCTTTGACAAGCTGGCTACCGTTGCCATTGACACAAACGTAACCTCTGAATTGCGCGCCGAGGGTCTGGCGCGGGAATTGGTGCGGCGCATTCAGGCAATGCGCAAAGAAGCCGGCTTTAACATCGAAGATCGAATCACGACCTATTATCAAGCGGATGACACTCTAGCAGAGATCTTCCGTACCTGGGGCGACTACATCAAAGCCGAGACCCTGACGGTCAACCTTCTGGCTGAAATCCCGCCGGCGGAAAGCTATCAGGAACGCCATCAGATCGATGGCAAACAGGTGCTCATCGGCGTCAAGCGCTAGAGCGATTGGGGTGGGGAGGCTGGGGGAAAAGAAAGATCCATCCAGTGGGGCAGGACGCACATCGTTGGATTTATCCTGTGTATTCAGCGGCACCGGATAAATCCTATAACGGTACAGATATACTCGGTGTGGTTCAGTTTTGATTCTATAGCTAGAATCCATATCTTGTCAAACAAACTCCTGATTTGATGGTTTTGATGGAGAGGGTAAAGACTCTAGAGGGTATAAAGGATATTCTAAAATATGCCGTTTCCGGTCTAGAAATGCTAAAATAGAATGTGCAGTCAGCCTTTCAGATCTAACATAAATGTATAGTGACATCGTGCTTATATAGTATATAATTATAGATGTCCGTTTTTGCAAATAGGGTTGGTCTGGTTCCTAGTCAGAATAGGAACATGTCTTTTGCGATAGTTTTTTAGGATACAGGGGATGAGACTGGAAGAGTGGGAGAAATATCTGAGTGAATTTATAGAAAAAGTAACACTCTTAGGAGAGATTCCAATCTCTCGAGAACAACACGAGGAGTTGGAAGAGCTAATTTCAGAATTAGTTAAGGATAGAGGCTTAGATCAAGCTACTACTCAACTAAAGCATCGCTATCCCGCGTGTTTCATTACCTATTTGGCATTTAAGGCAGCGTTCAATGATGATCGTGGTTTTTGGGGGAAAGTTGCCCAAGTTATGGGGGTAAACACCAGCAATTTTTATAATGCCGCTCATCACTGGGGTAAGATTTTTCAACAAATCATCGAACAATACCCAAACCTTCGCCGCTTCCAAAATGTTGGGGGTTTGGAGTATGTCACTCCAATTCGCCTGCATGGTGGTATTCCCGCATTTTCGTTGCCCGATTATTTCCGTTTTATCCTGCTGCCTTCTGTAAACAAGGAGACTTACAAAGAACTCCCTGACGAAGAAGCCCTAAAAAGGTTGTTGGAACATTATTCGATTGAATTTTTTGTCGATGACGTAGTGCGATACTTCTTTCAGTATGGTGGTGAAGCAGCAAAGCGATTCTTCAGTAAATGTCGTGAGATAGCGCGCAAAGCTGTGGCAGGGTTACCCATCCCTGCTGCAGAAAGATTAGGACTACGCCCTTATGTTGTGCAGGCTTTTGAGGCCTTCCTGCAAAACCCACCTGAACCATCTCGTCGGCGCTTCATGCCTCGCTTATATTTCGCTCCCGAGCATCAGGCTTTTCGTTTATTACTCCCTATGCAAGTATTAACAGCAGAACAATCCGTAATGAAAATTCTCTGGCGGATTCGCTTATGGCATGATGAGCAAACAGTTGAACAAGAGTTGAGCATACCGGTTCGATTGCGTTACATTGACCAAAAATGGCAATCTGAGGAAAAAGAGCATTTCATCGAATTTCCAGCCAGCCACGTTGAAATCAGTTTGATAGGTTTACAAGATGACGAAAAAGAAGAAAAGGTGTTTTTGCACCGTACCTTGCGCATTTTACCACCTGGAGAGTCGCCTTTATTGGCATTTCAATATGAGGACGACTCGTTTTGTCCAACTGTCCCAAAACTTCCTGCCAGAACTTTGTGGCTTTTTTACCCTAGTGGAGTAAACATTGATTTTGAAGGAGAAGCACGGTTAGTTCAGGATTTACCTCCCTTCTCACCGCCAATGAGTCAATGGCAAGCAAAAGCATGGGATCTTCAGAACGTTTCAGTCGTGCGTCTTATTCGAGAAGAAAGCAATTTGTGTCTCCCCTTTGCCGTCAGTCATGATTTAGAGCCTAAGCTAAGAGGACACACTTTGCCCCAATGCCCACCTTATGAAGATAAGCCCCTTTTTATAGGCTCTCCTTTTTTAGAGATTCCTATTCACAATCGCTTTCGTTGGCACGATGAGTTAAGCCAATGGAAAATTGTCCTCCAACCACTATTGGTTTCCGATGTATCAGACCAGCCGAAAATGGCTGTAGAATTATATGAGGCTACATTTGACGAGAATTTAGGTAACGTATCTCTATCATTAGCTCCCTATTTGGGGGAAGCGCCTTTTGGCGAATTTCAAGTTTTACTGAGCCAAGTGAAAAAGACTTATCCACATCTCGAATTTCGAGTTTTGCCAGCTCTTCAGATAGATGGGCTTGAGCCTTATTACCTTCCGCAAGAGCATGGTGCATCCTCGGTCAGCTTTTTTGTTAATATCGGGGATGGTTTTGATCTATTGTCATTGGATGAACACCAAACCAAAGTACAAAAGTGCGGCGATGGATGGCAGGTGACCATTCCCCCAACCGAAGAAAAAGCCCTTTTATTGGTGAAAAACTCGTTTATAATGGATAGTATAAGTATTCCACTATTTATAGAAATTTGCCGTTTGAAATGGGCCTTGAAATTGAATGGTCAAGATATTGAATGGAAAGATCAATTAATTTCTGTATCACTGGCGCAATTATTACAGCATGAGAGTCCTCGCTTGCATCTAAAAACTCCACCGCTTCATTCCAATAGGAGTGCTTTGAAACTTGAGCTAGAGGCACACGGGGTTTCTCAATCTCTCCAATCATATCCTATCGCTATTTATGAGCATAGAAGCGAAGTTCAGATTGGCTTAAAAACATTTTTTGATACACTTCGCTATTACAGTGACATCTCTCTTTTTGATTTCATTTTGGAACTTCAACAAGATGATAATCAGCTGCCCGTCCGATTACCAGTCTTACGACTACGGCGGAGTTTGGATATTCCGTTCTGTATTAGCGAATCACTTGAAGATGGACGGTGGCGCTTACACTGGTATGAAAAACATCCGCTACATTGCCGGCGTGTGCGCGTCTGGAGTGTGTGGCAACCTTGGGCTGATCCAGTAGAAATACGGTTGCCTGATGATGCGCCACCTAGCACTTATATTCCTGCTGATGGTTGCTGGGAAGCAGATATACCGCCAGATGTTAGCTTACCTCCTTCCAATTACCGTGTCCAATTTATTGCCTTGGCTGAAGATGATCTAGAGCCTTTACCTCCCTTTCCGCCCGAAGATGCATTAACTTTGGAAATGATAACTGCCGAGCAGCGACTGAATCAAATTCAAGCGCAATTAAGATCACAACCATCTCGGGAATATTTCCTGCGCTTTGAGAAGGCTTGTATCTACCATACCATGAAGAATTACATGGCAAGAGATACTGAAATCCAATGGCTTTGCGGTAATTGGAGAAGGGCTTCTCCACAACTTTTATATGCCTTACAGAGCTGGCTGAGGGAAAAGGATGAGGCATCTAGGAAGGCAATCTTGTTGAATATGTTTCGATCTGAAACATTAAGTAAAGTATTAAGTATTCGAGATGAAATATTCGTTCAAAAGTATCTTGATTTATCTGCAGAAATCAAAATACTCGATCCTGAGAACGCACTGATGGTCCTAAGTAGGTCAAAACAACCAAAAGCGCTCTGTAATGCCTTAGCTACCTTGATTAAAGCAAACGATCATAGAGGATGGGAAAGTATGATAAAGCTGCTTGATAAGGGTCAAATCTGCGAACAAGAAGCTGCCAATGTTTTACTGGCTAATCCTCAGTTTTCCCTGCCATACTTAGAAAAGATGGAAACCTCTCCAAAACGCAATCGTATATTGGGCTTCTTCTCTGAAAAACACCCTTGTGAACATCTGGTCGTCCGGCGAGGATATTGGGTGCTCAGCGATGCAGGCTGGGGACAGATCGAGGCTATTGAAGGTTCAACTAACCAGGATTACTATATTGTCGAAAGTGAAAAGCCAAATCTACATGTTGTTTTACGAGCAGGGTACTTGGCGGAAAAAGCCTTGATCAACTTATCCGAGAACACGATTTTTATGAAAGAAAAAGGTAATTCGCAGATCTGTGAGGACTGTCGGCGCTTCATGTCCAATTTGGGTAAACAGGCATGGGAGAAACACACCCAATCTACCCAGCATAGAAGGACTTATCCAATTAAGTTACCTCATTTGCTAGAGCATCCGATAGTATTTCGCGCCCAGCAACCCTCTGATCCGTTTGCTGCAGAATAAGGAGAAATTATTTATGAGTCAAACTTTACATCCGATTCAAACCACCGAACAGTTGCGTCAGGCCTATATTTCATACTTAAAGACAATCAAACCCTTTCAAGATGTCCGTCTAGGTCAGGAATTTGCGCGAGCGCTGGAAGAGTCTGACTTGCTAATTAAAGGCCCCTATCTGGAGATTACTCCTCCTTATGAATTTGGTCGGAGTATTCGTGACTTGGTTCGAGAGGGAATTCTTTCGTCAAAATTTGAACGATTGTGTCATCCTAATGGGCTGGATTTTGATCGCCTCTTGTATCAGCATCAGGAAGAAGCGGTGCGTAAGGTATTACGGGGACGCAATATTGTGGTCACCACAGGAACAGGAAGTGGCAAAACCGAAACCTTTCTTATTCCGATTTTGAATTCCCTCTTAGTTGAAGAAGAAAATGGAACCCTTTCAAAACCAGGCGTGAGAGCATTGTTGTTATACCCTATGAATGCTCTTGCAAACGATCAGATGGAGCGTTTACGCAGCGTGTTGCAATATTATCCCACCATTACTTTTGGACGCTATATCGGTGATACAGAACACTCCGAACAAAAAGCTAAAGATCAGTATCATCAAATGAATCGAGCAAGTCGTTTTCCTGAACCATTGCCAAATGAATTGCTCAGTCGGGAACGCATGCAAGAAAAGCCTCCCCATATCCTTCTCACTAACTATGCCATGTTGGAGTATTTACTGTTACGTCCTGCAGACTCTCCTCTCTTTGATGGTGATACAGGTAAACATTGGCGTTTCATTGTTTTAGATGAAGCCCATGTTTACGATGGTGCCCAGGGAACTGAGATTGCGATGTTATTACGTCGCCTACAACAGCGCGTTTCCCACAAAAGCTACAAGCCGCTGCAAGCTATTGCAACAAGTGCCACATTGGGTGATGAGAATCCAGAAAGTTTGGAGAAAATTGCGCAGTTTGCCACTCAGATGTTCAACCTTTGTTTTGAGTGGGTGGCTGAGGATCCTGACCGTCAAGATGTCATTTTAGGAAAGCTTATGCCGGAAAGTAAATTGGGAGAAATTTGGGGTCAAGGGTCTCCTCCCCTGTATGATCAATTGGCTCGACTTGCTGACGCTTGGCGAGAGGATCAAATTGACATTCCATTACCAAATTCGCTGCCGGGTGTTCCACAATTGATTATAGAATCGGCTCACAGAGCAGCTTTATCTGAACGAGAGTTTGCTATTCCGGTTTTCCTCAATAGTATCTTACGCGGAGATCGAAATCTACATACACTATGGGCAGAATTGCGCCAAGCTCCATGCCGCTTTGATAAGATTGCGCATATTATCTTCCCTGAAGAAAGTGATTCAGAAGGTCAATCGAGTCTTGCTAACTTGGTCTCGGCAGCCATTTTAGCGCGAGAGAAACCTAATACTGCCCCTCTTTTACCCGCACGCTATCATCTCTTTGCTCGTGCTTTAGAAGGGGCATTTGTTTGTTTGTACACCTCTTCACCTGAACATAGAGGCGATAGTTCCAAGCCTTCACTTTTCTTGCGACGACAAAAATTCTGTCCACATTGCGGTAGTCGTGTTTTTGAATTGGCGAATTGCACTCGCTGCGGCGCGGTGTATTTGATCGGTGATGTAACACCCGGAGAAGTTCTAGTAGGTGAGTCTTTTGTACAGCCGCACCTCGAATACCTGACTCAGAATAGTATCTTATATGCCAATGACTTGGAAGCTAAACGGGTGAGCTATTTTTCCATTGAAGATTCTATAACCGAATTAGACGAGGATGCACTGATTGAAGAGAGAGCTGAGTCAGAAGCGGTAGAGCAGAGCGAGCAACTAGCGCTTCTAAAGTTGTGTATAAAATGTGGCGCTTTGGTTGATAGCCACAGCTCAAGACGTTGTAATTGTCAAGCGCCAACTCTTCAGCTTGCCCAAATCGAAACGGGCAAAGGGCGTACGCTCAGACGCTGTACATCCTGTTCGACATATAGTAAGAGCGGCGTGATTTATCGCTTTCTTACTGGTCAGGATGCCCCCGTAAGCGTATTAGCTGGCACTTTGTATGAACACGTTCCGGTTGCACGCCGAGAGGAAGACCGTCAACATCCGGGTGAAGGACGGAAGATGTTGATTTTTAGTGATAATCGTCAACAAGCGGCATTTTTTGCAGCTTTTTTTGAGCGCGTTCATGAGCGCATCCTTCATCGTCGTCTTATTGTCGAAATGCTCCGGCAACAATCTTGTGCGGGAAACTTTCTTCGCTTTTCAGACTGTCTTCCCCCGCTCCTGACTCTTGCTGAGCAATATCAGATTTTTGCAGAGCGCGAAAGTCTTAAGAATAAGCGCATTGAGATAGCTACCTGGCTTATGCAAGAGTTTAGTGGCATTGATAGACAGATTAGTTTGGAAGGCGTCGGATTGATTTATTTTCGTCCTGTTTTGAGAGAAAACTGGAAACCGCCGCAAATCCTCTCACAAGATCCATGGTCATTGTCAGAAAGCGAAGCTTATACGCTGATAACCTTGTTACTAAATACATTACGACGACAAGGAGCAGTCTCATATTTATTGAACAATGAGAAAATTGATCTGTTGACCGAGAGGCGCGGCGCATTTCTTCCACGGGCTCGTCCCTTTTACGTTCGAGAACACGATGCTAAGAGTCGGTATAAATATGGCATTTACAGTTGGATGCCTGCTGAAGGAAAGAATAATTCGCGTTTGGATTACATCAATCGTCTATTGAAAAAGCTTTGTCCACAAATGTTGGCGGAACAGATTCGTCATAGTTCTGAACAACTATTACATGAAATCTGGGTGCACTTAACTGGGACTTCTAGCGTTGTCAATGAATGGTGGTTATGTCGTCACAAAGATAACGAGGAAGGAATACTGTATTACTTGGCACACGAGCTTTGGGAGGTTATTCCGACTCTTGACTTGAGCGAAGTCAGTCAGTGGTTCATTTGTAACCGCTGTCAAAACCTAACTCCGTATCACTTGGCAAATGTTTGCCCTACTTTTGGATGCAGCGGTAGGTTGGAGCTCCTTGTCAATTATCGCAATCGCGTTGAAACGAATCTCTATCGCCATCAGTACTTAAAAAATGTCATTGTGCCTATGAGGACTGAGGAGCACACAGCGCAATGGAAGCCTCAAAAGGCGGCTGAAGTACAAAAGGAATTTATTAGTGGAAGAACAAATGTCTTGAGCTCTTCTACCACATTTGAATTAGGTGTCGATGTCGGGGATCTGAATGCAGTGGTACTACGCAATATGCCTCCCTCCAGCGCCAATTATATTCAGCGAGCCGGGCGGGCGGGACGACGTACAGATAGTGTTGCCCTAGTGGTCACTTTTGCTCAACGTCGTCCTCATGATTTGACCTTCTATGAGTATCCCGAAAGGATGATAGCAGGTAAAATCCGTCCACCTGTTATTGCGTTGAAAAACGACAAAATCATTCGACGTCACATGCACTCTGTTGCTTTTTCAGCTTTTTTCCGTTATGCAAAGAATGCGTTGCAACAAACCTACCGTACTACTGGAGATTTTTTTGAGCAAAGTGATGGCTTGTATGGACCGCTGTTGTTACAAAATTACCTTGCCCAGCAGCCTAAAGAGGTAGAAGATGCCTTAGAGTACGTCGTCCCTAAGGACATGGAATTGTGTCAGGCACTAAAGTTAGCAAATTGGGAATGGGTTTCGCTTTTGGTTGGTGAAGAGGATGCGCTTTTAGATAAAGCTGCCCAAATTGTTCAATCCGAACTAAATGAGTTCAGACGTTTGGAAATGGAAGCTTCTCAGAAGCGCGACTATGATCAGGCACTGCGATATAAGGAGATTCAGGAACAAATCTCCAACCGAGATTTGCTTGGATATTTAGGATCCAATAACATCTTGCCAAAATATGGCTTTCCAACCGATGTTGTCAAGCTTCAGACAGATCATCTAAGAATTCAAAGTGCAGCCGATCTCGAGTTGGAGAGGGATCTTCAAATTGCTATTTCAGAGTTTGCTCCTGGTGGAAATGTTATGGCAGCGAAACGTATCTGGTATAGCATAGGGGTCATTAAGCGTCCAAACAAGCTGTGGCCACCATATAGATATGCGATTTGCCCTTCGTGTCAGCGGATGAACATTGCGGTGACGGAGCAGTCTATTGAACGTTGTATATGTGGACGGTTGTTACAAGGAAAGCAACAAATATTTATCATACCAGAGCATGGTTTTATTGCTTCACCTCACACCGATCCCGCAGGCGAGAGACCGATTGAACGGATCTATGCAAGTCGAGTTTTTTTCTCTCATTACACAATTCAACCCAATTCTTTGGCTAAAGAGAATGAAGATACAAGTGAGCTTACTACTGATACTGATTTTAATTCGAGTGTCATGGTTTCTAAGAAGTATTCACGTTATGGATGGTTGGCGCGTGTCAACAATGGTTATGGAAATGGATTTCAAATTTGTACCAAATGTGGCTATGCTAATGTAATTTCAGCTAGAACAAGGCGATCGATAGAACCGCATAAAAATCCGATAACCCAAGAGAAATGTTCAGGTACGCTGATGGTTTATCACTTGGGTTATCGTTTTATGACCGATGTATTGGAGATTCGGTTAAGCTTATCTTTCCAAGAAGAAAAAATGATTCTTTCCTTCCTTTATGCTTTGCTGCATGGAGCGGTCGATGCGTTAAATATTCCCTTGAATGATGTCGGGGGAGTTTTCTATTATCAGGACGAGGTTCCTTGTTTTATTCTATATGACAATACCCCCGGCGGAGCAGGTTATGTTCACATAATCCACAACCATCTAAGAGATGTCTTTGAAGCGGCTTATCAACGGGTATCAAATTGCAATGGCTGTGCTATCGATACCAGTTGTTATGCTTGTTTACGAAATTATCAAAACCAATATATTCACGATAAACTTGAGCGTCGTCTTGCTTGGGAAGTTCTTGGAAAAGTGTTGAATAAAGCAATGCCCTAACAAAATATTTAAGAGCTTCATTGAGGATCGTACAGTCGTTTGATTATTTCTGATGCGATTGTATCTTTTGTATCCCCCTTTGACACAATGAAAGCAAAAATGCTGATATAATCTCCCTTGCAGAGGAGAAACCCCATTAAGAAAAAAGCTAATCTGAGGTTTGTTCTGTCTTTATTCGGGGTAATTGCATTTATCTTTATTCCAGTGTTCCCTGCCCGCGCCGATATAGGCATCAAGCCTGACATGGAATTTAAGTTCGTCGCCGAAGACCCTCAACAGCTTGTTTCCATCCAATCGGCAGCCCTCTTTGAGTGCCAGCAAGCGGACTGCTCCGATTCCCAACCCGTCGCTGAAATCGGGCCGCAACGACTGTATTGTCAAAAGGATGCCTGCTCGATTGCTTTTTATGATTTGAGGCCTTACTATTGGCTGGAAGTCACGTTGGCGGATGGCAGAACGCTGAGCAGCCAGGTTTTTTCGCCCCATGGTATGCGTTCGTTTTATTGGGTCACCGTGCGGGAAAGCGATTTGCTGGTCAAAAACCGCTTTTCCCTCACCCCGTTAGCCTCGCCGATTTGTTTGTCGGTTTGCGGTTCTCTATGGCTGGTAGGATTTTGGGTTTTGCTGACCTTGCTGGGCTTCAACAAACGCTAAAAGCCATTCCTTTGCTGCTCCTTTCTCTGCTGATCACCCTGGCTCTGGAGGGAATGGTCGGTATTGGATTTGCCCTGTGCGTGAAGAAACCCCTTAAAAGCCTGTTCTTGAGCAGTTTGCTGGTCAATGGAATCACCCAGCCCCTGCTCTGGCTCTGGTTGATGATTTTCTATCGGCAGTATTTGCGTGCCTTGATCGTCGCCGAAGGGTTGATCTGTGTGGGAGAAGCCATGTTATTGAAGCGGCTTTCGGCCAACCGTCTGAGTGGGCGAGAAGCCCTTCTGCTCAGTCTGTTGATGAACGGGATAAGTTTTGGGATAGGCTTGATGTTACCATTTTAGGACTTTGGATTCAAAAGAGTGGTCGGAAGATGAGTGAGCAGGATGTTGTCTAACAGGTGCAGTGTTTTGAAGTTTAGAAAATAATGGCAGTTGTCCACCAACCGTTCTAAATCGCGCTTGCGAGCCAGCCACCCTCCACCATCGACAAAATTGACAAATATACTTCTCTACTTGAAGATCAATCTCTTGCTCTAATTCTTCATCGACAAAGAAGACGGTCATCGTTTCCCAGGCTTCTTGAAAGGTTAGCTTACGCAGTGTGGTTGGCATGATTGACCTCAAGTTTGGCTGCTTTGAGAGCTTTACTCCAGGAAGGAAAGGTTTCGAGGAATGCTTCTAAACCGTACCGGCTCATTTGCTCAACTTCCTCAGGGGTAGGCAGACGCCCCAAGCGGCGAGCGATTTCTTGCAGTTCCAGTTGCAGGGCTTTCTTGCTGTAGTGATTTTTGGTTTTCTTGACGGTTTGCCGTTGGATTGCCCCCCATGTTTTTATTTGGGCGAGTTTTTGTCTGATGATCTCCACGTAGGCGGGGTCAAGGTCAATTGCTACGTAACGGCGGCCGAGTTTTGCAGCCACAATTGCTGTCGTGCCGGTGCCGGCCAAAGCGTCAACCACAATGTCGCCGGGATTGGTTGAGAGCAGGATAATGCGTTCCAACAAGGCGTTGGGTAACTGGCAGGGATGAAAATCCCGATCGCGCCGATGTTTCAGGCGATGAATATCCCACCAGATATCGGTCAGAGGTTCTTTTTCATCCTCGCCGCGCTGTTT
>DAOTZA010000146.1:0-32221 GCA_034434515.1 Anaerolineales bacterium | reverse complement strand
GTGCGCCAGGAGGTCAAACGGGTCATTGAACTCCTCGCTCCTGGTGGTGGCTACATGGTGGCTTCGGTGCATACCATTATGAATGATGTTCCGCCGGAAAATATCCTGGCGATGGTGGACGCGGTCGAGGAATTCGGGCATTACCCGATAAAGATTTAAATATAATTATCTGCTATCGGCTCTGTTTGGCAAGGCAGACCGTCCACGAATTTCTCACGAATGCCCGAATGGTACTATCATTCGGTTATTCATGATTCTTTCGTGGACGGTATTACTCTGTAAAGTTGGTGCGTAACGTATGGTGGCAGGTGGACACGCTGTACTTGTAATACTGATTTGACAAACTCATCCCTATTGCCGCGGAATGGAAGAATGATGCGTCGAGCTGCTTCGACCACTCATGGCAACTGGATGATAGGTTGGCTCAGGGCGCGTGTAGATGGGCTCACCTTCGCTATCATTGATGGGTCGAGCTACACGAGGTGTAGCCGATATTGGACGGTTATTTAAGCCCCGGCTGGGATTGGTGATCGGGCGTAAAATGGCCGGCTGGCGTTGAGAAGGTGAGGGGATTTCAGTCTGGGCAAACAATCGCTGCCCCGCCACTGAGAAAGATCCAATAATCAACACCCGGATCAACCAAACCAGAATGGCAACAAATATGGGTACCACCCGTAAAAGGGTCTGTCGCTCAACCACCGCATTGCCCAGTGACTGATGTTCTAAAATAGCAATCGAAACACCCCACCAGGTGAGCATGGCGTTCATGGTGGCTGCCAGCAACCAGGCGCCAAAGAGATACCAGACCTCGTTTGGGGACTCAACCGTATCGTTTGGGGTGAATAAGCGGGCAATGCCGGCAAAATCGATACCACAAAAGGCAAATGCCAGAATGGTCGCCCAGCGAATACCGGCAAAAGTCAAATCACCCAACAGATCGGAGAGGGCAAATTCGGTGGTTGAATAGTTGAATACCTCGAAGGCGATCAAGGCTGCCAGGAGGATCAACCCAAAGGCAAGACTACGTCGGATGCGAAAATGATGACTCACCTCCGAAAGCGAAAATTGATTTAACAAGGTTTGGTTCATTTTTACCTCCAATTCATCAATCTCAAATCCATTGACAGAACATGCGTTCTTGTTTATAATAGTAGAACAAAAGTTCTGTTTTGTCAAGAGTTAATTTGTCCGGAAAAGAAACCATGTTTGAAAATTCGTATCGGCTCGGCCCGAAACTGATTTTTCAGGGAGTATTATTTGGAAGTCTGATGGTTTGTCTGGTCGGATTCTATCTGACCAGTCAGATGGTCGTTCCAACGCGGGCAGAAGAAATTATGATCCTTGAGCAAACCCCAGAAGTTCTGCTTGAGAGTCAGGCAACAAAAACCCCTGAAGCTTTCCCTGTCTCAGCAACGGGTGATGAAACCGTTGAATGTCAGGTAAGCAACTTGTTTCCCAAAAAAGTTCGGCAATGGTGCTCATTAATCACCACGGCAGCTATTGAACACGACCTCCCTGCAGATTTGATCGCCTCTGTAATCTGGATTGAAAGCGGCGGAAACCCTCTCGCTTACTCACACAGTGGAGCAGTTGGGTTAATGCAAGTGATGCCCCGGGATGGACTGGCAAGCCAGTTTCAATGCATTAATGGGCCGTGTTTTGCAAACCGACCGACGATTGAAGAATTACAAAATCCGCGATTTAATATTAATTACGGCAGTAAGATGTTGTCTTCATTGGTTAAGAAGCATGGCAACTATCGCGATGCCCTCAAAGCATATGGTCCCATGAAGGTAGGCTACGCTTATGCAGATAAGGTTCTGAGCATTTACGAGCGGTATGGAAAGTAATTCACCCTGCGGAAGCAGAGATAAAACCGCGGAAGCAGAGATAAAACCCTATAATAACGGGGTTTAGGTATGGTTGTGACTCACAATCGAAGTTAATTTTTTGAAAAAACCCCAATTAATCACAACTCCATCATATCGCCGTATCATGGCTATAGGGCACCAAATAGTATAGATTAGGGAAGCTACGCTTCCGAATCTTCACTGCCGACACAATCCGCTGTAGCACGGCTTTAACTCTCCAAAAAAAATAGGAATTTTTCGTAATTACCTACCAAAGGCTCTATTTGGCAGAAAGACCGTCCACGAATTTTTCACGAATGCACGAATAGCGCTATCATTCTTTTATTCGTGGTCAATTCGTGGACGGTTTTCTCAGCAAATGATTAACACGATTTGTGATGGTAGGTTGTTACAATTTTTCTATCGTTCAAATGCTGTTGCGAATACCCTACTCGCTCTGGACGATTTTCTCCATTCCTCGCACGTGCTATAATTAGGTCACCAATCCGGATCACTCCCTCTGATTTACGCCAAAGGAGGTTGGGATGTACGATCGGGAGAAACTTAACGAACTCCACCATGCCCTTCAAATCTGGCGGAATGAAGCGCTGGCTGAAAGCCTGAAGCGCTTGCCAGAACGGCAGGCTCGTTTCATGACCACCTCTTCCGAAACCGTTGAACGACTCTATACCCCCCTGGATGTGGCTGAACTCGATTACCTGCAAGATTTGGGCTTACCAGGAGAATATCCATATACCCGCGGCATTCACCCGACCATGCACCGCGGTCGCTTGTGGACGATGCGCATGTTCGCCGGTTTTGGAACCGCTGAAGAAACCAACGCTCGTTTTAAATACCTTTTAGAACAAGGCCAAACCGGGCTTTCGATTGCCTTTGATCTACCAACTTTAATGGGATACGACACCGATGCTCCCGAAGCCGAGAGGGAGTTCGGTAAATGTGGTGTTGCTGTTTCATCTTTAAGGGACATGGAAATCTTACTGGAGGGAATCCCCCTCGACAAAGTCTCTACCAGCATGACGATTAATTCACCCGCAGCGGTCATCTGGGCGATGTATATCGCCACTGCCGAGAAGCAAGGTGTTCACCCCGCCCAACTGCGCGGCACGATCCAAAACGACATCCTGAAGGAGTACATCGCCCAAAAAGAATACATCTTTCCCCCTGAGCCTTCCATGCGGTTGGTCGTTGACACCATTGAATATGGCTCTCAAGCGCTTCCGCAGTGGAATACCATCAGCATTTCCGGTTATCATATTCGCGAAGCCGGGGCAACCGCCGCGCAAGAGCTGGCTTTTACCCTGGCGGATGGCATGGAATACGTGCGCTGGACATTAAAGCGCGGTTTGCAGATCGATGAATTCGCTCCACGTCTCTCTTTCTTTTTCAACGCTCACAACGATTTCTTTGAGGAAATTGCCAAATATCGGGCAGCGCGGCGGATCTGGGCGCGCGAGATGCGCCATACCTTCAAAGCCCAGAATCCGCGCTCCTGGTTGCTGCGCTTTCACACCCAGACAGCCGGTGTTTCGCTTACCGCCCAGCAACCCGAAAACAACATCGTGCGCGTTGCCATCCAGGCTCTGGCGGCTGTGCTGGGTGGCACCCAGTCCCTCCATACCAACAGCATGGATGAAGCCCTGGCTCTGCCCTCGGAACAAGCGGTCACCATTGCCCTGCGCACGCAACAGATCATCGCCGAGGAATCGGGCGTGGCAAACACGATCGACCCGTTAGGAGGCTCATTTTTCGTTGAGGCGCAAACGAATCGTTTAGAACAACAGGCGTATGACTATTTTCGGCGCATCGAAGCCCTGGGCGGCGTTCTTCCGGCGATTGAGAAAGGCTTTTTCCAGGCGGAAATCGCCGATTCGGCTTATCGCTATCAGCAAGAGATCGACCAGGGTGAACGCAGGATCGTTGGCGTGAACGCTTATCAAGATGAAAAACCGATCACCATTCCAATTCTGGAAATGGACCCGCAGGGATACTGGCGACAAATTGAACGCCTGCGAAAATTGCGCCTGGAGCGGGATAATGGACGGGTTGGACAGGCTTTAGACCGCCTGCGGATCGCTTGCCAGGGCTGTGAAAATACGATGCCTTACATCTTAGAGGCTGTGCGCGCCTATGCTACCCTGGGCGAAATTATTGGCGTGATGAAAACCGTTTTTGGGGTATACCGCGAACCAACTTGGGTGTAAAATCTGTTAAACAAGATGGCGCCAGACGAGGAGAGACAAACTAAAAAATCGCCCTATGAGTCGACCGCATCGGAGGAACCCCAATCTACGACAGCGGAGGCGGTGTGGACTTATCGCGGGTATCGTCTGAAGGCAAGCGAGTTCACCACTGCCATGGTGCATTTCTTCCGCGCCGAGATCCAGCGCGCCAACGTCTGGCGGCAGCGGTTGGATGCGACCACCAACTGGGCGGTGATCACCACCGGCGCTGCCATTGCCTTTGCTTTTGATCCAAACGGTTTTCATGGGGTGATCATCTTGAACACGCTTCTGATCACCCTCTTTCTCTACATCGAAGCCCGCCGATACCGGTACTACGAGTTATGGTCCTATCGGGTGCGCCTGATGGAGACGGATTTCTACGCCGCCATGCTGGTCCCGCCCTTTCATCCTGCGCCAGATTGGGCGGAGAGCCTGGCCGAGAATCTGCTCCACCCAGACTTCCCCATCTCCTTGTGGGAAGCCATTGGACGGCGCCTGCGCCGCAACTATTTGTGGATTTATTTGATTTTAGGCATCTCATGGTTAGCCAAGCTGACCATGTACCCTACCATGATCGCACATTGGGACGAACTGATGCAACGGGCTGCCATCGGCAGCATCCCCGGCATCCTGGTTTTAAGTGGTGGGGTACTCTTCTACTTGCTCATGGTGGTGATCAGTCTGGCAACGGCGTCGCTGCAGCAGGCAAGCGGCGAAGTCCTGCCCCGTTATCTGGAAGAAGCGCGCGGCGTGCCGCTCAGTCAACCAACCGCAGAGGCCGGCAAACCCTGGTTCCGTCCGTCTCGCCGCCGCAAGCAACTGGTGGCAATGATCATTACCGACCAGGCGGAAGCCATAGCAGACATCATTTTAAAGGACATGCATCGCGGCGTGACGGCGATGGCGGGCACCGGTATGTACACCGGCAAAGAACATCGCGTTTTGCTGTGTGCTTTGACCGTAACCGAAATCAACCAGCTCAAGTCATCCGTCCGCAAAGTCGATCAAAAGGCTTTTGTGATGGTCATCCCGGCGCAGGAAATTCTCGGCCGAGGCTTCTTGCCACTGGAGGAGAGTCAAGAGCGCCAAGAAAGGGGGTAGAAGGATGCACCTTGAAGGTCAAAAAAAGTGGCTGCGCTTGAAATTCCTGACCCAACTGGCGGTCATTTTCATTCTTACGGCAACATTATTTGTCCAATACCTCTACGATCGCTCGCTTTGGCGACATTTGCTCCATTGGATCATCGGCAGCATGGTTGCTTATGGGATCATCGAAATCATTTATCGCAAATATTCTTCCTTAAGCCATCGCCTTGAGGAACAGTTACTCCAAAGCGAACGCCGCATTAGCAACCAGAAGGCGTTGATTGACTTGAGCTCAAGTCTGGCATTGCTGAGAGACGAAGAGCAAATCTGTCGGGCAGCGATCCAGACCCTGGAGCAAGAATTCGGCTACCAGCGGGCTTCCATTATCCTACAAGAGCCAGGCAGTGGAAAACAACGGAGCTTTTCCCGCTCTGAGGAACTTCCCCAAGAGTCTGAAAGACGACCAAGATCAGGATTTCGAGGAGAGCCTTTCTCACCGTCATCCAGTCCATCTAAGTTGCCTCCCTCTACACAACCTGCCGCGGCGGGATTACGCATCCGCGCCCCCTTGCGGAACACCGCTGCTCAGTTTGGGCAACTGATGGTCGAAAGCAACCGCAGCAGTCCGTTCACTCCTGAGGAACTGAGTGTTGTGTATGCGGTTGCCAATCTGGTTTCCATCTCGCTGCAGAATGTTTTCCACTATAAAGAACAACAACACCGCCAAATTGAAGCCGAGCAACGCCAACATGAATTAGCCCAACGGGAACAATCGCTGGCATTGCTCAATCAGATTAATCGTGAAGCCTTGCAAGCTCGCGGCTTTCATTCCATGATTGCGGCCATCAGCGCTCAAATCTGTCATTTGTTCTCGGCGGACACCAGCCTGTTTGCCTTGTGGGATGAACAGCAAAAAACGCTGCTCATCCACCACGCTCACGGTTATCAAGCCGAATGGATTAACAGTCCTCTTCGAGAGCCGGCAATGAAGGTGCTCGGTGGCGCTTTAATCAACAGCGCTCGCGTGATCCCCATTGCCGAACCCTCCATCTCGCCCTGGATCAACCCCCGTTTGGTCGAGCGTTTAGAGAGCCAGAGCATGCTGGCTTTGCCGCTGATTGCTGATGAGAAAAAACTGGGGGTGATCCTGATTTCCTACCGCATCCGCCATGCATTCAGCGCGGTGGAGCTTGCCTTTGGAGAACAAGCTGCCACTCAAATTGCCCTGGCGATTTCTAAAGAATATGCCCTCGAAATCGCCCAACGCCGCGCGAAGGAGCTAGATGCCTTACAGAAAGCCACTACCGCCTTACTCTCCACCCTGGAACTGGACGCCTTATTAGGCCAAATTCTAGACGCTGCCCTTAGCGCTATTCCGGCTGCAGAGAGCGGCATCTTGCATCTGGTTGCACCCGAGACAGGAGAGTTACAGGTGCGCGCCGCCCAGGGAGGCGAAGAATCGCGCATTCGTTTATTTAAACCGACCGCGGTGGAGAGTTATTCCGCCCGCGCCGTTCGTCAACGCCGCCCTTTCTTAATTGAGGACGTACAACTGGACATTTCTATCGGCGTCGAAGCCGATTTTCCCAACATGCCCCACATCGCTTCCCTGATTGTTGTCCCACTGATCACTGAAGAGCGTGTTTATGGCGCGCTAACACTCGGTTCAACCCACAAAGCAGCCTTCACGGCTGATGACTTGCGTTTGCTGGCAAGTTTTGCCGCCACAGCGACCACTGCCTTGCGCAATGCTCAACTCCACGCGGCCGTCCAACAACAAGCCATCACCGATCCTTTGACCGGCTTGTATAACCGCCGTGGTTTTTCGGATCTGGCTGAACACGAGCTGGTGCGCGCTCAGCGCTTCAATCGCCCTCTTTCGTTGATCCTGATCGATATCGACCGTTTTAAGGAAATCAACGATACGTATGGTCATCTGATGGGGGACAAGATCTTAGCTGCAGTCAGCGCCAACTGCAAGGCGGAATTACGCCAGGTTGACATCGTTGCTCGCTATGGCGGCGATGAGTTTGTGGTTCTTTTACCGGAGACTTCATTACAGGATGCTTTGCCGGCTGCCGAGCGCCTGCGGGCTCGCATCGCCGCCTTGCGTTTTCCTCATAACGAGGAGATCATCCATACCACAATCTGCGTCGGTGTGGCTGAGTTACAAACGGGAGACACCTTGAAATCGCTCATCGAGCGCACTGATCAAGCTCTCTATCGCGCCAAACAGAGTGGCCGCAATCAAGTGGGGATTGCCGGAGAGTTGAACGAACCAGCATAGCCAGGTTTTGTAAAGCAAAGCGGGCAAAATTGCTCTGCGTTTGGGGTAGCCTCACTCTCCTGATATAATTGATCTTGAGGACGTGAAAACTTGTCATGCATGGTATTTTCTTAGAAGGTGGAGCCACATGAAAGCAATCTGGAACGGACAAGTGATCGCCGAAAGCGATCAAACCATCTTACTTGAGGGCAATCACTATTTCCCGGCCGAGGCAGTTCGATGGGAGTTCCTTGAGCCGAGCGACACGCACACCACCTGCCCGTGGAAAGGGGTTGCCAGCTACTACCATGTTAAGGTTGGCAACCAGATCAACCGCGATGCAGCCTGGTACTATCCCGAACCCAGCGAAGCAGCCAAACAGATCAAAGGCTATATCGCTTTTTGGAAAGGCGTTCAGGTCGTAGAACGCTAGGCATGGCATTCCATCGCTTTACCAATCGGCAGTTAGCGGAAATCTTTGACCAGATCGCCGACCTTTCCGAGATTAAGGGCGAGGTGATCTATAAAGTGCTTGCCTATCGCAAGGCAGCCGAATCGCTCGCCGAGTTGAACCGCGAGGCGTACGACATCTGGCAGTCTGGTAAGCTGACCGAAATTCCGGGGGTTGGTAAGGCAATTGCTGAAAAGATCGAAGAGCTTTTCACCACCGGGAAATTGGGCTTTCTGGAAAAGCTGACGGCGGAAGTGCCACCCAGCTTGGCAGAAATGCTTCCTGTGCCGGATTTAGGCCCGAAAAAGATTGCCCTCTTTTGGAAGGAACTCGGTATTACCACCCTGCAAGAGCTGGAAGAAGCAGCTCGAGCGGGAAAACTGCGTGCCTTACCGGGTATGGGCGAAAAATCCGAAGCGCGCCTCCTAGCCGGCATTGAAGCCTATAAACGCCGCTCGGAGCGGATTCCAATCGGGCGTGCCTACCCCTTTGCCGGCCGATTGATCACGCGGCTTCAAGCGACATCTGGCGTACAACGGGTTGAAATGGCGGGGAGTCTGCGCCGGGGTCGTTCCACCGTAGGAGACATTGATCTTCTGGCTGCAGCCAGCAATTCAAAAGCTATTATGGAAGCTTTCTTGAGCGATCCCGAAGTGAGCCGAGTGATTGCGGCTGGCGAGACCAAAAGCAGTGTTGAATACGGGCAGAGCTTGCGCGCCCAGTTATGGGTTCACCCTCCCGAACGGTTTGGCACTGCCTGGCAATACGCCACCGGGTCTAAGGATCACAATGTGCGCCTGCGCGAGCTGGCGCTCAAGCAAGGCTTCTCGCTTTCCGAACATGCCCTCACCCGCAAGGATGGCAGTGAGGTGCTTTGTGCCACTGAAGAAGAAGTGTATCACCTGCTGGGCTTGCCTTGGATTCCGCCCGAATTGCGCGAAGACCGGGGCGAAATCCAAGCCGCCCTGGAAGGACACCTGCCACGCTTGATCGAGCTGTCCGACATCCGCAGCGAACTCCATGCCCACACCACCTGGAGCGATGGAAAACTCTCCGTGCGTGAACTGGCTGAAGCCGCCCGTAAACGCGGCCGCCAGGTGCTGGTCATCAGCGATCATTCGGCAAGCCTTGCCATTACCGGTGGACTAACGGCTGAAGCAGCTCTGCAACAGCGCCAGGAAATCCGCCGGGTGCAGGCGGAACTCGGTGACTCGCTGCGGTTATTGCACGGCATTGAAGTCGAAATCCGCGCCGATGGCAGCCTGGATTTTCCAGACGAGGTGCTTGCCGCATTCGACCTGGTTACGGCTTCCATGCATACCAGCCTGCGTCAACCCCGCCAGCAGGTGACCGAACGCTTGCTCAAGGCAATTCGCAATCCCCATGTGGATGTGATCGGTCATCCCACAGGGCGAATGTTCCCCAACCGCGAGGGGGCCGACCTAGATATGGAAGCCGTTTTACAGGCGGCGCAGGAACACGGCGTGGCGTTGGAGATCAACGCTCACCCCTCCCGCCTGGATCTGGATGATCTCTACGCCCGGCGCTTTGCCGAAATGGGGGGCTGGCTGGCGATCAACACCGATGCACATGCCGAAAGCGACTTTGATCTTCTGCACTTCGGCGTCACGATTGCCCGCCGCGCCTGGGTCACCGCCGAGTCGGTTATCAACACCTGGCCGACCCAGCGCTTGCTGGACTGGTTGGCAGGGCGCCGATGAAAAGCCTTCGCTTAGGGTTGCGCTCCGAATAAGGCAGCTAACTGCCCGATTTGCTGCGTGTGGGCAAGCGCAATAACCTCATCGTACGGCTCGAAGACCGTATCTCCCTTGGGGATAATCAATTGATCGTTGCGGAAGATGCCTACCAATGTACAATTGGGAGGAAATTGGATGTCCCTAATCGCCTTCTGAACGACAATTGCCTGTGGATCAACGCGCTCTTCAACGATAGAAAACTCGCCGCTGCGCAAGCGCAGCAGGATCATCATGTCCCCGAGGGACATTTCTTCAACGATCAATTTCGCCATGATGTCGGTCTGATCGACGGCGATATCCACCCCCATTTCCTGATTAAATAACCAGGCGTTCTTGGGATTGTTCACCCGCGCAATGGTGCGCGGCACATGGAACTCGAAGCGCCCCAAGGTAGTGACAACGAGGTTGGTCTCGTCTTCTCCGGTAACGGCCGCCAATACCTGAGCTTCTTGAATGCCGGCTTGTTCAAGCATCCTTGGTGAGCTGCCATCTCCTAGCAAGACAACTTCGCGGCCGAACTCGCGGCTCAATCGCTCCACAATCATCGCCCGGTTTTCGATTAACCGCACGTGATGGCCAAGCTGGAGCAAATGCCCGGCTAAAAAGGAACCAGTCTTTCCACCGCCGACAATGATTACAAACATCTTCACACTCCTTCTGCGTAGCCCAACAACGCTTTCAACCGATTCAGCGCCGAGGTGAGGACAGCAATATAGATGATATCTCTCGCGTGGATGGTCGTACCCAATAAAGGCAGGATGGCTTGACCCTGGCGAGCGATCGAGATGACATGGATTTCTCCTGCTACAGTCAGGTCGCGCACCTGTTTTCCTTCGAGGATGGGCGAGGCTTCGAGATTGATCAGGGCGACTTCCCCACTGCCAAAGGTCATCATCGGCTCCAATTCCTGATAAGTCAACAGTTCGCGCACCCGCTCGGCGCCTAAGGCAGTGGAAGAAAAGGTTAACAGACCCAGGCGACGATAGATTTCTGCCCGCCGCGGGTCATATAGGCTGGCAACAACTTTTGGCACGTGAAAGATATTGCGGGCAATGCGAGCGGCAACGACATTGGCGTTATCGGAATTACTGGTGGCAGCAAAGGCTTCTGCCTGTTCGATACCGGCCTGGATGAGAATCTGGCGATCGAAACCCACTCCCACGATCACCCGCCCGCCGAAGCCCTGTTTCATCCTTTCCAGGGCAGTTTCATCGGTATCGACCACGGTGACCTCATGGCCTTCGGCGTCCATCAGGCGGGCAAATTGCTCACCTACTCGACCGCATCCCATCACGATAATCTTCATCTCAATCCTCCTTAAGTGGATAGATTGTTCGTCGGGCTTTCCCGACTTGTCCTCAGCCAATGGAAGAAGTGAACGAGTTGTTTGCGCACTCGATCCAAACCGTACAGCAACGGGCCGAACAATGCCAGGGGGAACCAATATTCCAACGGTAAGGCTTGATGATCGAACATTTCTGCTAGAGGTGGAACGTAGATTAAGATTAATATTAACGCAATTTCGGCTAAAATCCCCCACCAAATTAAGGGATTTGAGAACCAGCCCACCTCGCTCACGCGAAAGCGCTCGGAGCGACAGGCAAGGACATTGCCCACCTGAGCCATCACCACCCCGGCGTGAAACATAGTCACTGCTAAAACATGCACGTGGTGGGGGACGGCATGAAGCAGGGTTGGAATGGCGCTGCCGGCAGATAGAAACTGCTCCAGCGGCAGGTCATAGGTTCTGGCATAGACGTAGAAAAAGCCCAGATAACATAAGACTGCTTCGATCATCCCTAGCCAGGCAAAAGACCGCATCAACAGGTGGCGATCGATGAGGGGTTGACCGCGCTTTCGCGGAGGACGGCTTATGATATCCGGTTCGGGTTTTTCTGCCCCTAAAGCCAGAGCTGGCAAGATGTCGGTCCCCAGATCAATTGCCAGAATCTGGCGCACCGTCAGCGCCAGCGGGATTTGGGCAATGGCAGAGAGAATAAAAGGCACCAACTCCGGAACATTGCTGGTGAAGATATAGGTCATGAACTTGCGGATGTTGTCATAAATTGCCCGTCCTTCCTGGATAGCATCGACAATCGTGCTGAAATTGTCTTGAGTCAAGATGACATCGGCGGCCTCGCGAGCCACATCCGTGCCGACGATACCCATTGCCACCCCAACATCAGCTTTGCGCAAGGCTGGCGTGTCGTTGACGCCATCGCCGGTGACAGCCACTACCTCTCCCTTGTTTTGCAAGGCGGCAACCAGGCGCAATTTATGTTCGGGCGCCATACGGGCAAAAATGACTTCTCTATCCAGGAGGTTCTGCAGTTGCACCTCATTCATCTCTTCCAACTCGACCCCGGTGACAATCGTGGGATTGGGGGTTGTCAGCATTCCAATCCTTCGGGCGATGCTTTCGGCGGTCAGGCCGTAGTCGCCGGTGACCATGATGATGCGAATGCCCGCCTGTTGACAAATTTGAACAGCGCGGGCAACTTCGGGACGCGGCGGATCGTGCATGGCCATCAAGCCCAGAAAGGTTAGGTCTCGCTCCACGTTTTGCTCGACGTAACTGCTGCGCGGCGGTAGAAAACGATAGGCGAAGGCAAGGACGCGCAGGGCATTGCGAGCATAGTCGTCGTTGGCAGCCAGGATTTTCTCGCGCATCCCGTCTTCCAACGGCAATACCTGATCACCACACTGCCAGGTCTGGCAGAGTTGCAAGACTTCGCGCGGGGCGCCTTTGACAAAAGCGATTTCCTCTTTGCCCCAGCGATGAATGGTGGTCATCCGTTTGCGGCGCGCCTCGAAGGGAATCTCGTGCAAACGAGGGTATCTCTTTTGGATAGCATCATCGGAAATCCCGCCTTTGCGAGCGACTACCCGCAAGGCTGCCTCGGTCGAGTCGCCTAAGGCAGACCAGTAGGGATGCTCAAGGCTGGGAGGGATTAAGCGAGAGTTATTACACAAGCTGGCTGCTGTGAGCAACATGTTGAGACTGGATGGCAGCGCCACCGATTGCCCTTCAGAGATCAACTCGCCCTGCGGTTCATAGCCAATGCCGCTCACGCTCAGTTTCACGCCACTCACCCAGATTTCGCGCACGGTCATCTGATTCTGGGTCAGCGTTCCACTCTTGTCAGTGCAGATCACCGAAATGTTGCCCAGTGTCTCAACCATTGCCAGCTTCTTGACCAACACGCCGCGTTGCGCCAGGCGCTGCGCTGCCATTGCCAGAGAAAGGGAGAGCGTGGCCGGTAAGCCTTCGGGTACAACCCCAACCAGGATGCCCAGGGCAAAAAGGAAAGCCTGAATCAGGCGGTTTTGCGGTTCAAACAACTGCACTTCAGGATCAAAAGCGCCGACTAGGAAAACAACACTGCTGATCCCCAAGCCGATCACCGATAAACGCCGGGTGAGGCGGATAATTTCTTTTTGTAGCGCAGACGGCTCTTCTTCTACCGTGCCGGAGAGATGGGTGATTCGCCCAAATTGCGTTAACATCCCGGTAGCATATACCACCGCTTTTGCCGTTCCGCTGAATACCGAGGTGCCGGCAAAGACCAGATTTGGCCTTTCCAGTTCGCTGATTTCTTCACGCAGGGAGGCATCGGCGGTTTTACGGGCTGGCATGGCTTCGCCGGTCAAAATGGCCTGATTAACGCGCAAGCCATATTCCTGCACCACGCGCGCATCGGCGGCGATATTATCCCCCTCGGCCAGAACGAGGATATCCCCAGGCACGATTTCGGGTGTTGGGACTAAGATTTCCTGCCCATCTCGCAACACGCGGCTATAGGTGGGAAGTAAAGCTTTCAGGCTGGCAATTGCCAGACCGGCGCGATATTCGCGCCAGTGAGAAAAAGCTGCATTGACCACGACCACCGACCAGATGACAAAAGCCAGGCTGATTTCGCCGATAATCAGGGCTAAAATCCCCGCTACCCACAAGATGATTGCCATTGGGTGAAGGGTATGGACAAGAAGCTTACTCCACCACGGCGGCGGCGGTGGCTCCTGGATGATGTTTTTGCCATAGAGTGAAAGGCGCTCTGTCACCTGCGCGGCGTTTAGCCCCTGCGGCGAGGTTTCCAGAGCGCCATAGACTTCACTGGCGCGGAGGCGATAGATCGGTTGGGAGATCATGTGGGCGGATTGGCAGACGGCTCTTCCTTGGGCGGGGGAGTTGGCTGAGCAGGGGGTTGGGTTTGATTCAGATAGGACTCAAGGTAAGAATGCTGATTATGGCCAGCTTGCACCGCTTCTTCAAAATCGCCGGCAATCACCGGCGGTTCAAATCGCACCGGGCGGCGCACCCCGAACCATTCCCAAAATCTGGTAATAGCGACTAACAACTTATAACGATACTCTTGAATTTTAAGCGACTGCCATTCGACAATGGCGCCCATTGGTCCTTCGATCCGCGACTTGACCCGTACAATGCGATAGATTTGATCGGGGTCGCGATAGCCAATTGGGGAAATCAAAATGGCATGGGCCATGAGAATGATGACGATTAAGGCAATCAAGACCAGCCAACCACCTTCTTGCCATTTGCCGACAATCTGACCGACAAAGACAAAACTGGATAGGGCAATAGAGAAGTTTACCCCCGCCAAACCCCAGGTACGCTTGCGCCCGCTTTCGTGTTGGAGAATGTGCTGGCGCATGGCAAGCCCCATGGCGGTAATGGGTAGAAAAACTCCTACGCCATAGTAAGGGACAGCATGGCCGGTATCGCCGCGCACGAGAAATTGGATAATAACCGCTGCGATAAAGGCAGCCGTTACTGGGCGGGTAAAAGTACCTTTCGGGTTGCGATAGACCACAATTTCGGGGATTTCCCCAATGGCAACATTGCGCCAGGTGATGGCTTGCATGTCTTGATAGGCGGTCATCGAGGCGGCCGAGAGCAATGCTACGGCAAGAAACTGATAAAACCAGTAGAGAATGATGCCGCCAGGGAATTGATCGAAGCCGATATACGCCAGATTGCCAACCAGGGTGCGGCCAAAAGTGCCATCAAAGACGTTAAACCGCAATGAGAAAACCGTCAAAAATAAGGTGGTGAGACCGCCATAGAACAGAAAAGCAGTCTGAACCGTTCTGCCGATTCCCGATTTGCCGCTGTAGAAATTCCACAACCAGTTCAAACGCGGCAACCGGCGCTTGCCCCAGCGGATCAGGGGGTAATCTTCGTCGATCACAAATTGAATCCCGTTCGACATGGCCTCTAAGCCGGTTAGTGCCACCATACCTTTCATGCTGGCAGTGAGCATGTGATAAAGCGCCTGGCCGAGCGAGGCCGGCAGAGGTGGTTCGGTGGGAGCTGGCGGCATCCCTCGCAAATGGGCGAGGATCAAGCCAAGCAACATTGTCAGGGTCAAGCCGCCAAAAAGACCTAACAAGGTAAAAACAACCTGGGCCGATTCACCGCGGCCACGAATGGTCAGATACCAGGTGGTAAAAGCCAGCCCGGCCCCGATCAAGAAGTGCCAGAGCCAGTTAACGTTATAGGCCCCAATGATAGAGAGCAGTTGATCGCTTCCAGAAAGGGTGGATACTACAATGGTAAGCACATAGTCCTGAACCAGGACAACCGCCACAATCAAACTAATCGATGGCCCCAGGTAGCGCATCGCCGCAGTAAACGACCCCCCTCCCTCGTTGAACACGCCTAAGGAATACATGTACAACGAGCCAAAGACAAAATTTGCCAGAGCAATCACCGCCACACAAATAAAGGCATATCGCTCTAAGCCGTAGGGATGCAAGGCGCTCATCATCTCGCCGGTTGCATAGTAGTAGGAGGTAAAGTAGTCAACTCCAAACAGCGCCAAAGCGGCAAGCATGCCAACTTGCCCGGCGCCGTGCACCAGGGCATCTTCCTGGCGTTCGCGCGGGGCAAAGCGATAGGAGAGAAAGAAAAAGACGATAATTAAACCAATGGCAAATAACATATCAACCTCGGGCAGTAAAATGCGGGGTGTTTCAGGAGCTTTGCAGGGAAAAGTTTAGGAAGTCTTGCTCAAGCATCTTGAGTTGCTTCAGAATGTACTTGCGCGTGGTGGGGTTCAGGCGGGTGTCTTGGGCGACTTTTACTTCTTCTTCCCGAACAGCGCGCACGACGAAGGCCGGGATAAACATAATTCGCCCGGCCGGGATAACCACAAACGGATAGATTTTCATCGTCAGGTCTTGATCGTCAAAATAGGGCAGGCGAATCGTGAGGCCGCGGTTAAGGTTTTGGGCACGGGCGCGTTTTTTGATGGTCTCGATGATTTGACGGGTCTGGTACATTGCTAGGGCGCGGCCCTGATTGACCAGTTGTCCCAACATACCGTAGCGCTTTTGCTGATAGACTTCATCGGCGATCAAACAGGGCGAGAAGGCAACTGCGTAGTGCAGCAGGCGCAGGTAGCGTTGCATCGAGGCGATGTGCGACTCGGCTTCTTGGACGCTGGATAGCAGCAGATCGCCGTTCTCATCAAAAGCCACCCATTGGGGTAAGAAGAAGCGTCGGGCGTAGGGAACATACGGGACAAGCAATTCGCCACGTTCTTTTTCTTCGCCTTTCTCTTCGGCAATCGCGTCGGTGGTGGCCGTCAAAGCCGACTCTACCTGTTCCTCTGCGGCTGGAATAGACGGAATGCTTTCCCCTTCCTCGGCAAGGTAATGCACCGAACGACCGGCAGGAAGCAGGTTATAGACGATATGCACGGCAGTTGCATGGCGCATCAGACGGGCCGCTTCGCGTACCGCCTGATTCTCGCTTTGTTCAAGCTCCAGCATCCGTTGTTTTGCCAGCAGGCGCAATTCTTTGCGGCGCAAGCGTTTTGCCCAGCCCCCCACCTGTACGTTGCGCTGGTCAGCCGGGATGGTCAAGGTTTGAAAACCATCCTGCGTTGCAGGCACTACAAGCCGATCGGGAAGCATAAAACGCGCTTCAGAAGCGTTGGTGGTAATGGCATCGGCGAGGGTTGCAGCCTGCGATTCGATAAAGCGCTGCACCAGCAGGGGTTGGGCAGCAAAGAGCTGGCGCACTTCCTCCAACTCACATTGCAGCGGTTCGGTTAACTCTGCTGGCGGCTGGAGCAAGCTGCTGGAGTCTTCGAGAAAGGTTTGGCGGGGCAGTTCGGGCATCCTTAATCCTTGTGAGAGGATGAAAACTAAACCGACATTTTACCACGATTCAGTGGAGTGAGAAGAAGCGTTTTTGGCGTTTGGAGTCTGAAGCCGTGCTTCAGCGGATTACGGAAACGTGGCGGCCGCACGCCATAGTGCAGTTTGCTTGCACACAAATCGGCTTGCTCTGAGGAAATTCGAGTGTAATACCTTTGGTTTATGGAGGCGTAAACCGCTAAGACTTTAATCCACATAAGAAGAGGAGAAGAAAACCATGAATCGATTCGTAAAAATCCTGTCCCTACTCGTTTTGCTGTCTCTCCTGGTTGCGGCGTGCGCGCCTGCGGCGACCCCGACGCCAGCACCGCAAGAGCCCGCCGCCACCGAGGCGCCGGCAGCCACGGAAGCTCCGGCTGCTACCGAAGCACCGGCAGCCATGGAAGCTCCGGCTGCTACCGAAGCACCGGCAAAGAAACTACTGATTTGCCAGGTGACCGATGTCGGCGGGATTGACGACAAATCCTTTAACGCAACGGCCTGGAAAGGCGTCCAGGATGCTATGGCAAAATACCCCGATCTGGTCGAGGGCAAGTTCCTTGAATCGCAACAACAGGCTGACTACGAAGTCAACATCAACGCTTTCCTCGAGCAGGGTTGTGACCTGATCATCACCGTAGGTTTCCTGCTCGCCGATGCCACCGCCGCGGCTGCTCAGGCTAACCCCGATCAGCTCTTCGCCACCATTGACGTTGATTACCTCGAATTCTCCAACCTGCGCGGCAGCGGCTTTGCCATTGACCAGGCAACCTTCCTCAACGGCTATCTGGCGGCCGGCATGACCAAGACCGGCAAAGTCGGTACCTATGTTGGCATCGCCTTCCCCGCCACCACCAAGTTCATGGATGGCTTTGCCCTGGGCGTCGCTGAATACAATAAGGTGCATGGCACGAACGTCCAGGTGCTGGGCTGGGATGTTGAAAAGCGCCAGGGCTTGGAAGTCGGCAACTTTGAAAGCACCGATGATGGGCGCAAGATGGGCGAGACCCTGATGGACGAAGGCGCAGACATCATTATGCCCGTTGCCGGACCGGTCGGTCTGGGCACGCTGGCAGTGATGGAAGAGCGCGATTTCGGTTTGCTCATCGGTGTCGATAACGACTGGTCGCTTGCCAACCCCGATAAAGCGAAGTACGTTCTCAGCAACGCCATGAAGAACATGGATAAGTTTGTGCTGGAGACGATCGAGATGCTGATCAACAACAATTTCCAGAGCGGCAACTGGATCGGCACCCTGGAGAATGGTGGCGTTGGCTTGCAGTACGGTTCTGAATGGGAAAGCCAGGTTCCCGATTCGCTGAAGCAGGAAATCGCCGATATCCTGCAAAGGATCATCAACGGCGAGATTGCTACCCTGCCGGAGGGCGTTTACTAAATCGTCTCTCTGGAAGGACGATACCTGAACCATAGCGATCGTAGGGCGAAAGAAGTTTCGCCCTACGGATTTTTTATCTCCCTCAGGATATGATATAATCAGGGCATCTGGATCGGCGGTCGGCGCAGGGTTTGCCTGCGTCGGCGTCGGAAGGGGTTCCGTCGAAAAGTGCCGCCGTTCTCATTTTATGGGAATAGGAGTGTTGCCGATCCATGTCGAGCTGGAATTTTTATCACCTTCCCCACACTTTGGACGAAGCGCTGGCGATTTTGCAAAATGAGCCGCAGAGTAAGATCATTGCGGGTGGCACCGATTTGCTGCTTGAACTTCAGCAGGGGCGTCATGCGCCGGTAAAAACCCTGGTCGATCTCACCCAAATTGCTGACCTGCAACGGCTTGAGGTTCTTGAGCAAGCTTTGTGGGTCGGTGCCGGCGTGCCGCTGAACCGTCTGGTTGCCTGGCAACCTGTGCAGCGTTTTGCTACGGCCCTTTTTGAAGCCGCAGCGTTGATCGGTGGGCCACAGGTACGCAACGTTGCCACCTTGGGCGGCAATGTTGCTCATGCCTTGCCGGCTGCCGATGGCGCGATTGCTCTGCTCGCTCTGGACGCTGCGGTGATTCTCGCTACACCAGAAGGCCAGCGCACGCAATCGTTGCTTGCCTGCTACGCTGGTCCTGGCAAAACCGCGCTTCAGCGCACCGAGATCATCGTTGCCTTTCAGGTGCCGCTCAGCAAGAAGGGCGAAGCGTCCGCTTTTCGGCGGGTGATGCGTCCCCAGGGCGTAGCAATCGCCATTCAAAATATGGGCATCTGGCTGTGCCGGGAGGGGGAAACGATTGCGGACATCCGCATTGCGGTGGGACCGGCCGGGCCTACACCGTTGCGCGCTTACCGCGCCGAAGAGACCCTGCGTGGGAAACCCCTAACCGAAGAAAATCTTGCCGAAGCAGAAAAAGTTTTGTTGTCAGAAGCGCGCTTCCGCACGAGCCCGCATCGCGCTACGGCGGAATACCGCACGCACCTGGCCGGCGTTCTCCTGCGGCAAACCCTTCAAACCGCCTGGGAACGAACGCAACATATCGAATCGGAAACAGTACCTTTAGCGGTGAAAGGATCATGAGACGATGGAACTGATTGTGAATGGAATGCGAGTGGAAGTTGAACCGCAGCCAGGCGAAATGCTGGCGCATTTACTGCGGGAACAGTTGGGATTAACCGGCACCAAAATCGGTTGTGAGGAAGCCGAATGCGGCGCTTGTACGGTATTGGTAGATGGCGAACCGGTCTTGAGCTGCACCTATCCTGCGGCGCGGGCGGCAGGGAAATCGGTGCTGACGATTGAAGGGCTGAAGGGTATGCATCCTTTGCAGGAGGAGTTCATCCGCCATGGAGCGGTGCAATGCGGTTTTTGCATTCCGGGGCAGATTATGACCGCCTATGCGCTGCTACAGAACCAGCCCAATCCCAGCGAGACCGAGATTCGCCAGGCATTGAAAGACACTCTCTGTCGTTGCGCGGGGTATCCCTCCATCATCCGCGCCGTGCAATCGGCAGCGCGCAGATTGCGCGGCGAAACGCCCTTACCGCCGGTTGTGGCACCGGTCATCGGCGAACAGGGTAAACTTCAACCACCTTTGCAGGTGGTCGGCACCCTTCAGCCGCGCCCGGATGCCCTGGAGAAGGTTAGCGGTACGGCAAAGTTCACCGATGATCTGAAATTCCCGGGCATGTTGCATGCCCGTGTCAAGCGTGCCATGGTGCCCCATGCCATTCTCAAACGTCTGGATGTCGAAAAAGCGCGCGTCCTGCCCGGCGTACACGCCGTGCTGACGGCAGCCGACATCCCCGGTGAGAAGAATCATGGCTTGGTGATCTTCGACTGGCCGATCATGGTTGGCATCGGTGAAAGGGTGCGCTATGTGGGCGATGCCGTGGCAATTGTGGCCGCCGAAACGCGCCAGATTGCCACGCAAGCTCTCGACTTAATTGAAGCCGAATATGAACTCCTCGAGGTGATTAGCGATCCGGTGCGTGCTCGTCAGCCTGACGCACCGCAACTGCACCCCAACGGCAACCTGCTGAAACACATCAAGGTGCGCAAAGGCGATATAGAGCAGGGTTTTGCTGAGGCAGAGGTCATCCTCGAGCATACTTTTTATACCGCCATCACCGATCACGCCTTTATGGAACCGGAATGCAGCATTGCCCGTCCAACTGAAGATGGGCGCATGGAAATTTATGTCGGTTCACAAATTCCCTACGCCGACCGCAATCAGGTCGCGCGTGCGCTGGGCTGGCCGGATGAACGCGTGCACGTGATTGGGCAGTTGATGGGCGGCGGTTTTGGCGGCAAGGAAGACATCGCCGGACAGATTCACGCTGCCCTTCTCGCCCACGTCACCGGCCGACCGGTGAAACTACTCTTCGACCGCCGTGAGAGTTTGCTGGTGCATCCCAAACGCCATGCCACTCAGATTCGGGTGAAGATGGGCGCCAAGCGAGATGGGCGTCTGACAGCGGTTGAAACCGAATTGTATGGCGACACTGGCGCTTATGCCTCTCTGGGTGAAAAGGTGCTTACCCGCGCCACCACCCACTCGTCAGGCCCGTATGAAGTTCCTCATGCTCGCGCCGATTGCTACGCCATGTACACCAATAATCCTCCGGCTGGCGCTTTCCGCGGCTTTGGTGTCACGCAATCGGCTTTTGCCATCGAAAGTATGATGGACATGCTCGCCCACACCCTGCAGATCGACCCGATTGAGCTGCGACGTCTGAATGCCTTGCGGGTTGGCAGCATAACCAACACCGGCCAGGTGCTGAGAGAAAGTGTGGGTTTGTTGGATTGCATCGAAATTGTCGCCAAAGAACTCAAACAACGCGCCGGCGATCAACCCTTTGCCGCGCGCTCTGTAGAAGGACAGCCTCATTTGCGCCGCGCCTGGGGATTTGCAGTGGCATACAAAAACACCGGTCTGGGCGGCGGCGCGCCGGATAAAGCCGGGGCAGAGGTTGAGCTTTACGAAGATGGATCGCTAGAGGTGCGCACCTCTTCGGCCGAGTTGGGACAGGGTCTGGTAACCGTCTTGCGCATGATTGTCGCCGAAGAGTTCGCTCTCCCTCCCGAACGCGTGCGTGTGCTGGTGATGGACACCGATCTCACCCCCGATGGGGGTCCAACCACGGCCTCTCGACAAACCTTCGTGAGTGGCAACGCTGCCCGTTATGCGGCTCAATCCCTGCGCCAGGCTTTGGCAGCTTCGCTGGCCGAAAAGTTCGATGTTGCTCCAGAACGCATTCGCTTTGTCGAAGGTCTGGCGCAAGTGAACGGACACAGCTTGCCGCTCAGCGAAGTCGCCAAAATCGTGCGCCAGGAAGGCCGAGCGCCGAAAGCCTTCTACGAGTATTGGGCGCCGAAAACACAACCCCTGGGAACGGGAGGCGATATGCACTTTGCTTTTTCCTTTGCCGCCCAGGCCGCTGAGGTGGAAGTCAATACCCTGACCGGCGAGGTGAGGGTTTTAGAAGTGATTTCAGCCATCGATGTTGGCAAGGTGATCAACCCCCTCGGTTTGCAGGGGCAATTCGAGGGCGGCATTATGATGGGAATCGGCAATGCTCTCACCGAACACTTCATCGTTGAAAACGGCATGGTCTTCACCGATCGGCTGGCGCGCTATCGGATGCCCTCGATAACCCTTACCCCGCAGATCACCGCCTATGCAGTGGAACATCCGGTCCAGGCTGGCCCGTATGGCGCCAAAGGGGTTGGCGAGATTGTCAGTATCCCCACTACGCCGGCCATCACCAACGCCATTTACAACGCCGTGGGGGTGCGCATCGACCGCCTGCCGGTTGACCAGGAAGTCATTGTGCGTGAGTTGACTCATGCCTGAAATCCCGCGTTGGTTGGAATGGGCGCGCGAAATTCAAGCCCTGGCTCAGACAGGCCTGCATTACTCGACCGATGAATATAACCGCCATCGCTATGAGCGCCTGCTGCAGATTGCCGCCGAAATCGTCGCTGAGGCGGGAAAATTAGACTCCAGCAAAGTCTATCGCCTGTTTCGCGAACCAATTGGCTATGCTACGCCGCGCGTCGATGTGCGCGCGGCCGTCTTTCAAAACCATCGTTTGCTCCTGGTGCGCGAACGCCTGGATGGCGGCTGGACAATGCCCGGCGGATGGGCAGATGTGGGCGATATTCCCTCCGAAGCTGCCGAACGCGAGGCTTTTGAGGAAGCGGGCTTTCGCGTCAAAGCTCGCAAAGTGATCGGCATTTATGACGCCAACCGGCTTGG
Organism: Anaerolineales bacterium; assembly: GCA_034434515.1. Taxonomy (GTDB): domain Bacteria; phylum Chloroflexota; class Anaerolineae; order Anaerolineales; family UBA4823; genus NAK19. The sequence goes on along the minus strand of DAOTZA010000146.1, from coordinate 9,703 downwards.
CCCATTAGAGCTGTTCCATGCTTACAAAATCGTGTTTTTATGCGACCTCCTTGAAGGGCAACCTACGCCCAGCCATGAAACCACTGAGGTGGCGTTCTTCGCTCAAGACGAGATTCCGACTATTCTCTCCGCTGAGCGCACCCTGCCGCGCCATATCGCCGATGCCTTCCTCGCCTATCAAGACCCTTCTATGCCAACCGCGTTTGACTAGGTTTTTGGCCCTATGGAGTGCGATGCGCGATATGGAGTGCGCAAGCAATAACCCTTATGCAAAGAGCTGAAGCATGGCTTCGGCACTCCAAAGTATAATCGGTGATATACTCTATCCCTGAAGAACCCACTTCTCTCAGCCGAGGCTCAGCCTTTTCCAGAGCACTTGGGGAAAATGGATTCTAATCAAAGCTGGCAACACAAAGTGCGGCATTTGCTATTTGGTGACACAGCGCGGCAAGGGTATTTCGCCGCAGCCGACCAGGCATTGATCAGCCTGACCAACTTTCTCGCCACGGTGATGGTAGCACGCTACGCAACCCCTACCGATTTGGGCGTTTATGCGGTCGGTTTTTCTGCTCTGACGTTTGTCCGCAATACCATGGAGGGCCTAGTAATTCAACCCCTGAACGTCTATGGGGCCGGGATGGAGGACGATGAATTTGCCGCCTATACCTCCAGCACAGCCGTCAGCCAACTTGCCCTGGCTTGCCTGACAGCTCTGATCAGCGCTGTGGGTGGCTGGCTCTTGATTCTAAACGGCAACGATGTCGCCGGGCCGGCGCTGTTCCATTTGTGGTTTGTGCTTTCCTTCTGGCAATTGCAGGAATTTGTTCGCCGTCTGTTATACACGCGGCGCAGGGTTTTTGCTGCCCTGATCAACACCCTATTGGGAAGCCTGATGCGTTTAGGGCTGTTGTGGTGGTGGAGCAGGGCTGCCGTCTTGAATGGGATACGAGGTTTGGAGGCAATTGGTTGGGGAGCGGTTATCGCTTTACTGGCCGGCTTGTGGGCAAACCGCCACTGCTGGCGTGGGCGTGGCTTAACGCCGCTCCAGACCTGGCGACGCAATTGGAACTTCGGGCGATGGATGATGGGCAGCACGATAGCAAATTGGATCTCGGTCGAATTCTACCCGGTGCTGACTGCCGGGCTGGTCAGCTTTGCTGCAGCAGGGGCTTATCGCGCCATCCAGAATCTGGTTGCGCCGATTCACGCCCTTTTACGCGCCACCGACACCTTTCTCACTCCCCGCGCTGCCGAAGGTTTCCGGAGTCAGGGTGTATCTGCTCTGCAGCGTGTCTTACGCTTGAGTTACGTTTTCAACGGATTGCCGGTACTGGCTTTGCTGGGGTTCGCCATCCTGTTTCCGCGCCAAATTCTGGGCTTTCTGTATGGCGAGACCTATACCCCCTATAGCCAGGGAGTTGTTTTGATGGCGATTTTCTATGCCCTGTGGTTTGCCTACTGGCCACTGCAAACCGTCCTCAAGGCAAGCCGTCAATCTAAACCGATTTTCATCGCCAATCTGGTTGCCATTGCGCTGATGTTCAGCCTTGGTTTGCTGGCTATTCGCCTGTGGGGGGTTTATGGCACGCTTGCCGGGCAAATCATGAATGCTTTGGCGGTCAATGGGGTACTTTGGACAGCCTGGCGGCGTCTGCAGGCCGTCTGGCAGAATGCAACCAGCGGCGCGGCAGGTGTCCATCCCAACCCGGCTTCCAGCGATAGTAAAAGGTGAGCGCAAAGGCGGCGGCTAGCAGTCGCAAGTCATATCCCAAACTGGCATGGCGGATATACAGGCGGTCAAAGCGTAGTTTTTGGAGCGGGGTGAGGTAATAACTGCCGGCCACCTGGGCTAAACCGGATAAGCCTGGCGGTAAACGGTGGCGCTCGGCGTATTGAGGCAGGTCTTGGAGATAGGTATCCACCAGAGCTGTACGCTGCGGGCGAGCACCAACAAAACTCATCTCGCCCCGCAGGATATTCCATAACTGGGGCAGTTCATCCAGGGCGGTTTTACGCAACAGGCGGCCAAAACGCAGAGCGCGGGGGTCGTTCTCACGCGCCAACGTGGGGCCTTTGCCTTCCTCAGCGCCCTGGATCATGGTGCGAAACTTCAACTGGCGAAAGTTCTTTCCCCATTTCCCCACCGAGTTCTTTACGAAGAAAATGGCGCCAGGGTCTTCCAGCCAGATACCCGCCGCAATCAGCAGGGTTAAGGGAATGGTTAGCGGAAAACTCATCAGACAAAGGCCGATATCCAATGCTCGCTTCCAGACAGGGGTGGCGCATTCGTTCCCCAGCAGAAAACGATGCTGCTCCAGAACCCGATGTTGTGCTTCTGCTGAAGGAGGCAGATTTTCCTCCCACAAAGGCGTGATTCGCGCCGTAGCTACCAGCGAGCCGCCAAAAGCCGCTAGGAAGCCGATCCACATGCCTCCCAAAGCCAGAGGAAGCGAAACTTTCCAAAGGGAGATTGCCGCCAGAAAAGCAGCCAGCCACGCCCCCCAAAAGCCTGCTCGCAGGCTGTTTTTGGTTGAGAGGTGAGCGGCACGGAAGCTCTGTTGCAGGCTCAAAGCTAAGATACCCACGAAGAGAAATTCCGAGACGAAGGACAGGCTAATGCCAGACAGCGACCCTGGCAGGGGAAAACGTGCGATGGCAGCAGAGATAACCTGCCAGGTGATCACCTTTCCCAACAAGAAAACACACAACAGGCTTACCCCCACCGCAAAAGGCGCACGCCAAAGGTGATTCAAACGGGTGGATGAAGAGACGGGAGGAAGTGGCTTACTTTGCGACATACTTTAATGTCTGTTAAGGATATTAAGTATTATACTCATAGTGTTCAATTTTGATAACAAAAGGAAAGCCTTGAACAAGAAATCTGTCTTGCTGCTCTTGATTGTGCTTGTGCTCATTGGTTTGGGCTTTGGCTATCCGCTCTTCCTGCGCAAGTGGCGGGCGCCGTTAGGCCCAAGTTTAGGTTTACCCACAGCCACTTCGAGGATAGAAGTTCGCCACCCTACCGAGACTCCGCCCTCTATGGCGAGTGTGGTGGACATGGGGCAAGCGACCTCTCCCCCAACCCCAACCGCCACGGCGACAGCGGCACCGCTGTGCGGCGGGCCGCCCCTGATGTACATCCTGGCAATCGGCGCCGATAGCGGACAATCCTACGATTACGGCCTTGCCGATGCCATTCGCGTCGTCCGAATTGATTTTATTACTCCCAAAGTGACCGCCCTGACGTTTCCCCGCGATCTGTGGGTAGAAATTCCCGATATCGCCACGAAATATAACATTACCCAGGGCAAACTCAACCAGGCTTATTTTTACGGGGGGAAGGGCATGGGGTATTATCAAGGCGAAGGGGAAGGACCAGGTTTGCTGGCACGCACCTTACAACTCAATTTTGGCGTGCAGGTTGACCACTATGGAGCCATCAACATGAACACCTTTGTCAAGCTGGTGGATGCGGTAGGAGGCATCGATCTCTACCTGCCCGAAGCGGTGGATGGCACTTCCGAAGACCCTATGACCATCGATTTGGGTTACTTCCCAGCTGGGCAACACCACTTTTCCGGCGAGGAAGCCCTGCGCTTTGCCCGTATCCGCAAGAAATACAGCGATTTTGCCCGCCAGGACCATCAAACGATGGTGCTGTGCGCCTTGCGAGCAAAGTTCAAGGAACCCAGCGTGTATACCCGCATCCCCCAGATCATTTCTGCCTTTCAAGGCTCGGTACAAACCGATCTCAGCCCGCAGCAGCTTGCCCAACTGGCGTGTTTGCTGCCTCACTTGAAGCGAGAAAACATCCTCTTCGCCAGTTTTCCAGCCGAACTGCTACCGCCTTCGCGGGTGTATAATCCGTATTACAAGAAAACCACTTTTGCCATCCAGGCCGATAACCAGGCTTTGCGAGCCTATGTGGAGAAATTTATGGCCGGCACCTGGCCGGATCAACCCGAGGAACCCGCTTGTCCATGAACACACCTCCTTCGCCTTCCCCATCCGTTCCTCACCTGTTGCGCCGTTACGGATTGCGCCCCAAGAAACGCCTGGGACAAAATTTTTTGGTCGATGGAGCCAGCTTACGCAAGGTGGTCCAGACCGCCAATCTTGCGCCGGAGGAGAATGTGCTGGAAATCGGCACAGGACTGGGCAGCCTGACCGTTCTGCTGGCGCAGGCAGCCCATCAGGTGGTGACCGTTGAGCTGGATGCCGATTTGCACCCCCCCTTACAGGAGGTATTATCTCCCTATCCCAATGTGCGCTTGATCCATGGGGATATCCTTCAGCTAGACCCAGCCAATCTCTTTGCTGAAAGGCGCGCTTCGTTTAGTGTGGTGGCAAATATCCCCTATTACATCACTGCGGCGATCCTTCGTCACCTCTTAGAGGGGAAACAACGGCCGCGTCAGATGATCCTGACCCTTCAACTGGAGGTCGCGCAGCGCATCTGTGCCTTGCCGGGTGAGATGAGTCTGCTTGCCTTGAGCATCCACCTGTACGGCACGCCCTCAATCGTGGCGCGCATTCCGGCCGGAGCTTTTTATCCTAAACCGAAAGTGGATTCGGCGGTTTTGCGCCTTGCCGTTGCCGAACAGCCCCGCCTGGCTGATACCGGGCTGTTTTTCCGCTTAGCCAGAGCCGGCTTCAGTCAGAAGCGCAAGACATTGCGCAATGCGCTGGCTGGAGGATTAGAAATCCCTGTCTCTCAAGCTGTGCAGATGCTGGAAGCAGCCCAAATCGAGCCGAGTCGCCGCGCCGAAACGCTCTCGTTGGAAGAGTGGGGACGCCTAGTTGAGAGTGCCAGGGCTTACTTTATCGGGCGCAGGGAAGCATAGGCAAAGCGGATCAGCCACACCTTATAGGCGGCTTCGAGCTGAATGCGCAGTGACATTTTGGATTGACCTTGATGCCGATCGGCAAAATAAAAAGGAATTTCGCGAATAGCGAAGCCCAGTCGATAGGCTACATAAGCCATCTCAACCTGAAAGATATAACCTTGCGAGTTTCCCTGCTGGAAGGGCATCGCCTGAAGCGCCTCGCGGCGCCACATCCGAAACCCGCCAGTGACATCGCGGACTGGGATACCCAGGATGGTGCGGGCGTACCAATTGCCAAAAGCAGAAAGCCCTTTGCGCCACACCGGCCAGTTCCGATCAACGGCTCCCCCGGACACATAGCGCGAACCCATTGCCACATCACAGGTTTGCAAGGCGTCGGCCAGTTCGCTCAGTTTTTCGGGAGGATGAGAAAAATCGGCATCCATTTGGGCAATGTTTTGGGCGCCTTGCTGCAGTGCCCGGGCAAATCCCAGTCGATAGGCGCTGCCCAGGCCAAGCTTTGCCGGGCGGTGCAGAACCGTCATCCGCGCGGGATGGGCTTTCGCCAGTTCTTCTGCCAGCTTGCCACTGCCATCGGGACTGTTGTCGTCCACAATAATCAGGTGAAAGTCGTGGGGCAGCTTGCGGATCGCCTCAACCAGTGAGGGCAAATTGCGCGCTTCATTGTAGGTCGGAATGACAACCGCATACGTCATATCTGCCTCCAAAGAATGAGATACGGAGGCAGGCTTGCTGCCCTGCAGGTGCTGCGGCGGGGCTTAGCCAATCGGCTTTTTGGGGATGACAAAATCACAGGTGGGGTCGCCCTTGGCGATACATTTGGTCTCGGTCACGCGAAATTCCAACCCTCCGGAAACCCATTTCAAGCTGCCCTGTAGCAAGCCAACCGCAATAAAACAAACCGGTTTGTCCTCTCCGGAGCGCCCCCAACAGACCGGGCAGCGATGGATGGTATAAACAAATTCATCCTCAAATTCCTGCACCGTGCTGTGTTGATCGGTCAGTTGGGTGAAGATTTTCGCCATAGCCGGCAAGCCAATGCGTAGTTTGATCTCGAGGGGCAAGACCTTGAAGGCCAGATCGCCAACGCCGGCCAGAGCGCCAAAGTTGCGCAAGGCGTCGGCGAAGGTTGCCCGTCCAGCCCGCAGCGCTAACCCCCGCCCGCCGCGTGGGCCATACATTTCCTCCAATGCCCAATTGATGGCCGAAAAATCAGCAAAGTCAAACTCGCGTTCCAGATTGTCGGGAGGATACTGGTCGATCAGTTGGGGAAGGTGGGCAAGATTCAAAATCGCATTGACGCCATTTTTACCCATCACTTCTTCCAGGGCTTTTAGGGTGATGAGGGCAAATTTGTTGGCATAGTAGTAGCCGCTTTTGGGTATCGGTTCCATTGCCTATTCCTTAGATCAACTTTGTTAGGTCTGCCGCAGCGCGGCGCATGTCTAGGAAAATCAACCCTAGTTTAGCTTGCTCCCGCGCCAGGGCAGTAAGCACTGCCTCTTCCCCCACCGACATCAGAATCACGTAGCCTTGTTCCCCTTTGATGTACACCTGATCGAGTTGCCCTCGCCCGAGTTCCATCGCGATCCGCTCTCCCAACGAGAGCATGGCGGCCGACATCGCCGATACGCGATCTTCCTCAACCCCTTGGGGCAACGCCGAGGCGATGATCAAACCGTCCACACTGACCACCGCCGAGGCTTCGATATCGGGTGAGGAAGCCTGGAGGTCGCGTAACCGCTCTACCATCAATTGTGCCCGAGTTTTGCTTAGCGATTCCATCCCACGTCCTTATCTGGTGAGATTCGAACATACAGGGTTAATGTAGCACGTCCAAACGTCCCTGTCAAGCCGAATGGGCTAACAGCTCCGTAAGGGATGGGGAAAAGCTGGCAGTCATTTGGCAGTCAATCTTGATAAAAAACAGAATAAAAGACGGGTGTGCTTACCCGAAAGGCGACTCTCACCTCACTCAGCGGAGGCATCTTGCGCGTTGTCCATACCTTTATTCTGCGTCTGTTGGTCGATTCAGCCGAACCGCAAGCGCTGCGCGGCGAACTGCGCCCGGTGCCGGAAGGGGAAGCGCAGCCCTTCACTAATGAACAAGCCTTGCTGGCGCTGCTGCGCCGTCTGGCTTCGCCGCCCGGAGAATACCCTATGACAGACGAGAAATGGATTGAAAACCATTCAAAACCAGAAAGGAGAGAAAAATGAACTTTTTAATCTTAGGAGGGACGTCCGGGTTGCTGAAGAAGGTCTAGTCTTTGGAGGAGGAGGATGAACACAAGATTGTATGCTGGACTTTTGCTTATTTTCCTTGGCGTGGGGCCGATCTTATCGCCGCGCTTGACCACAGCGGACACCGCTCTTGCCCCCGCCGCCGGCAGCCGCATCGTCTGGTACGGCAGCGACGGCGACGACCAGCAGGTTGACCTGGGCACCACCGACCCCGACACCATCCTGCAGTACGGCCTGGCCGGCAACGATACGCTGTACATTGCCGGGCAACAGCACAACGACCGGCTGGAGCAGGACGGCGGAGACGGGCATGATGGCATGTCCATCCAGGGAGGGCTTGGGGACGACCAGATTTCTCAGCGGGGCGGCAACGGAGACGACACCCAATTTATTGGGGGTGGCGGTGGCGACGACTGGGGCTACCAGGACGGCGGCGCGGGTGGGGACAATCTGTATCTATCGGGTGATATTGGTAACGACTACCTCTACCAGACCGGCGGGACGGGGGATGACAGCCTGAGGGTGGATGCAGGGGTCGACAACGACCTGGTGCGCATCAACGGGGAAAGCGGCAACGACGCCATCACCTATTCGGTGAGTAATGGCGACGACCAGGCCTTCATAGACGGCGGGACGGGTTCCGATACGGTGACAATCAATGGGGGTCTTCAGTCCTTCACCGTGCTGGACGACCAGGGCCAGGTGCTGTACCAGCGCGGCACGGGCGGCTCCGTCATCACTGTGCGCAATGCGGAGTGCCTCCAGGTCCTCGGCCCGGACGGGGAGGTGCTGTACGAGAAAGGGTGTACCTATTGGGGCCCCTCCCTCGGCGGCACAGGGCACGGCTGCCCAGGCCGCGTGGCCGTGGACGGGAGCGGGAACATCTACGTCATCGGCACCAGCGGTGCCGCCTGGGGGCAGAACCCGGTGCGCGCCTTCCAGGGTGGCAGCGATGCCTTCGTCGCCAGGGTGAACGCCGACGGTGCGCTGCAGTGGCTCACCTTTCTCGGCAGCGCAAACAGAGATGACGGCGAGGACATCGCCGTGCGCGGGGACGCCGTCTTCGTCGTCGGCAGCAGTTACGCCCCCTGGGGACAGAACCCCGTGCGCCCCTTCCAGGGCGGCAGCGATGCCTTTGTCGCCGAGCTGAGTGCGGCCAGCGGCGCCCTGCTGTGGCACACCTTCCTGGGCGGCGCGGGGTACGATGAGGGCAACGCCATTGCCCTGGACGGCGGCGGCAACCTCTATCTGGCGGGCACGAGTTCGGCGGCCTGGGGCACGACCGTGCCGCGCCCCTTCGGCGGGCTGAGGGATGCCTTTGCCGCCAGCTTGAATGCGAACGGCGGCGCCCTGCAGTGGCACACCTTTCTGGGAGGCGCAGGTATGGACGTGGGCGCAGATGTCACGATCGACGGCAGGGGCAATGTCTACGTGGTCGGTTCCAGCAGCGACGGGTGGGGCGATGCTCCCGTGCGCGGCCACGGGGAGATGGGAGATGGCTTTGTCGCCAGGTTGAATGCCCCGGGGCTCCTGCAGTGGCTCACCTTCCTGGGCGGGGCCGGGGAGGACAGCGGCAATGCCGTCATCGCTGCGGCAGATGGGAGCAGCATCTATGCGGCGGGCAGCAGCACGGCCTCCTGGGGGGCGCCCCTGCGTGCGTACTCGGTTTGGGGGGATGGCTTTGCCGTCAAGTTGGACGGCAGCGGGGCGCTGCAGTGGCTCACTTTCCTGGGCGGGGCCTGGAACGACGGGAGCGACGGCCTGGTGCTGGACGGGGAAGGCAACCTCTACGTGAAGGGCAGCGGCGATGCGGGGTGGGGCGCGCCGGTGCGGGCCTACTCCAGCGGCTATGACGCCTACGTGGTCAGGCTGACACCGGCCGGGGCGATGCAGATGCTGGCCTTCGTGGGCGGGGAGGGGGACGATTTTGGCGACGGCATTGCGGTGGACCCCGGCGGGAACATCGTGCTGGCGGGGATGAGCGATGGCGTGTGGGGGGAGCCGGTGCAATCGTACGGCGATACGCCGCATGCCTTTGCGCTCAAGTTGAATGCGGGCGGTGCCTTGCAGTGGCACACCTTCTTCGGCGGCACGCCCTGGACGCTCTACCTGCCCCTGATTGTCAGGTGAGTAGGACAAATTAGAAATTAGTTATTTTCAAGGAGAGAAAAAATGAACACCCCAAAAACATCCAAACTGCGACGGGTAGCCTGGCCCCTGGTCGGGGCGCTGGCGGCCCTCCTGCTCCTGGCGCTGCTGGTCGCCGGGAATGCTGTGGCGACCTCGGCCGGAGCCGGGACATTCAATACCCTGCCAAACGCCGCCTCCCGCTGGCGGGCAGAGGCAGCAGAACAGCGCGGCGCAGTGCAGGCCGGGCCGGCTGCAGCCTATTCCACCGCCCTGACCTGGCACATTGAGTTTGTGGATGCTCCGAGCCGATTCAGGGATATGACGGACCGCAGCCTGCGCCTGGATGCCGCCGGCCATCCCCACATCGCCTACGGGGAGAACCACCTCTACTACGCCTGGCACGACGGGACGGCCTGGCACATCCAGATGGTGGATAGCGCAACATTTGTGGGCAGATATGCCTCCCTGGCGCTGGATAGCGCCGG
>DAOTZA010000145.1:0-2920 GCA_034434515.1 Anaerolineales bacterium | reverse complement strand
TCGGTTTTGTTTAAGTAAGACAAGGTGTAGCAAACTGCTTTCACGATTTTTCAATCTCTGGGCAAAAGATTTTATTATGTCTGTCAAGAAACACCCCTATTCATGCTAAAATTGCTCACCAAACTATGCCTATTCCTTGCGATGTAGTTATCCTCTCCGGCGTTCAAGGCGATACCAGGCGCTATCGCGCTTTTCATCTTTGTGAGCAACTTCGCTTGGCGGGCATCTCCTGCGAGCTTGAACATATGGCTTTGACAGACCTTAGCCTTCTCTCCACAAACGCAAATATCTACATCCTCCAACGTGTTCCATGGAATCAGCATATCGCTGCTTTTGTGGAGCAAACTCGCTCACAAGGCAATATTATACTCGCGGATGTTGACGATTTGGTCTTTTTACAGGATAGTTTTCAATGGATTGACTCGCCAGATTTTGTCGATCCGATCAGAGCTCGATTATATCAAGAAAACTTAGAACGCAATCGCATTACCCTGGAGCATTGTGATGGTTTCATCGTCTCAACGGCTTTTCTTGCCGAACAACTCCGCTCTTTTGGTAAACCGGTCTGGGTACACCGCAACGCATTCAGTCTCGAAATGTTTGCTCGCTCGAATGAAACTCTAATTAATCGCCGTTCAATAGAAGGAAAGGTAATTATTGGGTATGCTAGTGGCACACCCACCCATGATCGAGATTTCGCGCAGGTTCAACCGATTCTCAAGCATTTGCTCGAGGTATACCCCCACTTGCATCTTCACCTGATCGGGCATGTGCATAAAGCATTCGAATGGGGAAAGGTTGCTCACAAGGTGCATTATCTAAAATTTGTGCCCTGGCGAGACCTTCCTAAATTGCTGGCTCAGTTATCAGTAAATATTGCTCCCTTGCGTCTGGATAATCCCTTCTCCCAGTCCAAGAGCGAGGTCAAGTATATCGAAGCAGCCTTGGTCAAAGTTCCTACCGTCGCCAGTCCATCTGACGCTTTTCGTTATGCAATTCAACCTGGGCACAATGGCTTTTTGGCTGCTTCACCGGAACAATGGAAAACCTGTTTGCAAGAACTTGTCGAAGATCCATCGCTCAGAATGAGAATCGCAGAAAACGCCTATCAAGATGTGCTTAAGCGATATTCTCCTTGGCAGCGGGCAGAGGAGGCTATCCAGCTTCTCAATGCGGTTTCCAGACAGCTTAAGGCAGATGCTCCGTCCTTCCCTTCTCTTAAAATCGAACCAATTATCGATCCAAAATCTCACGTTCATCTGTGGGTGACCGGACAAATTGAAAAGCACCCCACCCTATTTGAACGTGGCCTCTATACATTGAAAACCCGTGGAATGTTAACCCTCTTTAAGGAATTTTGGATTTTCTTGCGCCGCACCTTTGCGCCTTGGTCGTTTCGTAGAGGAAAGTTGTAAACTTTTAGGAATAACCTGAACACCACTTTTTTTCATCTAATATCCCCTTACTTTTCAATTGCTTCAAATCAAACAAACACTCTCTAACGACGTGTTTGATTTGAAGGGATCGAGATGACATTTACTTGCTCGTCACCCACCATTGGCTTCCATTGGCCTCTTAGGGTGAAATAACCATACCGTTCTTTGACTTTTTCTGATCTTATTGTGCGAATATGATATTCGCGGTCATGATAATCAAACATTTCATTATCCTGCCAGTTATGCACTGCAACACTGATATGATACAAACCTTCGAGTAGTGGAAGATGCTCAACTTCATACAGCACCCAGCCCCTTCCCTCCACACGCCCTAAATCTAAACCGGCGAACTGGGTGTTCGGGCCGGTAATGTGCGTGCCATCATTGTGAAAAATGGCCATACCGAAGACCGGTGAATCGATCGGCTCGTGAGCTTCGTATTCTATGCGCAGGGCGAAGTAATCCCCGGTCTGAAAGATGTTCTTGGGCTGTCCCTTTTCGTCCAAGAATTCCACTTTGGTAATTTCAATTTTGCGATTGCCCCACCGCCAGGGCTGCGCTTCGGTTTGCGCTTCGGCTAGGCGTGCTTCTTCGCGTTGACGGATGCGCCCTAAATAGCGATCCACTACTTGGGCTGAGCTGCCGTAGGCAACAATCTGCCCGTGACTAAGAAAGATTGCCCGCTGGCACATCGTCTCCACCCGTCCGATGTCATGGGTAACCAGCAAGATGGTCGTGCCTTGGGCTTGAAAACTCTGAATGCGCTCGAACGATCGGGTCTGAAACTCGGTATCTCCAACGCTCAAGATTTCGTCCACGATTAAAATCTCCGGGCGTTCATCGGTTGCTACGGCAAACCCTAACCGCGCTACCATGCCAGAGGAATAGGTGCGCAGGGGTGCATCGATGAAATCCTGTAAGCCGGCAAACTCGACAATGCGGTCAACCCGCTTTTCCATCTCTCGTTTGGAATACCCCAAAATTGCCCCATTGAGAAAGATATTCTCCCGCCCGGTCAGTTCAAAATCAAAACCGGCACCTAATTCCAGCAAAGGCGCAACTTTCCCCACGACGCGCACCCGCCCTTTGGTCGGCCTCAGCACGCGAGAGACGACTTTCAACAGGGTGCTTTTTCCTGCCCCGTTCGGACCGATGATGCCGAAAACCTCGCCTGAATAGACCGCTAAGTTAATGTGTTGCAATGCCCAAAAGGTCTGATGCCTGATCTGACCCCGTAAGGCGCGGATGGCGTATTCCTTGAGAGTAGGAATCTTTTCACTGGGTAAGCGATAGCGAACCCCAACGTCTTCCAGCAAAATCAGCGGCGATTTTCCCTGTAGGACGGTATCCATGTCAGATGCGGTAGGCAAATTCATCCACCTTGCGGGTAAAGATGACCCATCCAGCGATGAGCGTAACCAGCCCCAAGGTAAATGCCAATCCCCATAAGGTCAGGGATGGCATTGTCCCTTCATAGATCAACG
>DAOTZA010000144.1:0-3439 GCA_034434515.1 Anaerolineales bacterium | reverse complement strand
GAGTCTGGTTGACTGCCGAAGAGCAGAAAGCCCTGCCCCCACCGCCCCGCAAAGGCGAACCGCTTAAAATCTGGCACATCGAAAAACGGCCTCGCGTTACCATCGATCGGGTTGCCAATACCAGCAATCTCTTTCATACCGGCGCAGTGCATTTTGCGCCTGGCTGCGGATTGTGGTTTGGCGTTCAATGGATGGAGGCCGCTACCGATCGGCAGTTATTTGAACAGTTGCTTTACGACTTGGGCGAAGCCGGCTTGGGAGCAGAACGAAGTGTTGGATACGGCAAAGGCATTTTCCACAAAAGAGGTGTTCTGGACTTACCCGACCCCAAAACCATGTGGACATCGCTCAGCCGCTACCTGCCCCGTCAGGCAGAGATGGGTGTTTTCGATTCACGGCGCGCTGCCTGGCGAGTGCAAACGGTCGGGGGTTGGCTTGATTCGCCCCTGAAAAGCGGCCAGCGTCGCCGGGCGATCAATCTGGTGCAGGAAGGCGCAACCTTGCAAATGCCCGCAGGTATTCAACCGCCCTTTGGGCAGATCGTTGACGTCCGACCGCGCTATCGAACCGGCGAAGAATACCCGGTGCCCCATGCAGTCTATCGCTCCGGGCTTACCGTGTCAGTCGGTTATGGAGGTGACAAGTGACAACCTATAAACTGAAGTTACGCACTCTTTCCCCGGTTCATATCGGCAGCGGCGAGGAGTGGCGATTGGGCTTCGACTTTATCCTTGCTGGTAACCAGACCTGGATTTTAGATACGGATGCTGTCTTGCAAGTCAAAGGACAGGCTCTCACACCCAACCACAACGGTCACTATCCTCTGCCGGGCAGTCTGCTGACCACAGCAGACTTGCAAAATGCCGCTCTCTTCCGCTATGTCCTGCGCGGCCAACCGCCTTCTCAAAAAGCGGATGCGCGCCTGAAACCCTTTATCAAAGACCCCTTCGACCGCCCCTATATTCCCGGCTCTTCCCTCAAAGGCGCCTTGCGCACTGCCCTGGCATGGACGGCCTGGAATGAATTGGGATTAAGCCCTTTGAGGCGAGGCGACATCGGGCGCAACCGAAACTGGGCAGGCAAACTGCTGGAAAACAAAATTTTCGGGCGCGATCCCAACCATGACCTGTTACGCGCCCTGCACGTCTCAGACCTGTTTGGACCGCAAAAAGCGAGCGCGGGGCTGGCGGCGATCAAAGCCCAGGTTCTCACCCAACGGGCAGCCCAATCGCCCGTTGGACTGGAAGCCCTGCTCAGCGATGTTGAGTTTCAAGGCTCATTGACTATTGACGAAACGCTCTTCACACCGATGGCTACCCGACTGGGCTTTGCTGAACGCAAAAAATGGCTGGATGAACTCCTAATTCGGGCTCAAAAACACACCCAAGCCCGCCTTCAGCAATTGGCAGACTGGTTCAACAATGTCCGACCACCAGCACCAGGCGTAGAAAAGATTGCCTCTTTTTATCATCAACTGCTCCAGGTTCCTCTCACCCCCCGGCAGGCTTTGCTGCAAATCGGTTGGGGCAGCGGCTGGGATGGCAAAACGTTCTGGACTCACCTCCAAAAGGACAAACAGCTTTTTGAAGGGCTTGTGCGAGAGTTCAGAATGGACATCGCCGGCAGGCGCAGCAATCGCAAGCCTGGCGATCCGTTCCCATCCTCCCGCCGCGTGGTGATGAGCGGCCAGAAAGACAGTGCACAGCCCATCGCCCCCCTCGGCTGGGTGTTGGTGGAGATAACCGATCAATAATACGATGGAGCAAGCAAAATGAAACTATTGACCTTTCTCGGCACAGGAAACTACTGTGAAACCGAATATACTTGGGATAAGCAGTCAAAGGTTACTTGCTATGCTATGGTAGCATCTGCCTCTTTTTTAGAAGCAGATGAAATCGTCATCTTTGTCACCGAAAAAGCAAAGGAAAGCCATGAACAACCCTTGCGTCAGGCTCTGCTCGCCAGCCAGCCAGAAGCCAAGATAGAGTTTGTCTCCATCAAAGAGGGCAAAACCGAGAGTGAATTATGGGAAATTTTCTCTCGGGTAGCTGAAAGTGTACAGCCTGAGGATACAGTGGCTTTTGATGTGACCCATGGGCTCCGTTCCTTTCCCCTAATTGGTCTTTTGGCAGCGGCTTTTTTACGCAGCGGCTTTGATATCAACCTCAAAGCAGTTCTTTACGGGGCATATGATGTACGCAACCAGGAAGTGACCCCGAACCAGACACCCATGTTCGATCTAACTCCCCTGTTAACTTTGCTACAATGGGCTGTAGCTGCCGATCGATTCAATCGCAGCGGCGACTCACGTGACTTTGCCTCTCTCCTGAAACAGCAACACAAATCGCTGGCAATTCAATTGCAAAATGATCATCATCGTCTCAACCAGTACAAACCGATCCAAAAGCTGGCAGATGGGCTGTCTAAAATCTCTCATTCACTAGCTCTGATCCGGCCTGCTCTTGCCATGCAACAAATTGACAGTTTGGAATCTCAAATTAAGATTGCCTTGCCGCTCCTTGATCAAAACGAGCAAATGCGTCCATTCCGCATGTTGCTGGAGACCACCCAGAAAACCTATCAACCCCTGGCGTTAGCCAATCCTGAAGCAAACCCTCAGCAAAATCTGGAAACTCAGCGCAGGCTTATTCAGTGGTATGCCGAACGGGAACATTGGGTACAGGCTGTTTCTCTTGCTCGTGAGTGGCTGGTCAGTTGGGTTATGTTTCATCTGAACAAGTGTAACTTTACCGATGAAAATGACCGTAAAGAGATTGAAAAAAAGATTAACAAAGAAGCTGATGATCTCATTAAAGCCAAAAAACATAAAAAGGATTTCAAACCTGGCGAGTTGCGAGAGTTACCTCATCTTGAAGAAGTACTTGGGCTATGGAAAGCCCTGGTTGATGTTCGCAACGATATCGATCACGCCGGGATGCGACCAAACCCAAATTCGCCATCTAGCTTGATTAGCAGCATTGAGAAACATATTGGCGCGATCATGTCGCTTCCATTGTAAGGTGTACAAAGCTGTTCGACGGGGTAATTGTTTGGGTAAACATATTGGCGCGATCATGTCGCTTCCATTGTAAGTCCCACAATGGTTACACGGAGCCCTCAAATGTCGCCACCCCTGCTCCTCCTCTCTCTGGTCGGTGAACAGCCTATCCCTAACCTGCTTCCTCTGTGGCAATTCACCACGTATGACGAGGTGCAATTCGTCGCTTCGCCCACCACGCGCCAGATCGCTAGACAGCTCAAGGCTGTCTTGCAGCAAGACCCCGCATTAAACCATCTCAAGGCGCTCAAAACCATCGAAGTGGGCGCTTATGAGATCGGCAACGCCCGCGCTCAGATCGCCAACGCCCTAGTCAGGCATCAGGCGCAGGGTAAAACCGTCCATCTCAACCTGACCGGCGGCACCAAGCTGATGAGTCTG
>DAOTZA010000143.1:0-37701 GCA_034434515.1 Anaerolineales bacterium | reverse complement strand
TCCAAATACGGCGAGCAAGGATATTAGGGGTATAAGGAGAAGCCATTTGCTCATCGTTCACTCTCTGGGTAGATTTATGGAGTTTTCTTACCAAATTATAGCGGAATGCTTTTGGTAAGAATGTGACTTTTGTCACAAAAGTCTCTATTTCTGGCAAAAATTTGGCTCTGGTCGAAGGCTCTGCCAGATGAATAATACCGACTGTGGGCCTGCAGGATAGACGAAGCGGTTGGCTTTATTCGTGTTTGATGGCTTCGATAATGTTCACCTGAGCGGCTCGCCGGGCTGGGCCAAGTGCAGCGATTTGAGCGACCAGCAGAGCGATGAAAGCGCCGATCAGGAAAGGTTGAAAACTAAACTTATAAGACAAATTATATCCAATCATTAGATTCATGGCAAGGATCATCACCTGAGCAATCAGGTAGCCGAACAACAAGCCGTAAATTCCGCCCATTGTCCCATGTGCCAGGGCTTCGGCGAGGATCATGCGCATTACTTGGCGGCGGGTCATACCCATCGAGCGCAAAGCTCCGATTTCGCGCTGTCTTTCGATCACGTTCATGGTCAGCGTGTTGACAACCCCCAAAGCCCCAATCAAGATGCCGATCAAGCCCAAAACATCGAAGAGACGAAAGGCGCTTCCGACCAGATCGAGCACGCTTTGTTTGAATTCCTGGGTGGATTGCAAACTGATGTGGCGGCGCTTTTGGTAGCGATTCTCAATTTCGTTGGCGACCTGATCGACAGAGTAGCCTTTGGCGACCTTGAGGGTAAAGCGGTCTGCCCCGCTCTCGCCGAAGTAGGTTTGCAAATCCTGATAGGTGGTATAGAGCACGCCTCGCTGCCCGGTAAAATCGAGCACAACGCCGGCGATGGTGAAGGCATGCTTTCCACGGGGAGTGAGGATAGTGATGCGATCTCCCTTTTTGAGGGAATACCGATCGGCAGTGACGTTTGAGATGAACACGGCATTGCCGCGCTTCAGGCGCGCCCAACTGGCTTCTGGGTCGCTTTGTTTTTCGGTGAATTGTAGATCGGCGATTTGCCGAAAGGTGTCCGGGTCGATGGCGTAAAGATAAAATTCGTTTTGGACGGTGTTTTTCGGCAGCGAATCGGGATCAAGGCGCACTTCCAGCACTCTGGTCGGTGTGACCACAGCAACCCCCGGCACGCTTTTGAGCTGACTGCCAAAGGATTGGCGCATGGTAACTGCTGAGCGAACATAAAGATCGCCGCCCAAAGCGGAATCGATCCAGGCCCCCATATCTTTTTTGAAGGAGGTAGCCACCGAATTGATCGAAATCATCATGGTTAAGGAAACCATCAGCGAAGCTACCGTCAAGGTCGTCCGACCGATGGTGCGGCGCACATTTGCCGAACCAAGGCGACCTTCATTGCCGTAAAATCTGGCTGCCAGGCGGCGCGGAACACCTTCCAAAACCTGAATGGCTAGGGTGACGGTTAAGGTTGCGCCTAGAAAGATGGTCAGGACGGCCATGCTGCCAATGGTGAACATCCAGCTTTCCGGCCAGCTTGTGCCGTAGATGATGAAGTAACCAAAGACAATCAAAAAAAATCCGCTCATCCAGATTGCTTTAGCGGGTTTCCTGTCCGAACGAGCTCGCACGCGTAAAGCGTCAAGCGGGCTGATGTTGGCAGCCCGCAGGGCTGGTTGCAAAGCGGAGATTAAAGCCACCCCAATCCCGACCGCGAGCGCTTCCAGGAAGATCAGGAAGGATACGCTAAAAATCTCATCCGAGGGGGTGATGAACGCATCGGTCATGCGAATGAGCCCTCTTGCCAGGATCAATCCCAGCGGAATGCCTGCCAGCGATCCGAACAAGGCAACGATGAAGGCTTCCATCAAAACCGTTAACAACACTTGTTTGCGACTCATACCGATGGCGCGCAACATGCCAATTTCGCGGATGCGCTCAGAGACGGTCATCGAAAAAGTGTTGTAAACCAGAAAAGAACCGACAAAAATGGCAATGATCGAAAAGAAATTCAGACCTAGTTGATAGGTAGCTAACATTTGCGATACGACTGCCCCCCGCGAATCGGGGTAGACAACATCGGCATTTTTGCCCAACCGCTGTTGCAGGGTTTGTTTCAGGTTTTCCAAAAGGGCTGGTTTGCTGCTGATCGCTTCGGGAGTGCGAATGGCGATTTCGTCCAGTTGCTCCTGAAGATTAAAGGAATCCTGCACAACTTTCAACGGGGCAAATCCAACTGCGCTGTCATTGATCAGCGCCACGCCTTCGGCTGCCAGCAGGCCGCTGATTTTGAGCCGCACCGTCCCATTGGGGGTCAGCAAGATAAACCAGTTCCCGAGCCGCAATTTCTTTTCTTCGGCATATTTTTGGGTCAAGACGATCTCGTACCGCCCTGCCTGGGGCATCCGTCCCTCAGCAAGCACATAGACCCGCACCTGCGGATCGAGGCTTGGATCGATGCCGTAAAGTAGAAAGAAATTGCCGGCTGCCACCCCGTTGAGGTTGAGGTTGATCTGCCAATCTGTGGCTTCATCGGCGGGGAGGGTATTGACTCGGATGGAGGGAGCAGCAACGCTGACCCCCTTGACCGATTGCACGGTGGGAAGTAAGCTCTGTTTGAGATTTTCATTCTTTTGACTGCTGGGGATGATGAGCAGACTGGCTTGACCGGCTGCGCGATCAAATACGCGGCGCAACGAGTCAATGGTGGTCTGGTTGGTGACTTGAATTGCCAGCACCACCGACACACCGAGCAATACCCCCACTGCGGTCAGGAGGGCGCGAAACTTACGACTGGAGATATTCCGCAAGGCAATGAACCACAAAGCTCTCATCGTTTCATTTCTGTTTAGTGTTCAAGTTCAGCCATGATTGCCATAATCTGATCGATGGGTACGCTGCCGTTCTGGCTGATGATTTCGGTGACGATCTCACCGTCTTTCAGGAAGACAACTCGATCGGCGTAGGAGGCAGCCTTGGGATCATGGGTGACCATGACAATGGTGGTGCATAGCTCTTTGCACACCCTTTGAAGCAGCTCCAGAATCGCTTTGCCAGAGCGTGAGTCCAGGTTGCCGGTTGGCTCATCGGCTAAGACCACCTGCGGTTGGTTGACGAATGCTCGCGCAATTGCCACCCGTTGTTGCTGACCGCCGGAAAGCTGGTCGGGACGATGATTTTCGCGGTCCTGTAACTTTACCAGGTGAAGCAGTTCTTGCACCTTGGCTTGATATTGGGAGGCCTGTTGCCCATCGATCATCAAGGGCAGGGCAACGTTCTCGATTGCATTGAGGGTGGGCAACAGATTGTAGAACTGAAAGATAAAGCCAATTTTTTGGCGGCGCAACAGGGTGACCTGGTCGTCGTTCAGCCTGGAGAGAGCCTGTCCATCGAAATATACTTCTCCATGCGTTGGGGTATCCAGACCACCAAGTAGATGAAGCAGGGTGGACTTGCCCGACCCGGAAGCGCCCATGATTGCTACAAATTCCCCGCGTTGCACGGCGAAATTGACCTCTTTCAAAGCAATCACCTCTACCTCACCCATGCGATAGATTTTGGTGAGGTTTTCGGTGCGTAAGACCGCGTTGTCTTCATCATTAAAACTCATAGAACGCTCCATAATCTGTGCAATAGCTTTGCATATACTTTGCAAGATAGATTATATCAAAAGATTGTTAATTTGGAATAAGAAGGATTTTCCCCAGTGAGTTTTAATGGTAAGCCAGATTCAGGAGGATTCGGCAGTCAGACGGCCGCCGCGCACGGTTGCTCCGATGACAATTCCAGCCGAAATCAAGACGATATTCTTGATGATATATTGTCCTTCCAGGGTTGGGGCAAAGGGAATGACGGTAAAGCACTCATTAGGGAAAAGGAAAAGCGGGGTAATCGTGCCGGCCATTTGCATCCAGAGCAGAAAAAGCGTTCCTCTTAGGAATACACCGCTTACCAGGCCTAAACCGATTAGACACTCCCACACGGCCAAGATCAACACGGCTGTTTTTGCCGCAAGGAGACCAAAAGACAGGGTTACAATTGTCCTGGCAGCTAAATCTTCGGCCGGACTGAGACCGGGGAAAAATTTCAACAAACCAAACCACAGGAAGACGATTCCCACACTCAGGCGCAAAAGCAAAATCCCATTGCGGGCCATCCATTGGGTGAGCCTTCGATCTACTTGGTCAAATGACAGCATTTCTACCTCCTCATATCAATCTTACGATAGACCCTTGGGGTGTTTTTTCAACTTCCAGGCGGTTGGGAAAGGCATCTTTGAGTTCATCGAGGTGTGTGATGACCAGAATTTTGGCAAATTCGCTGCGCACGCGGTTGATAGCCTCAATCAATTGTTGGCGGCCCTGGGCATCCTGCGAGCCGAAGCCCTCGTCGATGACCAGGGTCTGCAAACGCGCCCCAGCGCGGTGGGCAAGCAGTTCGGAGATCGCCAAGCGGATGGCAAAATTTATCCGAAAAGCCTCACCGCCGGAGAAAAGTTCATAATCCCGAGTCCCCTTTGAATCGCTGATCTGAATTTCCAGGGTCTCGCGCAAATCCTGACGGCGTGTGTCTTTATAGCGAGCTTGGGTGTTGAAGCGCAAGCTCATGTTCCCGTCGCTCAGGCGGTAGAGAATCTGGTTGGCGCGTTCCTCGATTTGTGGCAGAGCTTGTTCAATGAGCAGGGCAGGCACACCATCTTTGCCAAAGGCGCGCTCAAGGACTTTATAGCGCGCCACCAGGGTAGCTTTTTCGGCGCGCTCGGCGCGTAGTTTTTGGGCGCGCTTTTTCAGGTCTTTCAACACCTCGACAAGCTGGCGGGCTGCGCCTAGTTGACGGTTGCACTCGCTTTCGATTTCTTCCAGACGACTGAGTTCTTGCTCGGCCGAAGCAAGGTCTGGAGCTTGCATTGCAGTCTGTTCTAAGAGAGTTCGAGCGGAGCGCCATGCCTGCAGCAAGCTTTCCCGTTGTTCTTCAAGGCTCTGTTGTTGTTTTTCCAGTTCTTGAAGCTCGCGGCTCAAGGGGGCAATAATTGCTTGAGCCTGCAACAAGGTTTGATAGGCTTCAACTGCGCTGCGCAGTTCTTCTTCTGCCTGGCGAGCCTGGGCATGCGCCTGACGGTTATATCCGAGGGCCTGAAGTTGCCCTTCGATTTCTTGGATTTTCTGGCGCACCTCTGGCAGGAAAGAATCGCTTTGCAGTTGAGCCTGGATCGCTTGAAGGCGAGGCTCGCCGTGTTGTTCCCACTCTTTGATTAGTTCTTGTTCGTTATATAACCGTGTTGTCCACTTTTCCCGCTCGCCTGCCATCTGGCGCAGGGACTTTTCAAGTTGGACGCGCCGTTGGCTTTGTTTTTGCAGGTCACCTAATGCTTCTTCCCATTGGCGAATTTGGGTCTCATTGGCGAGGTAAAGCTCCTTGAGCCCTTTGCCTTCTGTTTCCAGCGATTCAATCAACTTTTGACGTTCAGGAGGCGAAAGCGGCTGACTGCATAAAGGGCAGGTGGCGCTGACCGTTTCGGTTTGCAGGGTGTCAATACGATTGCGCAGTTTTTTCATCTCCTCCAGCAGGTGTTTGTTTTGCCCCTTGAGATCGTTGATCTGCTTTCCCAGGTTCTGGCTTTCCTGCTCCGCCTGAAAACAAAGGGCAAGCTCGGCCTCCAGGGTTTCCTGCTGCGCTTGCAGGTTGGCGAGCTCTTTTTGGAAATTGAGCGTGTTTTGCCTGGCGGTTGCAATGCGTTGCTGCTTTTCCTCGAGATAACTCTGCTCTTGCTGCAGGCGCGCACGTTGGGCGTTAAACTCGGCCTGCAGGTTCTGAAGCTGTTTCTCTAGGTCGGTAAAGGTTAGCAAGGTGCGCTCAAAGGTTTCTAAACGGGCTTTCACATTCTGGTATTGTTGATAGCCTGCTTCGATCTGAGGGGTGCGCTCGATCAGTTCCTGAACCGTTGCCAATTCCTTTTTGCGGCTCTGGTATTTTTCGGTTATCTCCTTGGTGGCCTTCTCGATCGTTTCGACTTGTTTCTGAAGCGCTTCGACACTGCGTTTTTGTTCTTCAAGGGCGGCAAGCTGCTGGCGATAAACAGCGACCCGTTCGGCTTGTTCTTTGCGTTGCTGTTGAATTTCACTGAGCCGGGTTTCGATTTGTTTTAGCCTGGCATGGCGATCAGCTTCTTCATTTAGCTCGCTTTCGATTTCTTGCAGGGATTGGTCGATTAAATCGATGTGACGTTCAACGTTTTTGCGCCGCTCGATAGCGCGTTGCTTGTATTCTTCCCAAATTTCCAGTCCCAGGATGCTGCTGAGAATTTCTTTGCGTTTGCGCGGAGTTTGGGTGGTGAAGTGATCGGCTTTGCCCTGTAAAAAGAAAGAGGCATTGATAAAGGTATCGTAATCGAGGCGCAGGATCTTGCGGATTTGAGCCTGGGTGTCGCGCAAGGTGCGTTCGGTGAGGCTTCGCCAGCGAATTTGGGCAAGGGATTCCTTATCCAGAGGCTCTGGAACGGTTTCCGGTTGGGCAACTTGAAATTCCAATCGAGCAGAGGCGTTCTTGGGACGCGTGCGAAGAACGCGGTATAGATTGTTTTCGTATTCGAAAATCAAAGCGACTTCGGCTGCATTGACCTCTGGATGAGAGTGGATGATCGTATCATCCGTTCGGCGGGCTTCACCAAAGAGCGCCCAGGTGATAGCATCAAAAATGCTCGACTTACCCGCCCCATTTGCGCCGGAGATGCAGGCGACATCGATGGCGGTAAAGTCTATCTCGGTCAGTTTATGGTAGGAGAGAAATCCGCGGATCGATAACAGCACCGGAATCATCGTTCGCTTTCTTCTCCTTCTAAAAAATCGAATCGGCTAAGGCGAGCAAATCCTGTATCTCCTCCACCTGGCTGTGATTGGCTTGCAGATACAGTTTGAGCAACTCCTTCGGGGTCAGGTTGCTGATCAGCAGATTATCGGGTAAACGGGTGCGCCTGTTCAGCATGGGCCGGCGCACAAGGTGAAATTCAAACGCGTTGGCGGTCACCTGGCGGATGGTTTGTTCGTCAATCATCGGTTCGATTTCAGCCGGATATTCAATGAGCAAACGCACAATGGCACCTTGCAATTGTGCTGGGGTGGGAAGGGTTGCCAAAATATGCTCCATGGCTGAAGTTGCTGCCGCGAGCCGACAGCGCAGGTCGATAAAGGGGCGGATGTGGGTGAGCTTGTGCCAGTGTACCCGGGTCTGACCGCGCTCGACTTCGGCAATGACAAAGAATTTGTCATCTTTCGCTTCGCCAAAGTCCACCCGTTCGATAGAGCCGGGGTAGATGATCGGTGGATGGCGACCTGCGTTCAAATCCTGGGCGAGATGGATATGACCTAAAGCAACATAGTCCAGGCGCTCGTCCCGCAACAGGCTGATGTTCAAGAGAAGATCGTTGCCGAGCATGACCGAACGCTCCGTGCCATATTTTGCACCTTCTACGGTGGCGTGGGCAGTAAAGATGGTTGGTAGGGTTGGATTGATTTGTCCAAACCAGTCATTGAAGACGGTGCGCAAGCGGGAGTCGATGGCCTCATCAATTTCCCTTAATTCCGTAGGACTGAGGTTCAAAGCAGCCATCAATCTGGAGCGGGAGAGCCAGGGTAAGGCTATCATTTGCAATGGCAAGCCATCCAGTTGCTCAGGCAGGAGCAATTTGGGTTGATCGATGACGTGAATAAAGGGGACTTCTAAAGTCTCGAAGGCGTCTAAGGCATGGGCGCGACCGATGGCCGGGGTCATATCATGATTGCCGACCAGCAGAATGGTTGGGATGTTTGCCCGGGAGAGGCGCATAATCCGTTTACCCCACTCACGTTGAAAAGTCGGCGAAGGATTGCGATCTTTGAAGGCGTCTCCGGCAAATAATACCAGATCAACCCGTTCTTCAATGGCGGTGTTGACGATTTCGTCCAGGGAGCGAAGAAAGTCTAATACCCGCAGCGGCAAATTGGTCTGTGGGTCGTGCCGGCCAAAGTTTGCCAGGTCGATATGGGCATCGGCAAAATGCAGGATTTTGACCATGCTAGGAATCCCCTTCTGCTTCAAGGTCAAAGGGCAAGGGGTTTTTCAACAGGTTTTGCCTTTTGACCGAATTTCCATGTCGGATTTGAAACCAATCGAAATCGCGGGCTACTACCGTGTTGGGAAAAACAGCTAAGGCTTCTTGAAGCACATCTCTTTCGCGATAGCGCCGCGAGATGTGGGTCAGAATCAATTGGCTGACATTGACCTCTGCAGCAAGGTGAGCGGCTTGAGCGGCGGTCAGATGGGAGAATTGGGCGGCCATCTCGGCTTCCGATTCCAGGTAGGTTGCCTCGATGATTAGGGCGTCGGCCTCTCTACAGACATCAAGCAGATTATCGGTGCGCCCGACATCCCCAATATGGATCAGCCGCGTGCCGCGCTTTTCCTCTCCCAGCACCTGATCGGGATGAATGACTCTCCCATCTGCCAGGGTGATGCTTTTGCCCTGCACCAGTTCGCGCCGCCAGGGTCCCGGTGGAACGCCGAGCGCTTCAGCTTTTTCGTTCAGGAAGGGGCGGCGGGATTTTTCCTCAAAGAGGTAGCCAAAGCAATCGGCGCCGCGATGCTGGGTTGGTATGGCGGTAATGGTAAAAGTATCGGTCTCAAAAAACACTCCAGGCTCAATGGGAATCAGATTCAGCTCCATCGGTGGGCGATTGCCGCGCAAAACAACACCGAAGAGTAAATCATAAACACGCTCCAGGGCTGCCCGGCCGCCGTAGATTTCCAGGCTTTCGATGGTTTCCCAGCGCATAAAGGTCGAGAGCAAGCCAGCCAGGCCAAGAATGTGATCGAGGTGGCTATGGGTGATCAAAATGTGATTTAGGCGTTTGAAACCCAAACCAGAGATCAAAATTTGTCTCTGAGTGCCTTCACCGCAGTCGATTAGGAAGCGATACTCATCGTGAATGAGCACCTGAGAGGATAAACCGCGATGAATGGATGGCGCCGAGGCCGATGTGCCGAGAAAGACAATTTCAAACAACGCAAACCCTTTCGATGAGAGGTTGGGATTATTGTACCTTATAAGGGCTTGATGGTATTTTGTATTTTAATCCCACAACGCGTTTCCAGCTCCAGCCAGGCGCTTCTCTCGTACAATGGTAGCATTGTTTTTAGCGCTGTTGTTTGGTTTAGTGTTTGATAATGATTCTGCCTTCGCCATACAAATCTTTGTCAAGGTAAATGTCAGTGGTCAAACCCTTACGATAGAAGTAGAACCCAGCGATACCATTGCTATGGTCAAAGGTAAGATCTCGGGCCAAATCGGGATACCGCCAGGTCAACAAATCCTTCTCTTCAGAGGAAAGATACTCCAGAATGATCGTACGCTTTCCGATTACAATATCCAAAAAGAGTCAACCTTGCAACTCGTTAGTACCGTCAGCGGTTCTGCATCGGTGGGCACCAGTGAATTGATTGCTATTGGGGTGACCAATCTTTACGCCCAATTTCAGAGCGGATACCAATGCACACAAGCCAACGTCTCTGTGACGAAGTATTACGGATTTCCGGGGCTGGCAAGCAATATTGGCGAGATGCCGATATACTGGCATATTAACAGCGATTGTAGCGGGGAATACAGAATGATTCTCAAACTTTGCTATACCGATAGCGAGCTAGCCCAGAGCAACAATGTTACTGAAGACAATTTGGTCATGTTCAGAAACACAGGTGGGGCGACCTGGACGAATCAAGGAGGAGTAGTAAACACGAGCGAGAATTGTGTTACCCTGAGCAATGTGTCTGCGTTGGGGTATTGGACACTCGGTGATCCGACCGTAGGCGGTCCATCGGCAATTAAGCTGATTTTTATAAAGGCTAGCAGCGACATGCAGTCCTGGCGCATTATTTTGCTACTTGCAGGTGTCCTGGCTGGGGCTGCATGGTGGATTTTCCACAAGTGTTCTTAGCCTTGAGAGGGCAAAAGTAGGCTTATAAACCCTTGACAGGCGAGGGATTTTCATGTTATATTAATCCAGCATTAATCTTAAGCTAAGGAAAAGGACGTTTTTTCGATGATTTATCTGTTAGCAACCTTATCTCAGAAGTGCGAAGCTGTTGACTACAGCAGCGTTTTGCCTTCTCGGAGTGCGACTGTTGACTGTTAGCGAATAAACCTGCGCAATTGGCAGCCACGGTGCACTCCCGCCCGTGGCTGTTTTGTTTCTCCAACTTTTTCTCTAGCCATGGGCAGCCCCGTGGCTTTTTGTTTTTAGAAACAGCCGTTGCCAGGTCGCATGGAGAGAAAAAAGATGATTACAATTGATCAGATCGATACACCCAATTCGAATTCTGAGTTAAAGCGCAAAGAGTGCAACCAAAGCTTAGACTTAGGACAAAGAGAGAATCTGGAAAGGAATGGCATCCGTTCAGACCCTAACCAAGATCAATCGAACCAGGAGCAACCACGCCAGCGTTGCCAGCGTTCATCCTGTCAATCCAATTGGCTCTCACGGGCCTGGCGGATGTTAACCAACGCACCAGATAAAAACGAAAGATGAGGTAGAGGCGGATTCAATCTCTGTGCCTCTATCTCATCGAAAGGAGATAAACCGATGACAACAAAGGAAACTTATCAACATATCCCTTCTATTCAGGGTTTTCTCAGCCGCCCTTTTCAAGGAGAAAGCGATTTTCCCAAAATGGTAGCCATTATCCAGGCTTGCTCAGTGGCGGATCAGAGCGATTCAGTGGTGACGGAAGAGACCCTTCGCCATGACTATCGTTACTTGACCCATTGTGATCCGTATCAGGACATGATCTTTGCTGAGATTGGCAACCGAACCGTGGCTTATGGGCGGGTTTACTGGCGGGATGAGCTGGAAGGCAATCGAATTTTTGCTCTGATCGGCTATGTCCATCCCGGCTGGCGCAGGAGAGGCATCGGCAAATGGTTATTAGCCTGGCTGGAGGGGCGCGCTGAGCAACTGGCGCGTCAAAACCCAACTGACCGACCTCATTATCTAGAGGTCGGAGCGATGGAAACCCAAAGCGGCGCGAAGACGCTCTTTGAACACGCAGGGTATGAGCCGGTGCGCTATTTCTCTCTGATGGTGCGCCCGAGCCTGGATGAGATTCCTTCGTGCCAGTTGCCAGCCGGAATCGAGATCCGTCAGGTTCTTCCCGACCATTACGAGAAGATTCATGCAGCAAACATCGAAGCCTTTCGCGATCATTGGGGGAGTTGTCCTGAGGATGAACCACCGTTGCAGGCCTTGTTGGATGATCCCAATTTTGATCCCACTTTGTGGTGTGTTGCCTGGGAAGGCGATGAGGTTGTGGGCATGGTGTTGAATTATATTGATGCCGCTGAAAATCTCGCTTTTCAACGCAAACGTGGCTACACCGAAAATATCGCCGTCCGCCGTGCCTGGCGCAGGCGAGGCATTGCGCGAGCCTTAATCGCCACCAGTTTGCGCATATTGAAAGAGCGGGGCATGGAAGAAGCTGCCCTGGGAGTAGATACGCAAAACCCGAGCGGTGCCCTGCAGCTTTATGAAAGCCTGGGTTACCGCATTGTCAAGCAATACCTTACCTATCGCAAAAAAATGAAGGTGTTGGCTCATTCTGTTAGCGCAGGACAGGGTGACGAACAGGATTGTTGAGGTAAAATATCGCCATTCTGTTCACGGCAAAGGAGCAGTGCTGATGACGATTAGCACCATCTTGTTTGATTTTGGCGGCGTACTTTTACGCACCGAAGATCATCAACCGCGCCGCAATCTAGCCGCCAAATATGGCCTAGAGGAAGAAGATCTTGTCCGCCTGGTGTTTGGAAGCTCCTCGGCGTTAAGGGCTTCGGTGGGGGAAATCACGGCTGAGCAACACTGGCAGGAAGTGGCAAAAGCGCTTGGGGCTTCCAACGATTCGATCCCTTATCTCATAGAGCAATTCTATGGCGGCGATCGTTTGGATGAAGCGTTGGTGCAATTGATTCGTTCCTCTCGAAAGACCCACCGCGTGGGGTTGCTCAGCAATGCCTGGGATGACCTGCGCCCTTTTTTGACCAATCGGCTTGGCATTCTTGACATTTTCGATGAGGTGATCATCTCGGCTGAGGTGGGAGTTATGAAGCCGGATCGACGCATTTATGAGCTGGCTGCCCAAAAGTTCAAAGTTCCGCTATCCGAAGTTGTCTTCATCGACGATCTGCTCGTCAACGTTCAAGCCGCGCAGGAAGCAGGGATGGAAGGAATCCATTTTCGCTCAACCCTGCAAACCATGCAGGAGTTACAGCGTCTTCTTGAGGAAAAATGATGGAGGTTCAACACTTAACCTTAACAGAAGCGAAACGCCTAATTCAAACTCGCCAGCTTTCACCGCTTGCGCTAACCCAGGCGATTTTAGAGCGCATTGAACGCTTGAACCCAACTTTGAACTGTTATCTCTCGGTCTTCAAAGAGGAAGCGCTAGCCAGGGCGGAACGTTTGAGCAAAGCGCTCAAGGATCGCCACTTTCTCAACCCGCTCTACGGTATTCCGATAGGGATCAAGGATATCATTGCCATCCGAAATCATCCCCTGCGAGCAGGCTCAAAGATTTGGGAGGGGTACACACCCGAACAAGACGCCCGCGTCGTCGAGCGCTTGCGTCGCAGCGGGGCGATTTTTATCGGTTATCACAATATGCATGAGATTGCGTTGGGGGTGACAAACCTCAATCCGCACTATGGGGCAGCGCGCAACCCATGGCGGCCGGAATGTATCTCGGGTGGTTCTTCAGGGGGTTCGGCGGTTGCCGTGGTGAGCGGCTTATGTCTGGGAGCATTGGGCACCGATACGGGGGGCTCGATCCGTATTCCTGCCAGCTTATGCGGCGCAGTCGGATTAAAACCCACCTATGGGCGGGTTAGTTTACGCGGCGTCTTACCCCTGAGTTGGAATCTTGATCATGTTGGACCGTTGGGGCGAAGCGTTGCTGATGTTGCCTTGCTCTATCGCCTGATTGCCGGTTACGACCCGCAAGATGTGGTCAGCGTACCAAAAGCTGTTGGCGACTCACTGGCGCAACTGGATGCTGGGGTGGTGGGCTTGCGCATTGCCCTTGCCCAAGATGACTTCTTTACCCAGGCAGAAGATGAAATCATCCAGGCGGTCAGAGCTGCAGCGGAGGTACTCCGCTCGTTAGGCGCGGCGGTCGAAGAGGTGCAAATGCCGGCGGGGTTGCTGGCTGCCCAAACGAACGGTTTAATGGTGATCAGTGATGCGGCAGCAGTGTATGAGAAAGAGCTTTCTGAGCGGGCACATTTGTTCGGCGAGGACGTTTTACAACGACTGCGCAACGGGGCAGCAGTTACCGTCTCCCAATATGTGCAGGCTCGTCGCACCCAAACCATCCTGCAAAAACAATATCATGAATTTTTCAAGCGTTATGACGTGTTGCTTACCCCAACTACCCCGATCACTGCTCCTACCATCGAAGGTCGTGATTCCATTGATGCAGCCAGGATATTGACCCGCTTTACGGCGCCATTTAACTTAACCGGTTTGCCGGCGCTATCCCTTCCCTGTGGGTTCAGTCGCGAAGGGTTACCGATTGGCTTACAATTGGTGGGAAATCATTGGCAGGAAGATCTGATCTTACGCACCGCTTATGCTTATGAGCAGGCTACCAACGCCCACCGTCAATTCGCATGGTCAGATACGCTTTGAAGCGCTTGAGCATAGCTTCGTATTCCTCGCGCTGGTGCATCAGGTCGGCTTGCTTTTCCAGGTTTTGTAGCAAAACCACAATGCTATAAGACCATTTGGCGATGTCCGGTTGCAATTCCCCAATGCTCAATGCGGTATTGTTGAGAATGGTATCTAATTTAAATTGTTCATACTGACTCATGAGCTAGCCTCCAGTAAAGAAACGAGTTTTTGAAGAATAACATCGGCGACTTCGTCTTTGGTCATCAGCGGGTAGCTTTGGACATTACCCATTGGATCTAGGATCGTGACCCGGTTGGTATCCGTGCCAAAACCAGCATCAGCAGCGGTGATGTCATTGGCAACGATCAGGTCTAATTTCTTTCGGGTTAGTTTTTGACGGGCATGTTCGATGAGGTCACTGCTTTCGGCAGCAAAGCCAATCACCACACGCGGGAAACCGCTATGGGCGCGGAGTTGGGCAACCGCGCTGAGAATATCCGGCGTGAGGGTCAGTTGGATGTGGGGAATGCCCTGTTCTTTGGATAATTTCTGTGCCACAGGCTTTTCAGGGCGATAGTCGGCTACGGCGGCGGCCATGATCAAAGCGTCAGCATCTGACACCGATTCTAATACTGCGCTTAACATCTCCTGGGCGGTGTTGATGTCAATCCGTTTTGCACCAACCGGGGTTGGGAGGTGAGTTGGGCCGGTAATGAGTGTGACGTCTGCGCCTAGGTCTATGGCAGCCTGGGCAATGGCAAAGCCTTGTTTACCCGAGGAACGATTGGTGATAACACGCACAGCATCGATTGGTTCAGAGGTGCCACCGGCGGTAACCGCCAGGCGCTTACCGCGCAACTTGCCTTCCTGCCGCCCGAGCAATAAACGAATGTGACCGATGATTTCCGCTGGTTCGAGCATGCGACCTAGACCACTTAGCCCTGAAGCCATGCGCCCAATGCCAGGGCCGGCGACATAAACCCCCCGTTCTTTGAGGGTTTGCACGTTGACCTGTGTGGCAGGGTGGGTGTACATGCCGCTATCCATTGCCGGGGCAATGAGGATAGGGCAGGTCGCGGCCAAGCAAGCTAAAGTCAAAAGGTTATCGCAAATCCCGTGCGCCAGTTTGGCGATTGTGTTTGCCGAGGCCGGTGCAATCACAATGAGATCGACCTGATGACCCAACCCAACGTGCTGGATATGCCCTTCGCTACCCCATAGGTCCTGGTCGGTATAAGCCCGTTGCCCGGTGACCGATTGAAAGGTGAGTGGGGTGATAAATTGTGTTGCCGCAGAGGTCAAAACGGGGATGACGAATGCGCCTTGTTGAGTGAGCCTGGAGGCTAGGTCAGCCGCCTTATAACAGGCGATAGAACCGCTTACCCCTAAGATAATGCGCTTTCCAGAAAGGATGTTTCCCATAGGTTAATTTTACTTGGTCTTTCCCTTTCCGCATCGCCTGAATTAACCTCAGTTCCGGTTGGTTGAAACCAGGCGTTGCAAAAGTTTGATTTTGCGGTCAAAGTTGCGCTTGGGTAAAGGTTTGAGGTGTGTCAACGGTTTGTGCCGCAGTTAATTAAAGGGGATTGCTGGTGAATCAGGAAAATCTATTTCAAAGGGGTGTATTATAATGCAATGAAGAACCAAACTTGATAGTGTATAAGCATTCACACCCCCAAAGGAGTAGATCATGTATCACACAATTATCTTTATTGGCAATCTTGGGCGCGACCCAGAGATGCGTTATACTCCCACCGGTCAAGCGGTGACCTCCTTCTCCGTAGCCGTCAATGACAGTTACACGTCCAACACCGGCGAGCGCGTACCCCGCACGATTTGGTTCCGTGTCTCCGTATGGGGCAAACAAGCGGAAATTGCCAACCAGTACCTGAAGAAAGGCGCAAAGGTCTTAGTTGAAGGGCGATTGGTGGTAGATGCCAATACCGGCGGCCCACGTATTTGGAATCGTCAAGATGGCACTCCGGGTGCTTCCTTTGAGGTGAGTGCTCGTACCATTCGCTTCCTGTCCAGCCGCGCCGAGACAGAAGCCTTGGAGACAATGAGCGACGATACCGATCTGGGAAACGAAGCTGAAGATGATATTCCCTTTTGATCACCAGCCGAGGGAGAGAAAATGACCGAGGAAGCCAAACCGCCAAAGACCCCTTTTCTAGAGTTTGAGATGCCCGCGGGTTTGGAAGTTGAGTATGTCAACCTGGCGCGCATTGCGCACTCTCCATCTGAGATCATCTTTGATTTTGCCCAAATGTTGCCCGGTATGGCGCGAGCCATGGTGCAATCTCGCATCGTCATGTCCCCTTTAGGCGCAAAATTATTCTCTCAAGCGTTGGCAGAAAACATTACTCGCTACGAAGCTGCCTACGGGGAAATTCGCCTGCCCGGCAATACTTCGTTAGCCGATCAGTTATTTCGCCCATCTTCTCCACCATCCTGAGACTGGCTCTGAGGAAGATGTATGGATAATCTGGATAGTATTGCCGAAACGATTCACGCTGCTTTTGCCTCACGAACCGAAGCGCGCGAGAGAGCTCTCGCCCAGGCGCGCACTTTAACTCGTCATTGTGCCAATGCCATCCGCGCCATCCATCGCCAAGAACGTCAGACGGCCCTGGAGGAGATGGATCGGGCAGCCACTCTGGTAAAGGAATTGCGCCAAAACTCAGCCAGCTTTCCGGAAATTTATTTTGAGGGCTATACCCAGGATGC
Organism: Anaerolineales bacterium; assembly: GCA_034434515.1. Taxonomy (GTDB): domain Bacteria; phylum Chloroflexota; class Anaerolineae; order Anaerolineales; family UBA4823; genus NAK19. The sequence goes on along the minus strand of DAOTZA010000143.1, from coordinate 21,290 downwards.
TTTGAAAGAATACGCAGAGGCAATGATCGTCTTTGCCTTGACCTTGAACGGGCATCTCCCCACTCCCGAACAATTGGGTCTGGAGTATGCTACGTATCTCAAAGGAATGGCAGAAGCTGTGGGTGAATTGCGGCGGCGCTGTTTGGATTCCCTACGCCTTGCCGACACTCAAGAAGCGGAAAGAATGCTTTCCTACATGGATGATATTTTTGCTATTCTGGTAACTATGGATTACCCGGATGCAATCACAGGAGGATTGCGGCGGCTCACCGATATCGCCCGTAGCCTCATCGAGCGCACGCGGGGCGACTTAACGATCAGTTTGCGCCATGAAAAACTGGAGCAGAGCTTGCGCAATCTGGAGGAAAAACTGAACGGGGGAGCGATTGCCTGAGAGACGTACAATCAGTTGACCATGCGCATTCTTCGAGCTTCGGAGATCAACGCCTTTCATTACTGTCAACGAGCGTGGTGGTATCGCTTGCAGGGGATTTTGGGTGAGAATTCCATGCAGATGGAGGCCGGCGAAGTAGCTCATCGAGTTCAGGCGCGCCGCCTGCGGCAGGCGCTCTGGGCAGTGCGCCTTGCCTACTTTTTATTGTTACTGGTAGTTTTGTTGGTGGCGTGGCATTGGCTTGCCTAAACAGAGGCCCATGAACCTGGTAGCTGCCTTCCTGCTTCTGGTATTGGCGCTGATGCTTTTCTGGTGGGGCAATCGCCAGAAGGGCATCAGCGGGATTCCGAGAGGAAAAATCGTTTCCATAGACCTTCACGATAGCCTGCGCCCTCAGCAACCTTTATTCTCCAGGCGTTATCTTCTGACCGGTCGCCCCGATTATCTCCTGCAGCGTGGCAGAGAATGGATTCCAGTTGAAGTAAAAACCGTGAACGAATTTCACCAGCCTTTTGAAGGGCATATCTTGCAATTGTTCGCCTACTGTTTGCTGGTGGAAGAGGAGTTTGGCGTACAGCCTCGCTTCGGCTATTTGCAGTATCGCAGCCGTTTGCCCCATGATCAAAGAACCTACACCTATCGGATTGAATTTAACGATCAAATAAAAACCAAAGTGGTGAAGCTCTTGAACCAGATGCGTCAGGTGGAACATAGTGGTGAAGCAAACCGCTCGCATGATGAAACTGCTCGCTGTCGGGGTTGTGGTTATGCGGCGATTTGTGATCAGCGACTATAGGGAAGGGCTGCCTGGAGATTTTCCGAGGCAGCCCTTCCACAGCCAAAACCCCTCCTTAGAGAAAATTAGGGCGAAACAGGCAGCGTGAAATGCAGAACTAAATCAACATTTTGACCAAAGCGAGAAATTCTTGCCACTCTTCCTCAAAGAAATGCAAGGTTACATTGTTCAATTCGAGGTGATAGGTGGTCTCACCATCGGGTTCCTGAGCTTGCCAGGCAAGGTAGTTGTCGGTTTCAGCCAGGACTTCAGTTTCAGGGTCGGGCAGGTCTTTTGGCATAGTTTCCTCCATTTGGAAATGTTTTAGTCCAGGTCTTCGCTCAGGGTCTCGAGGAATTCCTGATTACTGGCAGTGCGCGCCAGGCGTTGCAAAATTGCTTCCGTGGCGGTAGTGGGGTCCATTCCGGCGCCATGCGGCGGAGGAGTGATCATGGCATCATACATGCGCCGCATCAACCAGACCCTTTGGGTGATGTCTGGACCTAGTAACAACTCTTCGCGGCGGGTTGAGGAGCGTTCGATGTCAATTGCAGGGAAAATGCGCCGTTCCTGTAAGCGCCGGGAGAGGTGTAACTCCATGTTGCCGGTGCCTTTGAACTCTTCATAAACAACATCGTCCATGCGGGAGCCGGTATCGACCAGACAGGTGGCGATGATCGTTAAGGAGCCACCTTCTTCGAGGTTGCGCGCCGCACCGAAGAAGCGTTTCGGTGGGTAGAGCGCCGAGGGATCGATACCGCCCGATAACGTACGTCCCGATGGCGTGACCACGAGATTGTAGGCGCGCGCTAAACGGGTAATTGAATCCATCAGGATGACCACATGGCGACCAATCTCAACCAGGCGTTTGGCGCGTTCCAGAGCCATTTCAGCGATTCGCACATGCGAGGTAACCGGCTCGTCAAAGGTTGAGGAGATCACTTCGGCATCAACGGAGCGGTCCATGTCGGTCACCTCTTCAGGTCGCTCTCCGATCAAGGCTACCATCAGGTGAACGTCGGGATATTTGGTGGAAATCGCGTTGGCAATTTGCTTCAAGATGGTCGTTTTACCGGCTTTGGGCGGTGAAACGATCAGACCGCGTTGCCCGCGTCCAATCGGGGTAACCAGATTGATTAAACGGGTGGAGAGGGTGTGGCGGTCGGTTTCGAGGTCAAAGCGGGTGTCCGGGAAAATGGGGGTTAGCGACTCAAAATTCGGCCGATTGCGCGCTTCCTCTGCATCAATGCCGTTGATGGTTTCTACCTTTAGCAGTCCATAATGACGCTCGGATTCGCGCGGTGGGCGCACCTGACCGATTACCAGGTCCCCCGTCTTTAAATTATAGCGGCGGATTTGGGATTGCGAAACGTAAACATCGAAGGGCCCCGGGGTGTAATGACCTGATCGCAGAAAACCGATCCCCTCACTCATGATTTCGAGGATTCCCCCTCTGACTTCCATTCCCTCCTGCTCCCCTTCCGCTTGCCGGATGTGCAGGATGAGGTCTTCTTTTTTCATGCGGTTGGCATTTGGAATATTCAATTCCATTGCCATTTGGCGTAATTCCGATAAGGGAATGTTTTCCAATTCAACAACTTTCATCGCGTCTTCTCTTCACAGGTGATTTTCAATAAATTTCAAAACGTTCTGCTCTTCCTGAGGGCAGGCGTTATTCCATGGGTTTATGGGTGAAGTTGGGTGTCATAAACAGAAATTTAGATCAATCCTTCTGTGCTAGGGCGATATAGAGCCTGGGAAATCCATAAATGACAATAGATAGCGTGAATGCTTGCTTGAATGTCAGAGACCGAGTTTACCTGCAAATTTTGTAATCAGGTTGGAATTGATCAACGGTTTCGTAAATACCTCATAAAGAAATACTCACGCAAAGGACAAACCTGCTTAAAGTGGAGAAATCCCGTTAACTCGGATATCGTCCCCAGCGTTTATATTATACACCATAATTCTCGGGTTTTGGCAAGAGTTTTGAGTTTTTATGGATTTGGGCTTTATCTCCAAAATTTGCTCCACAATAGCAACGTCAGCAGCAGAACCCCAGCAAGACAAGGGTAAGCCCTAGATGGTTTTGGCTCTTCGGGTTGAGCAGTAGGCTGGTCTGGCGGGGTGGGCGTATCTGCAGGGAGTTGATTGAGCTCCAGGGGTGGGACTTCACTTTCGGCGGCGACGACCTCATAGGCAACGCCATCGGCTAAGGCGATCACCCTTTCGCCAAGCGAAAAGGCTGCTCCAAGACTTGGATAAGCTCGTAAAAGACGAAAGTAATCTGAGGAGAGGAAAGCGACTGCCTGGGTTTTCATCGTGTCGGGGTCAAAGGCTGTCTCCATCCAGACGCCGTTGGCGTAGATGAAGGTTCGGCCGGCGACAATTCTTAACTTTTGCTGTGCTTCGCCTTCGATGGATAAGGGAGCTTCGGCTGCAGACAAGGCTGCCTGATCAGCCGCTTTTTGCACTGCACCCATGCCGCTGACTTCCATCAACGGCGCAGTTTGCAGGCTTTGCCATTGCTCACCAATGATGCGCGCTTGTTCGCCGCTGCCGATGGGCTGCTCTTCGGTGACCAGATAGGAGGTGTAAGGGGTCACGATCCCATAGCGGATGCTGAGGCGCACGATTTGCTCAATGGTCTCTCGATCTGCTCCCTTGAGACGAATCTGGGTCAGCAAATGACCGATCTTGCGCGTTGCCCACAGGCGGGGGATGACCGCCTGGGATGGCGAGGGATTCAAGGTTACTTCCGGGTTGAAGATCTGATCCCGGAAGACGAAGGTTTCGGTATTCCCGTTCATCTTACCGCTCAGGCGAATCTCAGTTCGCCCACCTCCCTTATATCGACCGACAACCAGAATCTGCGAGCCGGCAAACAGGTCAGGAAGCGGCGAAGGATACACATCGTAGGTTTCGATTACGCCAAAATCTAAGGCGAGATCGGTGAGCAGCGGGGTCTGGATACGCTCATAAAAGGCGGAAACTGCCCGGCTGAGGTCTTCGCCTGGTTCGATGTAGCTGCTTCTCCCGTGATTCTCCTGAGCGAGCGAATCCAGCAAGAAGGTATCCACATCGTACCCAACCCCAAAAGGAAAGAGACGCAGGTTAGGGGGAGCTTTCTGGCGCACCGCTTCGAGAATCAACGCGCTTTCTTGAACTCCGACCGTAGGTAAACCATCGGTGAGAAAAATCAGGTAGGTTGGGCGATCTGAGGAAACCATCTGAATCGCCTGAACCAGGGCGTTATAGATATCCGTGCTCCCTTCGGCTGTCAGGGTTTTCAGCCAGCTTTTGGCTTCGGCAGCTTCAGAAGCCGGGCGCAGGGTGGCTTTATATTGTACAACGTTGGTGCTGAAAGCCAGGATGTTGAACCGATCTTCCTGATTCAAGTGATCGAGAACAGATTGTACCGCCTGCAGGGCTTGTTCAAACTTTTCGCCCTCCATGCTGCCGGAGCGGTCAAGCACCATCAGGATGTCTTTGGAGATCGGCTCAGGTGAGATTGTGGGCGAAGGCGCAAGGAGCAATAGAAACGTTCCATTCTGCTCAGAGGCATCGTGAGGCTCGCGAAAGGTGAATAGGTGAATAGCTTCGCTTTCGCCCAGGGAAATTAACAGGGAGAAATCTCGATCTGGACGGACAAGACTTTCCTCGTAACTGACTTGTGCTTCAGTTAGGGATTTCTGTACCACCGTGACCGAATGGGAAGGGGAATAGATGGTGCGGATAGGTGTGGTGGAACGCACATTGACGTTAACCATTACCGATTCGATGGGTTGAACGGAAAACTTTTCGGTGCTCAGCGGATAGAGGTATTGGAGAAGATTTGCCTCCACCGGCAGCACCTGGGCGTATTCTAAAGTGATTTGTCGTTCAGCGCGGGGCGGGATGGGGAAAATGCGCGCCTGAACAGCGTCATGATCGATATATTCCAGGAGAGCCGGATCGCGCAGGGTTGCAACGATTTCTTCATACTTCTGACGAGCTTTCTCTGCTTCCAACACTTCTCCCTGCACCGCTTTGCCGTCAATCCAGAGCTTGAAAGAGGTTAACGTTGCGTCCGCAGGGATGGGGAAGAGATAGGTGCCTTCAATTGCCCCCTCATTCGGGTTATAAAACACCTGATCGACTTGGGTAATGGCAAGCTGATCCTCAATGGTCACCTTGACATGATGGTAACGGATAACCAGTTGGGCAAGCGGCGTTGGCGGGCAGGGCGGTGGAGGTGGGCAGGGAGGATCAATGCAGATGGGCAATGGACAGATGGGCGGTTCGGGGATAATGATCCCATCGGCGCGGGCGATCTGTTCAAGCGGGATGCCCAGCCAGAGGGTTAAACTTAACAGAAGCAACAGGATGGTTTTCATGAGTACCTTCTTAGGCGAACGTCTGCGAATGTTCATGCCTGCTTTTGCAGACTAGACGTTCCCTAAGGGAATGAAGTTCCAGCGTGGTATAATGAACGTTTGGTGAATCGGAGAATTGCCGGGCGGGCAAGCTGGAGAGAGCCTTGCCACAAGCGGTCAGCCTGATTAACCGAGTACAACAACGATTCAATGGCTATTAGACCAACTAAGGTTGAATTATTTCTAGAAGAAAGCAGGGTTGCCATCGAAGTGGCAAACCAAAGCGCACGAATATACTTATTGGAACGTGGTAAAGGATGTTAGAAAAACTGCGTGGGATCGAAGAGAAATATGAAGAACTGAATCGCGCCTTGCTGGAAGTGGGCAGCGATTATCAACGCGCTGCGGAATTGAACATGGAACGCAGCGAACTTGAACCGCTGGTGGAAAAAGCCCGCCAGTATCGCCAGGCGTTAGAAAGAAGGGACGAAGCGCGTTCTCTTCTGGACAGCGAAGACGACGAATTGCGCCAGTTGGCGGAGATGGAAATCGATGATCTCGACCAGCAAATCGAGCGGTTGGAAAGAGAAATCAAGAGTATGTTGCTGCCCCGTGATAAGCGCGATACGCGCAATGTCATCATGGAAATCCGCGCCGGTACGGGCGGCGATGAGGCGGCTCTTTTTGCTGCCGACCTATTTCGCATGTACAGTCGTTATGCTGAGAAAAAAGGCTGGGAGATTGACGTCTTATCGGCCAACGAGATTGGCATTGGCGGCTACAAAGAAATCATCTTTATGGTCAAGGGTCGAGGAGCATACTCACGGTTGAAGTACGAATCTGGCGTGCATCGGGTTCAACGTGTTCCCCTTACCGAAGCCTCCGGACGCATTCATACCTCCACCGCCACCGTGGCTGTTTTGGCAGAAGCTGATGAAGTCGAAGTGGATATTCCCGAATCGGACTTGCGCATAGATGTCTATAAATCGGCTGGGGCTGGCGGGCAAAATGTGCAAAAGAACGCTACTGCGATCCGCATTACGCATCTCCCCACGGGGATCGTTGTCCAATGCCAGGATGAGCGCTCGCAATTACAGAACAAGATGCGGGCGATGAGCATATTGCGTGCTCGCTTGTACGAGATTGAGATAGAAAAGCAACGCCAAAGCATCGACCAGGCGCGGCGCTCGCAGGTTGGCACAGGGGAACGGGCTGAGAAAATTCGCACTTACAATTACCCTCAATCGCGGGTCACCGATCATCGTATTAATTATTCCAGTTATAACCTGCCGACAGTCATGGAAGGTGAAATTGACGATTTCATCGACGAATTAGCCTTACGGGACGAAGCGGAACGCCTGGCAGCGATTGAAGTTGAGGCTTAACCCTGTGGCGGTTTGTGAAACTAGCTGATTTTTTGCGCCAAACAGCTCCTCAGTGGAAAGGGGTGACAGAGACATCCGAACTGGATGTCTCTGTGTTGATTGCTCATCTATTAGGTCGCTCACGCGCCTGGGTGTTAAGCCATGGGGAAAGCGAGCTCTCTCCAGAGCAGGTTAAGCTTCTCGAACGAAATTTGCACCGCTATCGGCAAGGTGTGCCATTGCCTTATCTGCTTGGCCGGTGGGAATTTTTTGGTCGAGAATTTTATGTCAGTGAAGCCACTTTAATCCCTCGCCCGGAAACCGAACAGATGGTCGAAACCACTCTTGCCTGGCTAGAGAGACATCCTCAGGCTGTGCAGGTGTTGGACGTTGGCACAGGGACGGGGTGTGTGGCGATCTCGATTGCTCTTGCCTGCGACCGGGTGCGGGTTGTAGCAAGCGATTGTTCATTGCCTGCCCTGCAGGTGGCAAAGAGAAATATCGAAAGATATCGCTTACAAAGTCGGGTTGCTTTGAGCGCCGCGAACTTGTGCCCTCCCTTGGCGAGCCGATTTGACGTCATTTGTGCCAATTTACCCTATATTCCCACCGAGCGCCTGAAAACCTTACCCATTTACGGGAAAGAACCCGTTTTAGCCCTGGATGGCGGTCAGGATGGGTTGGCGATCTATCGCAATCTGTTTCCTGTATTACCGCGCTTCACGCATCCGACTGCTCTCATCACCTGTGAGATGGATGCAGATCAATCGGCTGAGATGATCGCGCTAGCCTATCAAGCCTTTCCCACCGCTACTGTCACGGTACTGCAAGACCTGAGCGGTCAAGACCGTTTGCTAAAAGTAGAACTGGCGGGGGAATAAGGCAAACAACCTGAGAGGAGCAAGATATGTTTGTCTTTTTATCGAAAATTTTGCCTCCTTTGATTTATCCCGTGGGGTTGGCATCTATTTTCCTGGTCATCGCCCTGGTTTTCTATCGAAAACCGCGCCTGGGGCGGGTTGCCGTTCTGGTGAGTTTTTTGCTGCTTTGGTTGGGTGGCAATCGCCTGGTGGCTTACCAGTTGGCGAAAACGCTGGAATGGCAATACCTGCCCATGAAAGAAGTCCCTGAGATGGAAGTGATGGTGGTATTGGGAGGTGGAACGCTGGCTGCCAACCCACCGCGCCTCATGGCGGAAATTAACGGCGCTGGCGATCGGCTGATTTACGCTGCCAGATTGTATCGAGAGGGGAAAGCCCAAAAATTGCTCTTAAGCGGAGGAGGAATCGAGTGGTATACCCCTACCAGCGCCAATCCGGCCAGCGAAATGGCTGAACTTTTGGAGCTGCTGGGAGTGCCTGAAGAAGCCATGATCCTCGAAGATCGCTCCCAAAATACCCTGCAGAACGCGCAATTTACCAAAACCATTCTGGCGCAGATGGGAGTCGAGCGCATTTTGCTGGTCACCTCTGCAATGCACATGCCTCGTTCGGTGCGGGTTTTCGAGCGGCAAGGTTTGGAGGTGATCCCTGCGCCGACCGATTATACGGTTACTCAGATTGGCTGGCAGACCATGACCAGACCCTCGTTGATGAATCTGGTGCTGAACCTGATTCCGAGCGCAGACAATTTAGCGCTCACCACTCGGGCTTTGAAAGAGATCATCGGCGCAACCGTTTATGAATGGGTGGGAGAGGATTAGGTGGTCGCAAGCGGCGGTCTTTTTTGCCGGCATTTTACTCATTGCGGAATTGCAAGCAATAATGGTGAAAGGTATTACTGACCCAGGCGTGTCCATACCCATAAGGGGCAAGCCTTTGATTGTCTTGCACCCAGATTTTTTCGTCTTTGAGAGCATAGATTTCCCCTAAGCGGCGTCCTAAATCCCACGCTAAAGGGTAAATGCGACCTTTTTTCTTGACGTTCTTGACGATGATGGTGAGGTAGGCTTTGGATCGCAAAAAGGGCTTCAAGCGGGCAAATAACTCACACAGGCGATCCAAAAATTGGTCATAAGAATCAATATTTCCTAAATCTGCGGGGTTATCCGAGTAAACGACATCCATTTCCGGGGAGCTGCGGCGTATTTTCTGCGTTTCAAAACCCGGTGCGTGGAGCATGTTCCAGTAGGGCGGACTGGTGAGCAGATAATCAATCGGAGGCAGCTCATTGGCAGTGATGATTTCAGCCGCCTGCAGGGCATCTCCTTGAAAGATGCGGACATCGGGGATTGTTGAAGGGGGCAGTTTGGCTTTTTCTTCGTCAAGCCACTGTTGAGCAATCTTCACATAGTGAGGATTAAGCTCGATACCGTAAGCGTGACGGCCGGCTCGCAATGCGCCAACTAAGGTTGAAGCCGTCCCGGCCAGGGGGTCAAAAACGACTTGTCCTCGCTTGGTGAAGAATTCAATGAACTCTTGGGCAAGGGTTTCGGGGAATTTGGCCGGATGACGGAGAACGTCTTTCCGCCTGGGAGGAGGGTTGTGAACAAACCAGGATTTCTGGAACTTTAGCCATTCCTTTGCCGAGAGGTTATTCAGGCGGTTGAGGATCTTACGGCGAGCGGGGGCTGGCTTTTTCGAGATCGAATGCTCTGACATAGCTATCTCCTTGCTAGCCTGAAGGAGTTCATTAAGTTTCAATACCTGTGTAAGCGAAAGTCAACCCCAGTGGCGTTCGAAGCATCGGTTGCTGAATCAGGGAACAATTTCGTAAACTCTCAGGTCGGAAAAGTTCACCGTCACTGCTGCGCTTGAGACGGAACGGGCGAAGAGGCCCAGAGCGCCTGCCGGGATGACCGACTCCTGTAAGGTAAATTGAAACTGATCGTTGATGAAAACAGTAATCTCTTTCTGAGAAGCCCAGATGGCAATCGGGACGGAACTGGGCGCGCCAGGCGGCACAGCTCCGCTATAGGTTTTCGGAAACGGGACAGACGCTTTCCCCTGATAGAAACGATCGAAACGAAGTTGGCCGTTACACGTCAAAGCCAGACGATAAAAATCCAGTTGGGGGGTAACGCGGAAAAGCAGTCCGTATTCATCCTCCCCGCGGCAGAGGTTTGGCCAGGCGGTTAGTTCCAGATAAAACGCAGCAAGCTGTGGCGTTTGGCGTAAAGTATAGAGGTAGAGCTTGGGTTGGGCAATTGCCAGGGTGATTTCGTTTTTACCCAAAGCAATGCTGGTGGAGTCGGTTTGAGCCAGTGACCAATCGCTCCCCTTTTCGAAGCGGTCTTCAAAGATCAGGTTGCCAATCGCCGGGCGCAAATCTAGGGTAGGAGTGAGCACCTGAGTAGGGGCGAGGGTGGGCGTGGCGGTTGGCGGAAACCAGACGATGGTCGCAGTGGGTGAGGGGGTCAAGGTCGGTGGTGGCGAGGGTGGCAATGGCGCACCTTCTGCTGGCGCAGAACAGGCTATCAGGGCAAAGAAACTGAGCAGGCTAAAAAGGAGCGCAAACCGTTTACTACCCCAATGGAAGAGGGTTGGGCGATGGACGAAGAGGCATTCGAGCACATCCTTTTGTCGCCGCTTAGCCGATTTCAATCACATCACCTCGTTCCGGTCCAACTGAGATGCGAGAAACAGGCACGTGGCAAAGGTGTTCGATGTGTTGAATGTACGAACGCGCATTGGCGGGTAAATCTTCCCATCGGCGGCAGGAACGAATGGGCTCTTTCCAAACCGGCAGGGATTTATAGAGTGGGGTAAAGGATTCGAGTTGGGTTGGCCCAAATGGCGGTATCTCATAGCGCTGTCCATTGGCTTGATAAGCAATACAGAGTTTGAGTTCGTCCAGCCCACTAAGGATGTCTAGCTTGGTGACTGCAAGTTCACTGACACCGTTTACCCGAATGGCATAGCGCAACAGCACCAGATCTAGCCAGCCCACTCGGCGTGGGCGGCCGGTGGTGGTGCCGAATTCATCCCAGGGATTTGCACCGCTGCCACGTAAATGCTCAGCCGTCTGGTCGAAAACCTCAGTTGGGAAAGGGCCTGAGCCGACTCGCGTTTGGAAGGCTTTGGTAACGCCGATGACGCGGTCGACGCAAGCGGCTCCTAAACCCAAGCCCAGTAGTGCACCAGGTGCAGTGGGGCTAGAGCTGGTCACAAATGGATAGGTGCCATGATCAAGGTCTAACAGTGTTCCCTGGGCACCTTCTGCCAGCACGCGTTTCCCTTTTGACAAGGCCTCACTGAGGATAGCCGATACATCTGCAAGGTAGGGTTTCAAGGAACGGGCGTAGCCAAGATATTCTTCAATCAATGGCTCTATTGCGAGGGGCTCTGCGTTATAGAGTTTCTGCAGGCTATGATTGACACGCTGGAAGTGTTCTCGCAAGGCTTCGGCAAACCGTTTTTCAGCGCTCATCAATTCCATGCGCAGCCCTTGCCGGGCAACCTTGTCTGTATAGGCGGGTCCGATGCCGCGTAAGGTCGTGCCGATTTTTGATGCCCCACGGGCGGCTTCCTGGGCACGATCGAGCGCGATATGTCCAGCGGTGATGATATGGGCTGCATAGGAGATAAATAGCCGTCGTGGGTGCACCTCGATGCCTGCCTGGCGTAGTTGATCGATTTCGGAAAGCAAAGTAGATGGATTGATGACGACCCCATTTCCGATAAAAGCCTGCGTGTGAGGATGCACAATTCCAGAGGGAATGAGGTGTAGCTTAAAGATTCGCTCTGCGACGGTGACCGTGTGGCCGGCATTGTCACCGCCGCTATAGCGCGCAACCGCGTCCGCTTTTGCAGCCAGCAGATCGACAATGCGGCCTTTTCCTTCGTCCCCCCATTGTGTTCCGACAATAATATCTAGTGGCATGGTGACCTCGAATTTTGAACAATATCATGTACAATAGGTACAGATGGGCAATGTTTTCCACACTTGATTATAACATTGACCCCCCCGTGGGCAGGCAATCTAAAGAAAGGAGAGCTGAATGCGGAAAAAAGTCATTCTGGTAACCGGGGCAGCCGGCGAGATTGGGACAGCTTTGATCGAGCAATTGTTGAAGCAGGGGGTCACCGACATCCTGTCCTTAGATATCCGTCCATTGCCAGAACCTTTGCAGTCGAAGGTCATCCACACCATTGGCGACATTTGTGATCGTGCCTTACTGGAGCGGTTGGTCTCGGAATATGAGATCGATATCATTTATCACCTAGCGGCTTTGCTTTCAACCCGCGCTGAATTTACCCCCGAAGCAGCCCACCGGGTCAACGTCGAAGGAACTTTGGGCTTATTGCAAATAGCTTCTGATCAATCCGATTGGCGGGGTAAGCCGGTTTTGTTTATCTTCCCAAGCTCGGTGGCGATCTATGGCCTGCCCGATTTATCGACCAAAGCCCAGTTCCCGCGCCTGCGTGAGTGGGAGTGGAACTATCCGCGCACAATGTACGGTAGCAATAAACTCTATTGTGAAATGTTGGGGGTGTACTACTCCAAATATTATCGACAGTTAGCAGTTGAGCGACCGGTGATGGTAGATTTTCGCTCGGTACGGTTCCCCGGTCTGATTAGCGCCTTTACGGTGCCAAGCGGAGGCACCTCTGATTATGGGCCGGAGATGCTGCACGCCGCCGCCCAGGGCAAACCTTATGCTTGTTTTGTGCGCGCAGACACACGCATCCCCTTTATGGCAATGCCGGATGCCATAACGGCGTTACTGAAACTGGCTGCTGCCCCGCTGGAAAAACTGACCCGACGGGTGTATAACGTCACCAGTTTTAGCCTTTCAGCCGCTGAATTTCGAGATTGGGTGCTTGAGGCCTTCCCCAAAGCGGAAATCACATTTGCGCCTGACTTGCGTCGGCAAGCAATTGTCGATAGCTGGCCGGAAGATATGAATGATAATGACGCCAGACGCGATTGGGGCTGGCAGCCCGAGTATAATTTGGAGCGTTCTTTCAGAGAATATCTGGTGCCAAATATCACCCGGCGCTATCAAGGAAAATAGACCAACATGGCAGAGTCTCTTATCGGTGATTTTCGTCCAGGTCGAGTCGTGTTATTAGGTTCAGGGGAAACCTCACCCAGTGGCCGTAAAGCTTTTGAAGAAGTCTTCCGCCGTTTTGATCATCCACCCCGTCTGGCGCTTTTAGAAACGCCGGCGGGGTTTGAGTTAAATTCGGCGCGGGTGATCGGAAGGGTGGCAGAGTTTCTCCAACATCACCTTCAGAATTATCAACCGCAGGTCGAAATTGTGCCAGCGCGCAAGCGGGGAAGCCCTTTTTCACCCGATTTGGAAGAGGTCATTGCGCCTCTCTGGCGGGCAGAGGTGATCTTTATGGGTCCAGGTAGCCCCACGTATGCTGTCCGTCAGCTTCGCGATAGCCTTGCCTGGCAGGTGATCCTTGCCCGCCATTACCTCGGAGCCGACCTGGTGCTTGCCAGCGCAGCAACGATTGCGATTAGTCGCTTTGCCTTACCGGTTTACGAGATTTATAAGGTGGGCGAGGAGCTGCATTGGAAAGAGGGGTTGAATTTCTTTGGCTTGTATGACTTGTCGATGGTGTTCATCCCGCATTGGAACAACAACGAGGGCGGGGCAGAATTAGATACCTCGCGCTGTTTTATGGGGAGAGAACGGTTTGCCCGATTGGTCGAACTTTTACCCGAACCCTGTCTGGTAATCGGGATTGACGAGAAAACAGCCTTGTTTTTGGATTTAGCCAGCATGACTGCGCGGGTCTATGGCAATGGCGGTGTGACTTTAATTCATCATGGTAACCCGCACGAATCGGCTTACGGACAGACCCTCGCCGATCAGGAGTTAACTGCTTTGGCTCGCCAGATGGGAAGCCATGTTCACTATTTTCAAGCCGGCGCAATTTTCCCCTTAGATATCTGTTGCCCCTTTTCCCTTCCCGAGCCGGGTTTTGGAATACCTTTAACCATCTGGAGCCGCGCCCTTCAAGAGGCATCTCGATCTCCTGAAGAGGATAGTCCTCCTCCCGAAGTACAAGAGCTGGTTCAGGCGCGGCAGGAAGCCCGTCAAAAGCGAGATTGGGCCATAGCGGATGCTTTGCGCAGCCAAATCGAGGCGTTGGGCTGGTTGGTTCAAGATACGCCTCAAGGTCCGCAGGTCAAGCGCAAAGAGTGAGGACTAGATTAGAGATAGAATAAGCCAACGCCCAGCAGAGCGACCAATGCGCCTGCGACAGCGCGGGGTGAAATCTGTTCCCCCTGTAGGGCGACAATCGGCAGGATGAACAGCGGGCTGGTGGAGAGCAGGGTTTGAACGATGCCAACTGGCGTCAGCTCGATGGCAATTTGTTGTAACCACATTGCCAGAACGGTGCCTAACAAGGTAGCTGTCATCAACCAGACTGCCAGACGCGGCCGGGAGACCAACGGTCGCCAGGGCAGAATCGATTGCTGTCTTACCAGCGACCAGAAGGCAAGCACGAAAATTGCTGCGCCGAGCCGCACGATCGTGCTTTGTAAAGCATCGATTGGGCTGCGGGTCAACGCAGCTCGAGATAAAACCACAGCAACCGATTGACAGAGAGCAGCCAGAAAGCCAAAGAACAAGCCTTTGTGCAGGTTGGTTGACCTATCCTCTTCCCGAATGCGTTCGAAGATAACCCAGGTGATTCCCGCTAGGGTCAGGAAGATACCCAACCAGGCGCGCAGAGCGAGGCGCTCGTCCAGGAATGCCCAGGCCATCAATCCAACCATGGGAGGAGCAAGATTGGCAAGCAACAGGGTGCGTCGCGGGCCGAGCGATTGCAAGGCCTTCAGATAGGCGGTGTCACCGATGGTAATCCCAACGATGCCACTGATGAGCAGCATTGCCATCGGCAGGAAGGGCAAAGTTGCCAGTGTGCCCCCACTCAGGATTAGAATGACAGAAAGGATGGCGATGGCAAGAAAGCCCTTTAGCAGGTTGATCTGAATAACGAGCAGGTGTTTCCCTAAACGACTGAACCAAATCGAAGCTAACGCCCATAAAAAAGCCGCGCTGAGGGCGGCGATTCCACCGAGAAGAGAGGAGTTGAAGGCGGAGCTATCCATTTTCGCAGTCAAACAAACCGTCTTATTCTAGCAAAGAAAGACGATGTCAGGAAGGATTATTGATTATTGCGCAAAAAACTTTCCAATTGTAATACAATTACCCCATCCGAAATTCAATCGTACCAGGAGGAACAATGTCAAACCTACGCGTTGGCTACATCGGTCTGGGTTTAATGGGCAAATCGATTGCCCGCAATATTCTTAAAGCTGGGTTTCCGCTGGTTGTGCACAACCGCAGTCGGGCAGCGGTTGAAGAGTTAGTGGGCGAAGGGGCAAAGGCTGCTTTTAGCCCAAAGGAAGTCGCCGAGCAAGTGGATGTGGTTT
This sequence comes from Anaerolineales bacterium, assembly GCA_034434515.1. Lineage (GTDB taxonomy): Bacteria > Chloroflexota > Anaerolineae > Anaerolineales > UBA4823 > NAK19. The sequence continues at coordinate 6,062 of DAOTZA010000143.1, read as the reverse complement.
TTACCAATTTGCCCGATACGCCGGATGTTGAATCCGTCGTGCTTGGCGCCAATGGGATTATCGAGGGCGCCCATGCTGGGTTGATCTACGTCGATAATTCAACGATCAAGCCGGCTGTGGCGCGCGAAATCGCCAGGCGCCTGGCAGAAAAGGGCGTTTTGGCGCTGGATGCCCCGGTTAGTGGCGGAGACATTGGCGCTCGCCAGGGTACATTGGCGATTATGGTAGGTGGAGCGGCTGAAGCCTTAGAAAAAGTACGCCCGATCTTTGAGGCGATGGGGAAGACGATTACCCATGTTGGCGAAGCTGGCGCAGGACAGATCGCCAAAGCCGCCAATCAGATTATGGTGGCAGCCCAAATGGTTGCCATGGGCGAATTGCTGATCTTTGCCAAGAAAGCCGGCGCTGACCCACAGAAGGTGGTCGAAGCTATCAAAGGCGGCGCAGCTCAATGCTGGACGCTGGATGTCAAACCCCAACGTTTATTTGCTGGCAATCGGGCGCCTGGTTTTAAGGCCTATATGCAGACCAAGGACCTCGATATCGTTATTGAGACAGCTCGACAGTATGGCATTCCCTTACCCAGCACAGCCGTTCACACCCAACTGTATCATGCGATGTTAGAAATGGGCATGCGCGAATTAGACAATTCGGCTGTGATCGGTGTGATCGAACATCTGGCAAATGCCAGACTATTGGATGAAGATGACGAAACAGCAGCGTAGCTTTGGATTCACTTTTACTTGGGGAGATGGGCGAGATGTGCTGTTGATCCTGGCGGGGGTTTTTTTGCAAGCCCTCGCCATGCGTCTGTTTTTAATTCCCGCCCGTTTGGCGTCTGGAGGAATTGCCGGTCTGGCTCAAATCATCCATTATTACACCCAATGGCCAATCGGGTTGATGGTCATCATTGGGAACATTCCGCTCTTTCTTCTGGGTTGGCGCTATTTGGGTGGGCTGCGCTTTGCCTTGCGAACCGTCCTTGCCGTCGGGACTTTTTCGCTCCTGGTTGATCTTCTGACTTTTTTCTTGCCCACACAAGGAATTACCCCGGATTTAAACCTGAACGCTTTATATGGTGGTGTGATCAGTGGCATTGGTTTCGGCCTGGTTTATCGTGGGCAGGGTACGAGTGGGGGAAGCGACATTCTGGCGCGCATCCTCAATCATCGCTGGGGAGTCTCTCTCTCGCAGTCCTACATGCTTACCGATGCGCTGATCATGTTCCTGGCGGGGATTTCCTTTAGCTGGGAAAATGCCTTGTATGCCATTGTCATGTTGTATATCAGCGGTGTGGCTGCCGAAGTGACCCTCGAAGGCTCGAATGTCACCCGCACAGCGATGATCATCAGCGAACGTCCAGAAGAAATCCGACAGAAGATCCTCTTTGAAATGGAACGCGGTGTGACGTTGATTCCAGCCGAAGGAGGTTTTAGCGGTCGCCCGAAAACGGTGCTATACTGTGTAGTGAGTCGTTCAGAGATCGCTCAGATTAAAGCTCTTGTGCGCGCTGCAGACCCACAGGCGTTTATGGTGATTGGACAAGCCAATGAGGTATTTGGGGAGGGGTTTAAACCTCTGGTCGAGCGAACACCCTGAGCAGTGCCCCGGTCAGGGGCGAGAACCCAATCTGCTTGGTCTTGAACACGGCAAGCGAAACATTTTGGAGAGTTGATCGTATAGAAAGTAGGAAAGCGAATATGAAACCAACGGTTCAAGGCGAAGACATTCGAGAGCAAGAACTGCATTGGGTTCAACAAGCCCTTGCGGGTGATACGGAAGCCTTTGTGCAATTGATTGAAATCTATCAACGATCTGTGTACAATCTTTGTTACCGCATGTTGGGCAATGCTGAAGACGCCGAAGATGCTGCCCAGGAGACTTTTTTGCGGGCATTTCATTCCTTGCGCAAATTCGATCAACAGCGATCGTTTGTTACCTGGCTGCTTTCGATTGCGGCGCACCACTGCATCGATCAAATTCGCAAGCGCAAAATGACCGTTTTTTCTTTGGAGGATAACCCTGACCTCGAATTTGCCAGCCACGATCCGCTTCCCGAAGCAACGATCAGTTTGCGCGAAGATCAACAGCGACTTCAACAATTGCTCAAGAGACTCTCCGAAACCGATCGAGCGGCGATTGTTTTATATTACTGGTACGATTTTTCTTACGAGGAAATCGCTCAAAGCCTGTCGCTGACGGTGAGCGCCGTAAAGAGCCGTTTACACCGCGCCCGACGCGCCTTAGCGGAAAGCTGGTTAGAAAAATATCCGCCAGTATCTCGAGAGGTAGAAAGGAAAGGATATGAATCACCGGTTTTTTGAGGAACGGTTATTTGCTGATGAACCCTTGCCGCCCGGGGAACAAATTCTCCTTGAAGAGCATATCCACACCTGCGAACGTTGTCGGGCTTTGCGGACAGCCTGGCAGGAAACGGAGGTGGAACTGAAGCTAGCGCAATGGGTTAACCCTCGTGAAGGGTTTAGCCAGCGTTGGCGAGAACGCCACCTGCGCCAAACAGCTCTGGCGCAACAGCGTCGGGCGTTGGGCGTCTTTCTGGTTACTTCGCTTTTGGCGGCTTTGTTCGCTTTCCCCTTCTTCGCTCTGATTGCCTCTCCTGCGCAACCGCTCTGGCTGCGGGTGATGGTTGCTGTGTATAACCTCAGCGCCCTGATCCCGGCGGTGGAGGGCGTGGTGACCTTCCTGTCAACGGTGGGCAGAGCAATTGCCCAGGTAATTCCCCCGATGTTAGAGATTGCCTTCGGTATGGCATTTTTGGGGCTTATGGCAATCTGGCTAGTAATGTTACGCAAGTTTAGCTTTGGAAGGGTTAGAACTCAATGAAACGAAGTGTTCTATTTGCCACCCTGATCATCTTGCTTTTGGCTCTTTTGACCCCCTTCCAGGTCTTGGCGGGGGGCTTAAGGGAAAGCAAGGTGGTCTTGGGAGGGCAGTTTATCCTGCAAGAGAACGAAATCCTCGCGGGAGACCTGGTTGTCTTTGGTGGAACGGTGGAGCTTCGCCGAGGCTCAAAGGTTCAGGGGAACATCGCCTTTTTTGGCGGTGAATTAACTTGTTCTGGAAGTGTTGCCGGCGATGTTGTCGGTTTTGGCGGCAAAATTACCCTGCAACAAAGCGCGCAGGTTAACGGCGATCTCCTTCTCTATGGGTCGGCTTATCAACAAGCCAAGGGAGCAAGTGTTGCCGGACAGGTTCTGCAGTTTGAAAACTTGCGTCCTTTTGGAGCTGTGTATCCCTTCCGCTTTGAATTGCCAAATCTGGATTGGTTGGCTCGCGGTTGGACGAAGTGGAGTGGATTCTTGTTTCGTGTCTTCGCCTGGAGCGCACTGGCAATCCTGTGCGGGCTTTTATTCCCAAAGGCGTTGGAGCGAATCGCCAATGCGGTGCGCGGTCAGGCGTTCATTGCCTGGATGGTTGGACTGGTGTCCGTGGTGGTCGTTTCTGTAGGAATCGTTTTGCTGGCGATCACCCTGATCTTGTTGCCGATTGCCTTTCTGGGTTTTCTCCTGGCTGTTTTGGGCTGGTTTTTGGGCATCCTGGCTGTGGGTCTGGAAACGGGGCGGCGTTTGGCTGAGGGATTGGGGCAAACCTGGTCGTTGCCGATTACTGCTGGAGCAGGTACGTTTCTTCTGGTGTTTGTCATCAATGGCGTATCCGCTCTCGTTCCTTGTGTGGGTTGGATTGTTCCCTTTAGCGTCGGTCTGATCGGATTTGGCGCGGTTATTCTCACCCAATTTGGGCTGAAAGAGGCAGGCTTTTAGTACAAAACATTCCCGGCAGATAAAATACCTGCTGAAAATCATCGAATATGACTGGCATAGCAAACATTCCCGAAAAGCTCATCTCCTATTTACTCGTTGGCTTTCTCTGTGCTTTGATGTGTGCTTGTGGTAAAGGCGCAGTCCTTCCCCAAGCAAACGAATCGGAAAACATTTCAAGCGATCCCGAACTGGCTGCTTTGCCCTTTTCTCTCAGGGAAGACAAACGCAAAACTGTCTTGAGCGCAGCTACCAATCAATGGTTTGCAACCGCGGCCACCTGTGTCCCCTGTCACAAAGCCATCAAAGACGCTTCAGGACTCGAATTCGATCCCGCCGAACGATGGCGAGCTTCGATGATGGCAAACTCTGCTCGAGACCCCTACTTCCGGGCAAGTGTAGCGTTTGAAGTAGAGAAGTCGCCTCAATACGCTACAGCGATCGAGGAGAAATGCGCTACCTGCCATACCCCAATGGCGCGCTATAGCGCTTTTGCCAGAGAGCAATCGATCGCTTTAGTCACCGATCAAAGTGTATATCACATCCAACACCCCGATCACCTTCTGGCGATGGATGGCGTCTCCTGTACCGTCTGTCACCAGATTCCTCCTTTGAGCGGGGCGGATGCCAGAGATAGCGGTGATTTGTCAATTGATTTAACCGCACCGGTTGGCACAAGGCCATTATATGGCCCTTTCCCGATGTCACGCCAGAGCGTTGCAATGATGGCCGGTGCTTCGGGATACGAACCGGTGGAAAGTGAACACGTGCGCCAATCTTCCTTGTGTGCCACCTGTCACGAGCTATCTCTTCACTACCTTCAAGCGGATGGCGCGCTGAGTCAAGGAGAAGAGACCTTTCCCGAGCAAACACCCTATAGCGAATGGTTGCAGTCAGAATACGTCACTCGGCGGTCTTGCCAGGATTGCCACCTCACCAGAGCCGAGGAAGCTTTACCGATTTCGAATATCACCCCGCAAAATCGTTATTTGGGCGTCTCACAACATAATTTCCTGGGTGGCAATGCAACCATGCTGAGTGTGCTCAACAATTTTGCCGTTGAGCTGGGCGTAGAGGCGGATACCCGCCATTTCCGCGACGTGATCGCCGAGACCCTGGACTTTGTGACGACGCGCACGGCAACGCTCGAAATCCAGAACCCTCAAATTCAAGATGGTATCCTTTCCTTTGAACTGGTGATCTCTAACCTGAGCGGACACAAGTTCCCCACTGGTTTTCCTTCGCGCAGGGCATGGCTACACATTGCCATTACCGATGCGCAGGGGGAGCTCATCTTCGAGTCGGGAGACTATGACAATCAAGGCCGGATTTTGGAAAACGATAACGATCTCGACCCAAGCCGATTTGAACCCCATTATGAACGAATCACTTCGCCCCAGGAAGTTCAAATTTACGAGAGCATCATGCATAACATCCAGCAGGAGGTGACCACCGTACAACTCCATGCGGCTGGATACCTGAAAGACAACCGCTTGTTGCCACTGGGCTTTGATAAAGCCAGCGCGCCGGCTCACATCACCGTTGTTGGAGAGGCGCTGAATGACACAAATTTCCTTGCGGGCGGGGACACTCTGACCGTACAGGTAGATGTTAGCCAGGCTCAATTCCCTCTGCAGCTCCGCAGCGAGCTGCTGTATCAAACGATCGGATATCGCTGGGCAGAGAATGTCATCGCCAGTTCCAGCGTGCTGGCGACGAACTTTGCCCGCTATTGGCAAGATACCCCCGCAATTCCTCTCCGCATCGTCGCCCAATCCCTTGAAATTGGGCAGTGAAAATTCCGATGGAAACACTGCGAAAGCTAAACTTTCACTGGGTTTCGATTCGCGCAACGGAGATAATTACCTACCATAGGCTATATTTGGCAGGGCAGACCGTCCACCAATATTTCACGAATTCACGAATAGCGCTGTCATTCGTGAATTCGTATTCCATTCGTGGACGGTTTCCTCAATAAATTATCAACACTCCTTGTGATGGTAGGTTGTTACGAGCGGGGTAACACAGCACCAATCCGGTTTTGGGGTTACAATTATTTTAACCTATTCTCTTAAGGTAATGCTTTCGCAATCCCTGTCATATTGTTTGAGTAAGCTGCATTCCCTTATCGCTTAGGTTAGCCTTATTTAACAAAGGTAGGATCATGGATGCTGCCCACTTGGGTCGTTCAACTTATCGGGTTCTGATCATCGAGGATGATCCATCTTTGCGCGGCGGTCTGGCTGAAACCCTCCGCGACGCATCAATGGAAGTGGTCGAAAC
>DAOTZA010000142.1:0-19447 GCA_034434515.1 Anaerolineales bacterium | reverse complement strand
CTGAGCGAGCTGCAAGCCCTTGCCGGAATCCAGGAAGAGAAAATCAATATTTTGCGAGATTCCCCGATAGATATAGGAATAGCGTTGTTCGGGGGCAACGGTCTGGGTTAAATCGATCACCCCCGTAGCAAGCAGTTGTTGCACGGGGAGGGAGGTCGGAAAATCGTTGAAATCTCCGGCTAACAGGAGCGGGACCTCCGGGAACTCCAGGCGCAGGCGTTGAATCAAACCAGCCGTAAACTGGGCTTCGCGGATGCGGCGCGGCAGGGTATAGAGCACCCAGGAGGTATCTTCCACTTTTGATTTCCAGTGATTCACGATAACGATCACTTGCGGGCGGTCAAACCCTCCAGGATGGGCAAGGAACTCCAGCTTGACCACCAGGGGCGGACGTAGAAACAGGCGGTTGCCATCCAGGTTGCCATCGCCATCGCGGTCGCAGGTGACCGCGTTTTGCGGGTAGCGAACGTTCTGGTTGCCGTCCGGGCCTAACCCGTCCACCAGATCGGTGCAGCCCTGCTCCTGGCGCACATCGGTGACGCGGAAACGATCGCTGCGGTAGAGCAAGGCGATATCCAAGCCACGCAGATCGGGCGAGTCTTCCCAGATGAAGGCATAGGCCGGGTTGAGGTCAGGTTGAGCGAGCAAGTCGCGCAAGACCCGTTCGTTTTCGACTTCCTGTAGGGCGACCAGGTCTGCGTCCCCTAAGACCTCGTGCAGGACTAGGGCGCGCTTGCGCAAACGGCGTTGATATTCGGCTTTGGAGAGGACCGAGTCGTTGACATTAGGGTCATCTTCAGGATCAAAAAGGTTGGCGAGATTGAAGGTTGCCAGCCGGAAGGCATTGGAGCGGTTGAGGGGCGGCGTTTGCGGCACTCCCCAAAACGCTGCCTCTACAATCGTGGGTTCTTCCAGCAGAACAATTCGGTAGGCTTCGTAGGCTTCGTCTAAGACGCCGACAACATGCTGCACCTGGTCACCCACCTTGAGAGCCGGGTTCAGGGCGTAGTCCCCACCTTCATCCACTCCAAAGACCCCGCCCGTGCCGCGCAAGTCGTTATAAAACAGGCGAGTCACGTCCAAAGCGGCAGGGATCAGCCAGGTGGTTTCATACGAATCGGTGGGACCAATCACGTTGGCGGAAGCAACGCTTACCCGCATACCTTCGTGGGCTTCAAAGTAATAATTTGCTTGGGAATCCTTTTGCGGGGGAAGGAGCTCCGCGGCTTCAGGCAGCGGATGGTCGCTGGAGAGAATTGCGATCTGAGAAGGATTGCTGAAAATCTGGGTGCGCCCAAAATACTCCTGCACGGTTCCGGCGGCTTGAATCCAATCGCCCTGGCGGACAACATCGGCGCGGGGACTCAAAGCAACCCACAGGCCATCTGAGGTTTTGGGGTCTAAATCGCAATGCGGCTGTTGCAAAGCGATTAAACCCCGCCTTTGATCGAAATCGGCGGTCACGATGCCCTGCACATAGACGAATTGATCTTTCCAACTCGACGAAAAGCCCTTGCCTTGAATCTGACAGATGGGGATGATGGTCGGGCTCTGAGCAACCACCGGGCGGAAAAGGAACAGATGGAAAATCAGGCCGAGCAAGGCTAGCTTTAGCCAGGCGCTCAGGTGCAGGCGACCAAACAGCCACTTCATCCAATTGAGGGGATTTACCATTGCTGACCCTCCTTTGAGACACAGTTGCCAGGACGAAGCCTGTTGAGCCTTGAAACATCCCGGAGGTATTGCGGGGCTTAATTTGGAAGCAACCGCAAGCCTGCGGGACGCCGGTTCGGCTCATCCCAAATTGATGTTATTTTAATTGTACAAGGGTTTGGAAAAAGTTCAAGCGACTTCGGGGCTTGATTCAGCCCTGTTCGGCAAAGATGTAGCGTGCCACTGCGTACCCCAGGGTGACAGCCCGCCCTTCGATGTGCAGGGTCAGCGTTTCATTAAAGGGCAGGATTTCGGTAATCTGAGCCGACTTACCAGGCATGACCTGATGCGCCTCTAAGAAAGCCAGCAGGTCGGGGTTTTGCTCGGCCAGCTCATGGACGCGCCGAATGATGATGGTATCGCCAACTTTGAAGTTCAGCAACGGTTGCCATGCGGCGACCACATGCTCGAAACCCGGTAACGGATTGCCATGTGGGCAGAGTTGAGGGTTTGCGAGGTTGTTCTGTAAGGCTTCTTCCAGCTCGGCAGAGACGGTGTGTTCGATAGAATGCGCCTGAGAATGGGTTTTCGACCAGTCCAACATGCGCAATAACAGCCATTCGGTGAGCATGTGGCGGCGCATCACCGAGCGCGCAGCCAGCCGCCCCTGCTCCGTTAAGCGCGGGCCGCTTTTATCGTCCACGGCGATCAAGCCATCGCGGCTCATGCGTTTCAGGGTATTGGTGACAGTGGGCGGGGTTACACCGAGGATCTCTGCCAGGCGCGCCCCCACCACCGGTTCTCCATCCCGCTCTAAGACCAGCAGGATGCTCAGATAATCCTCTATAGTGGGGGTAAGTTTGGTTTCCATCTTTTCCCGATCATTTGATGACACTTTTCCCGATCATTTGATGACATTCATCAGGGTTGACAGGTCGGTATTTTTATTTTATCATAAAGCCAGAAATTAGAACAGGCTAATTTTTTAGATTAGCACAGGTGAAATCAATTATGCCACCACACCCTCGCAGAAGATGGTTTTCCAATGAACCTGACGCTCCTGCACCGGTCTCCACTGACCTGCCCCTACCGTTGAGTGAACTGGCAAGCGGAGAACAGGCCATTTTTGTTGAGCTGCGCGGCGGTCGGGGAGTGAGAGGACGCTTGACATCCCTGGGTTTTACGCCGGGCGTGCCAATCTTCATGGTGCAAAATTATGGCTGGGGGCCGCTGATTGTCGAAGTGCGCGGCACACGGGTTGCGCTCGGGCGACATGAGGCAAAATACATATTCGTTCAACGGAGTCAGCCATGAGCGAATGTCATCCTGCCGGTGAGGCTACCCACAAAAATGAATTGAAACTTCAGCGCGATCTCCCCCTGATCGCTCTGGCAGGTCAGCCCAATACGGGCAAATCGACTCTGTTCAACTTGCTGACCGGCTTAAATCAACATGTTGGCAACTGGCCGGGGAAGACGATTGAACGGCGTGAAGGGGTTTTTCACGACAATGGGCGTTCGTTGCGCCTGATCGACTTGCCCGGGACCTACAGCCTGACAGCAAACTCTCCCGAAGAGTTGATTGCCCGCGAGTTTATCCTGCGCGAGCAGCCAGACCTGGTGATTGCCGTGGTCAGCGCAGCCAACTTAGAGCGCAGTCTGTATCTGGTTGCCGAGTTGATCAGCCTGCCAACCCCACTGGTGGTGGCATTGAATATGATGGATGTGGCCGAATTGGAGGGCTATCGCATCGATGTCGAGGTGCTTCAGGCCGCCCTGGGCATCCCGGTCGTGCCGCTGGTGGCAACCCGGGCGCAGGGGGTGCGCGAACTGCTCCGGGTGGTCGATCAGGTGATTAAAGGCGAGCGAGTGCTGATGCCCCGCCTGCCGGATATTCGCGCCGACCATCAACAGGCGCTGAAAGCAATCCAAAGCCTTATTCAGGGATTTGTTCCGCAGCCTTATCCGCTCGAATGGACGGCCATGAAACTCCTCGAGGGCGACGCCGAACTCACCCGTCTGATGCACAAAACCCTGCCGCCAGAACGCTGGGAGGCGGTGCATGAGGTTTTGCGCTCCCACGATGATGCTCTCATGGCTGTGGCTTCCGGGCGGTATGAATGGATCAACCGCCTGATGCGCGCCGCGGTTGCCCGTCCTCCGGTTGGTCAGATCAGCCTGACCGAGCGCCTCGATCGCTGGGCAACCCACCCGGTGCTTGGCTTGGGCATTCTGGCTTTAATCCTCGGTGCGGTGTTTTGGGTGACCTTCACCCTAGGATCTCCCTTGCAGGCCTGGCTGGAGAGCGAGGTGGTGGAACGCCTGGCAAGCTTTGCCGCAGCAACGCTTGCTCCGGCGCCGGCCTGGCTGCAGAGTCTGGTGGTGGATGGGGTCATCGGCGGGGTTGGGGCGGTAATCACCTTTATTCCCATCCTGGCAATCTTTTTCGCGGCCTTTGGGCTGTTGGAAGACGTCGGCTATATGGCGCGGGCTGCCTATGTGATGGATAATTTCATGCACCTGATGGGCTTGCATGGCAAGTCCTTCCTGCCCCTCTTTTTGGGTTTTGGTTGCAATGTGCCGGCGGTGATGGGCACCCGGGTGATCGATTCTTGGTCGGCGCGCCTGGTGACCATTCTCATTGCCCCCTTCATCCCCTGCACGGCGCGCATGGTTGTGGTTGCTTTTCTAGCCGGGGCTTTCTTCGGCCAATATGCCACGCTGGTCTCCTGGGGGCTGGCGTTGCTGGCGCTGATTATGCTGGTGATCAGCGGCGTGTTGCTCAACGCCTTGCTCTTTAAGGGCAAACGCTCGGCATTCATTATGGAAATGCCCCTTTACCACCTCCCCAACTGGCGTACGATCGCGCTGCTGGTCTGGCAACGCACGCTGGCGTTTCTGAAAAAAGCCGGCACCGTGATCCTGGCTTTTTCGGTATTGATCTGGTTGCTCTCCACCTTGCCTGGCGGCGATCTAGAAAGCAGCTTTCTGGCGATGTTTGGCCGGCTGGTTGAACCCGGAGGGCGTTGGATGGGTTTCGATTGGCGTCTGACTGTCGCCTTGCTAGCCAGCTTTCTCGCCAAGGAGAATGCCATTGCCACGCTGGGGGTGGTTTTCGGCAGCGGCGAGGAAGGAGGGCTTTCCCAAATCCTGGTCGCCACCTATTCTCCTGCGGTTGCGCTGGCATTCCTGACGGCAACCATGCTCTTCATTCCCTGCGCTGCCACTCTGGCGGTCATCAAGCAGGAAGCCGCTTCGTGGCGGTGGGCGTTGGTGAACATCGCCTTAATGCTGGCAATCTCGATTGGCGTCAGCACGCTGGTTTACTGGTTGGCGAAAGGTTTGGGTGGGTAGAATGCTCGAGCGCCTGCTTTTCGTACTGGAGGGATCGCAATCCCTGAGCGTGGAGGAGTTGGCGGCGCGCCTGCAGACCACACCAGCCCTGGTGCAGATGATGCTGGAACATTTAGCCCGTCAGGGGCGGGTTGAAGCAGTCGAGTTCTGTGAGGTTGGCTGCGAGGGTTGTCCGCTCGGCTCGCACTGCGGGGCGGAAAAACGGCCACGGCTGTGGCAGTTGAAAGTGCGCTCCCGGTCTGAGCCGCGGTAAGCGGATTAGGGCTTCTTGACCCATTCCAGCGGGGCAACAGCAACCTCGCCGGAAGTTAAACTCGCCGCCCAGGGCCAGCCGGCGGTGGTGAGGTACCATTGTCCGTTGGTGGGATTGTAAACCCATTCCGGCGCATGAGCTTCGAGACGGGTCAACAGGGTAGGGGAACGCCTTACGCCGCGGTAAACGCCGAAGTCGTAGGGGTTATCGGCATGAAAGACCAGCGTATCGTTGTAACTTGGGCGATTGAGCCAGATTTTGAACATCAACAAAATGCCATGCAGGAAGAACGAATCGTTATTATAGGTGAGCGAGAGGTAATAGTGATTCTGGTAGCGCACCACAAAGGGCGATTCCATTGAAGCAAAAGGAGAATTGCGCTCGCTGCCCCAACTGCTGCGCAGGGCAGTGCGAATGTATTGCCAGTGGGTCAAATCAAAGGATTGATAGACATCGATCTGGGAGAAATACCAGCCGCGGGCAGTGGTGTAGAGCAGCCATTGTCTAGGAGCTACTTGCAACACCATCCCATCGCGGAAGAATTTATGATAGGGAGCGGTGAGGGTGATCTGATGGTTTTCCCAGAGGATGCCGTCACTGGAGGTCATTTGATGCAGTTTGTGGGGCGACCAGAAGATATGATATAGTCCCTCGCTGTAAATCACATGGGGCGCCCAGGCTAACTCGCCGAAATCGGCGATAGGCGGCGCTTCGCTCATCCCCTCGGCGGATGGGAAGTCCCGGCTCACCCCCACGGCGAAATATTTTTCCTGATTGAAATCCCCGTCGGTCAGGGAGGTGATCCCGATCAGGCGCCAGTTGCCCTGCGCATCCTGATAGATTGTGTGATCGTTGATGTACGAGCCGAATTGTTCAGGAAGGAACAGCTTTTGCCACACTCCGCTGAGGCGGGGGATGAAGATGGGGGAAGGCTCAAACGTCGGTCGAACGGTCACTTCACCGAGTAAAACGGGTTGCGAGCGGTCTTTCGGGACACGCCACACCCGGTAGCTGCCACCCAAACCGCGATGCAGGAAGGAGCCAAATCTGGCTTGCCCAATCTCCCGCCAGCCTTGCGTATCTTTGATCTCGATCCGATAGGTTTCCTTTTCGGGATCGGCAATCCAGCCCAAATGCACCCAACCCGGACCGCTAACCGTTTGCACCCCAACCTGAGCCTGCAATCCAGCTACGGCATCGCGGCTGATTGAGCCGTAAAAATCGGTTTGCAATGGCGATTCCACATACACCCGCACACCGATTTCCAGAATGACGGGCAGGAGCAGCAGAATGCCCAGGATGATCCCGATACGTTTCAGCAGTCGGCTCATCGGATTGACCTGCCTGAGGGAGGTTTACCACAAAGTGGTTTGGTTTAATTTTAACTGCAAAAAGGCCTTTGCGGGCTTTGGAGTGCTGAAGCCGTGCTTCAGCGCGCTTGCAAAAGCGTAGCTTGCGCACTCCATACTAAGGAGAAGCGCAGGTTGGGAAACTCTGCCCGACCACTCTGTTGCCGCCTTCATCCTCGCTGATCTGAGGGATGCCACTGGCGAGACAGTTGTGAAGCATATAATTGCCATCCGGGTCAAATTCAAAGACCACCCAGAATTCCAGGTCGCCCGGCGGCGCCTGATAGCAACGGGAGACGTTCCCCTCCCTGGTGTAAAAGCAAACCTGCGCTCCCAATTGATACAGGTTTGGAATCTGGCGTCCACTATACTCATAATTGGCATGGTGAACGCCATAGCGATAGCGGGTTTGTTGAGGGGAGCTCAGTTCATACTGGCGAATATCAATGGTCTCGGGGCCTGAACCCTCTCGAACGTCATAGAGCAGGAGGCTGCTGAGAAATTCACCTCCCGCCTCATAATAGATAACCCGATTTCCAATCGCATGCTCTATGTAAAGATAGGCGTCCAGATCGTTCTCAATTGGCTCTGAGCCTACAACAAACTTTGGCGTGGCATCCCAAGTGACAATGATGCGCGCCACCTGATTGGTCAGGTAGGGGGAGAGGACAAAGTTCAGAATGACTTCTTCGCCTTCAATGGGCTGAATTTGCTTACTGACGGTAAAGAATCCCTGAAGCTGGGCGGTGACTTCGCGCAGGTCGGCGCTGGATAGCCCAATGCGATAGTTGCCATTTGGGTCGGTGGTAGTACATTCGTTGAACTGGGTACACAACCGCACGCCCGCCAGCGCTCTTTGCTCATTAATTCCTTTACTGGCGTCAATCACCGCGCCCTTGATCCAGGCGCCTTGCCATTGTCTGGAGAGGTTAAAATCAACGGTAACCGTCTGGTTGATGAGCGCGGTGGCGCTTTTGGTGAGAGGTAGGTAGCCATCTTTTGAAGCGGTGACTTCGCGCTGGCCGAGCGAGGTCAGGTCGATGATATAGCTGCCATCGGAGGCAGTAGTAGTACATTCATTCAGATGGGTGCAAACCCTGGCGTTGCTTAGCGCCTGTCCCGCCAAGTCCTTGACGATGCCGCTGAACTTTGCCCACCATGGGGAATTTGGTTCTTGCTGCAAAGCAAAATCTACCGCTCGCGTCTCCAAAGCGGGCACCTGCAGCGACTGCGTGACGGAAATATAGCCTTGCTTTTGAGCGATCAGTTGTTTCCAGCCGGCCGAGACGTGCAGGCGATAGTTACCTGCGGCATCGGAAAAAGCACACTCTCCATTCTGGGTGCAGACCTGGGCGCCTGCTAAAGCGGCACCCTGCCCCTGGACGGTGACCCTCCCAATAATCCAGGCCGGTTGAAAATTTTTCATGGTCAGGGGCAGGTAAAGGAAGTGAGAGCCGTCTTGAAGATCGAGCTGTCTTTGCGCCAGCACTTCGCCTTTCCAGGCAAATGCCAAGCTCAACAACAGACTACTGCACAACAAAAGAGGTAAAACGGAGATGAAGCGCTTTTTGTGGGTCATCTAACCACTTTCTAAAGAGAACTAGCCTCCGCCGCCATGGGTTGGGCGGGGTGTGCGGGTTGAGGTTGGGGTGGGTGTGCGGGTTGGCTGGGGCGGCGGCGAGGTCCAGGTGGGTGTGGGGGTGTCGGTGACCAGCGGTGTTTTGGTGCGGGTTGGCGTGCGGGTCGGTGTTTGGGTGGGTGTGGACGTGCGGGTCGGCGTGTGGGTAGGCGTAGGCGTGCGAGACGGCTTGGGCGTCACCGTTGGCGTTAATGTTCGAGTGGGGGTCCTGGTTGGGGTAAAGGTAATCGTGGGTGTACTGGTACGCGTCGGCGTTAGGGTAATAGTCGGCGTCAAGGTGATGGTGGGCGTGCGCGTGGGGGTGCGGGTGATGGTCGGCGTGGGTGTGATGGTTGGTGTGCGGGTGATGGTGGGTGTCAGGGTGCGCGTCGGCGTCAAAGTAATGGTGGGCGTGTTGGTGATGGTTGGCGTCGGGGTGATCGTGCGGGTCCTGGTCGGTGTGGGAGTGAGGATAAAGATATTAATCGTGCGTTGAACGCGGGTATAGTGATACCAGGGATTGGCATCCTGGTCGAGAGCCTGAAAGCTGATCGTGTAGGTGCCATTCTGGATGGTGATGCTGCTATTCGGCCAGGTTTGTCCTAGGGTGCGGGTGCGACAATTGCTGCCACTTTGTCCAAAGAGACAATACGGGGCACCGCTATCGGTTTGATAACCAACCACGCTCCCCTGGGCGTTTCGCACCACGAAATAGACCTGGGCAATGCTGCCATCCGGGTCGCTGGCAGCAGCGGAGATCGAGAAGGCGCCGGTAATCGTGCCGGCCGGCACGGTGGGTTGGACAATCGGACCGAACCGACCGGTCAATGCCTGCGGTGGGCAAACCACGCCGCTTTCGGCATCCGGAGGCACCATTTGATAGGTCAAATTAACATTGAAATCGCGCCCATGATAGTATTGATAGTCAAAACTCTGGCTGAAGCGCAAGCCCAACGTCGACCAATCCAGCGATGGAATCCAGACGCTGCTGAAGCCGCTGTGGGCGACGTTGAAACCGGACACCAAAGGCACATCGGGCGGGTCGTAGATCGTGCCACCATCCTGGATGTACTCCCTGAATGCATTTGCCGGCGGAGTTGGCGTGACCTCATCGTGCCAGAGGCCGTTCCAGCTTCCGCCCAGGCCGGTAATCAAAGCGCGGTAGTATGGGTCGTTATTTGTGGCATTGAAGATGAGATTTTCGTCCTCAAATCTGAGTGCTTCGGCAACGAGCCGATTGCAATCTGGCGTAGGGGTTGGGGTGGGAGTGAAGGTCGGGGTGGGGGTAAGGGTCGGCGTCGGGGAAGGCGTTGGGGTATTGGTAGGAGTTGGCGATTGGGTCGGGGTGGGCGACTGGGTGGGCGTGGGCGTTTCGGTCTGGGTGGGGGTATTGGTCGGGGTGCGGGTGAAATAGACCGAGATGTCCGGCGGCAGCCCCAGGACGCGAGCAACCCGAAACTGTTCCAGAATCCCCGATCGCTCAGCATGCAAGCGCAGGCTGGGCCACCAGTTGCTGAGGAAAGGCAGAATCAGCGGATGTTGAAAGGTAACCGAGACGATCACCCGCGTTTGCCCCTCTTCGGGATTGCCGGGATCGTCTTCAAATGCTTCGGTTACGATATTGCGGCAGCGCCCGCTGGTTGTGTCGAAGGCATAGCCGCTGCGCGTGCTGCAAACCGAGACCCGCAGGAAGCCCGGCGTTTGTTCTCCTTCCGGTGGTGTTCCCATCAAGTAGCCGCGCACCACATCTTGGTAAAAGGCAACCGGAATCGAGCCGGTCTGGTTAAGGACTTCATCATAAATCGAGAGCAGGCGCGCACGGTCTTCTTCGGCCGTCTTGGCTGCCCCAGCGCAAGGCCCGTCCACTCCCTGGGCATCAGGGCCGTCGGCAGTGTCCTCACAGTATTCCGGCTTGTATTCCCCGGTCACGGCATAGCGCACCCCAAAGCGGGCAGCATTGCTAATCACCAGATAGGACTGATAGACACGCGCAAATTCGATAATGCCAAAGATGATCAGCAACAAGATCGGCAGCACTAGGGCAAACTCGGTGATAGCCTGGCCCGGTCGCCGCTGGCGTTTGTCGGTTGAAAAGAAGGAAGATTTTTGTCCATCCATCCTGCACCACCTTCTCATTAATGCACCAGACGGGTAAAGATGCGCGAGGCAATGTCTTCAAAGATGCGGGTTAACTGGCTGCCGGTCGGTGAGAAGTAATAATTGCCGCACCATTGTTTATATTCATTGAGGTTGTCATACAAATCTTTGCAGGGATCGTTTTTTAGGCGTGGGTCGCCGGCATAGCCGACCCGCGCAATGTAGCGCAAGAGGTCCGCCCCGTAGGGTCTGCCGTGAACCTCATTAATGGTATTGATGACTTCATCGCCCAATCCGATGGCGAAGATCACCGCGCCCTGACCGCGATAGGCGCTGCCATCCAACTGACGGCAGGGATTGCATTTGCCTGAATCCAGGCAAAGATGATCTTCGGTGCCGGGCATGATGATGTGGCCTGGCTCGGCATCGCCCAAGGCCAGACAGCCGACGAAGTCAGCCATATCGCGGGCATAGTCATCAGCATCGTAGTTCAATCCGCTGCGATGGCGAGTCGAGACGTCTTGGTCCTGGCAGAGGGGAAGCCGATTTTGATCCATGGAAGCCTGAGGACAGAACCCCACCGGGTAGGTATTATAGTCATTGATATTGTCATCTGGCTGACGGTCGGTGGCGTTTGCCATGCCGTCGGTCAGCAGCACCACCACCCACAGGGCATCTTCGCGCGGATCTAGCGCAAACATATTGCCGGCCTGAAGTAATCCCCCGCCAATATTGGTGGTCGCCTGATAAGACCAGTCCCCGGTCTCCCAGCAAGAGTTACAATCAAAAAAGCCAGAATAGAAAGAATTTTCTGGCGCAATATAACCTGG
Source organism: Anaerolineales bacterium (assembly GCA_034434515.1). Classification (GTDB taxonomy): domain Bacteria; phylum Chloroflexota; class Anaerolineae; order Anaerolineales; family UBA4823; genus NAK19. The sequence continues at coordinate 8,294 of DAOTZA010000142.1, read as the reverse complement.
GTCAGCCGTATTGGTAGGAGGATCAGCAAAACTTTCCGGCACATAATATAAACAGGGACCCTTCTCAATCAGCATTGGGCCACCGGGATTATTGCGCGGGTCAAAGCAATAGCCGGGTTGAGCGGGATTATTGGGATTGCGCAGGTCAGAGACTTTTAGGCCGCGAATGAGATCCTCGGCTTCGGCGCGGTTTCTGATCCAGCCGTTGGTGCGCACAAAAGTGCCCAGGTCATACCAGTTCTGGCGGTAATGGGTGCCGCCCGGTGTATTGGTCACCCAGCCGTTGGCAAAGGTGACAATGGCCAGGCGGTCTTCCTCTAATGCTTCCGGTTTATCCAGAATGCGCCCGACAAAGGTCAGGGCCGCCCGTTTGACTTCCTCGAAAGGATGGCACTCGCCCGGGATGCCATCCGAGCCGCTTTGGTCAAGGTAATTGCACACCGAAGGATCGCGCAGGCAGAAGAAATGCGGGTCGCCCGGATTCGGGATGGGTAGCTCCCCATTGATCAATCGCTGACAAAGCTGTGGATCATCCACGCCGGGACGAAAGATCGGCGCGTCAAAGGTCATCGAGTCAGAAATATCGATGACCAGCACCACGTCCACCGAGGCGGCCTCGGCGATCGAGTTGGCACTTACCCGCAGGGTCTGAACTCCCACCAGATGCAGAAAGATGGTGGGCACGTCGAGGTAGGTGGTGACGCGGGCGAGTTTGCGCCGCGGTGTGGTGCAGAGCTGCGGATCGCTGCCTCCGCCACCTCCACCGCCCGTACCGCTACACTGCCCCCAAAAGACCCCTGCCGAGTAGTTACACTCCGCCTCACAGGTTTGCACCGTGACGGTGTACATATCGGTGGCAATGCCATTTAACTCAATCGCTTCGGCAGCCGCGGCGGTCAGCTCTTGCAGGTTGCGCATCTCGCGGAATTGCCCCGAAGCCGCCAGAGAAGCGGCATCCACCGCCTGGCGCAGATGGCCGTAGTAAATGAAAAGCTGACCGACATCGGTGGTCAGCCCGACGATCGCCAGCAATACCAGAAAAGCCACGGCTACCAGAATCAACGCCTGGCCGGCTTCTCTCTGCCGTCCGCGTCGCAGCAACGCCCTCAAGGTTCGGGAGTGGGGGTCGGCTCGGCCGAGCTGTTGGGCATCACGGCATACGGACGCATCAGTATCGGATCGGGTACAAATGCGGTTATCCATGGCAATTTCAACTTCTGGTCATACGAATAATACAGTTCAACCAACACATAGCCGGTATTGGGGGCAAAACCGCGCAGTTTGGCTTGCATTTCGGCAGTAGAAAAACTCGACGACTGGTTGCGCGTGCCGTTGAAATCTTCTGCCATCGACCAGCCCACCTCGCCAACATCCTCAGGAAAGCGGGCCGTAATCTGCCCGCTGGGGCCATCCACGCTGAAGACCGAGATAATCACATCGTCCTGGCCATTGGCGAGATTCAGACCGACAAATGGGGCCTCGCGGCTCAGCTCGCGGTTGACCAGGCAGGCGGTCTGGCGGTAGAAATCTTTGGTGCTATTGCAGTCCACGACGCTATCGCGAGATTTGTAATCCGAGTCGGCTGCATAGCGGGCAGCATTGCGCACCGCATCCTGAATGGTCATATATTCATTCAGGACAAAACCGAATTCCAGCAAGCCCGACAGCACAATCAAGAGCACCGGCAGGAGAATGGCGGTTTCCACCAACCCCTGCCCTCTGGCGAGTTGAAGGTTAAACACAAGCCCTCGGCGGAGTTTAGACGCCATCATGTTTTGATTATAGTGATGATTGCCAATTAAAGCAATAAGATTTCCTAACAGAATTGCAAGCTGCTTTATTTCTTTGGCGTCTTGGTTGGCTTGCTTTGCCCTGGCGGTTGGGGCACATCCGTAGGTTTATTGGGGTTGGTCGGTTTGGGGGTTGGCTTGGGCGGCTTGACCTGAGTTGGCTTGGGGGTTGGTTTGGGCGGCTTGACCTGGGTCGGTTTTGGGGTTGGGACGGGAGGCTTGATCTGAGTTGGTTTGGGCGTTTTGGTCGGCGGAACGACCTGCGTGGGACGGTGAGTGTTGGTTGGGTGGGGCGTCAGGCTAGCGCGCGGCGTTGGGGACTGGGTCTGGCGCAACAGACCGGGTGGGATGAACGATGCGGTAGGAGTGGAAAAGGGCGGCAGCGGAGAGTGCCATCCAGCGTCGGTCGCCGAAACCGGCGCAGACAGGATAACATTTGGCGTTAGCGTCGCCGCCATCTCGGTCAGGAGAGCATCCACAGCTTGCAAGGTCTGGAAGGTAGCATCTTGAGCCTGGCGCACCGCGGCTGCCTGGACGGGCGGCAGGAGGCTCTCCAGAGCAACCAGCGAAGCCGCCTGAGTCTGAAGTCCAGCTTCGATTTCAGCCTTCAATTGAGAGGCCTGCAGGGGGTTTTGGCGCGCGGCGCTCTCAACCTCCTGCAGAGCAAGGGCTAGTTGCACTTCGTAGTTGCGCAACGGCAGAGGAGTTTCATTGACTCGCCCTCGCTGAGAGAGGCGGGCGACTTCAGCGAGGCGGCGCTCGGCATATGCCAGACGCAAACGCGCCCGCTGGGCGGCATCCCAGGTGAGCAAGACGCGGGCCTCTTCAACCGCTTCCTTAACTGCGTAGAGCGGATCTCCCGGCAGGCTGTTTTGCGCAGCCAGCGCCATCCCGGTGGTCGTGAACACCAGCAGGCTCAGAAAGACCAGCGTTGCCGCGATCCCCAGCCAGGCAAGCCGACGTGCCCGCGCCGGTCGAGATGACCACCGCGGGCGCGCTGCCGCTTGAACATGGGGCAGCGGTTGGGTCTGGATGGATTTCAAAACCCGTTCCTGCAGGGCTGCTCGGCGTTGTGGAGAAGGCGAGAAGTCTGCCCGTTGCGAGCGAACCCAAAGGGCGCTTTCTAACAGGGGCAAAAGCTCCTGGCGCAGGTGTGGATAGCGAGCCAGAGCCTGGTCGAGGGTCTGCCCACCCTGAATCATCGCCTCGAGGCAATCTTGCAAGGCTTCTTCGAGTTGGATAGGGTCTTTCATCCCTCACCTCTTTCCATCAGTGCCCGTAAGGCAGCCAGGGCGCGAGGTTGCAAAACCCGCACAGCAGCGTAGGATTTGCCCATCACCTGGGCCGTCTCTTTCGCGCTCAGATCGTTGAGAAAGCGCAAGACCAATACCGTGCGATAGTCGGGTGGTAGTTTCAATAGATAGCGATGAAGGTCGCCCACCTCCATCCCGGCAATCACCAGGGGTGCAGCGCGTGGTGCAGCGTTTTGCTCTCCCACTTCGGGGCTATCGGTGTCCCCGGCGCGGGTTCTCTGGCGGCGATAATAATCGACCAGGCGATTGCGCGCAATCCGATAGAGATAGACATAGAAAGGCACGCGCTCGTTTTCACGATATTGCCCCAGCGTACGCCAAAGGCTTAAAAAGACATCTGCGGTCATATCTTCGGCATCCTGTTCGTGACTTACCTGCGCATAAAGATAACGGTAAATCGCCTCGCCATAGCGACGATAGATTTCTTCAAACGCCTCTCGCTCGCCCTTTTGGGCAAGGGCAATCAATTCCTGATCACTGAACTTTTGCCAATCCGGCATTCATTCTGTCCTTTAAAACGCATGGGAAATGAAAATATTACACGCTTTGCAGATTTGTAAGGTGTGTAGGGCAGAGACAGTCTTCACCTTGCATTTTCGCCCCGTGATCAAACTCCAGATAACTTTCTCTTAATTTTACCTGAATTTGTCGAAAAAAAATATGGGGGACAAGATTGGAGAATTCTTCGCCGCGACTGGACGCCAATGTACATGAATAACGTTTTTTGCAAACCGTCTATGGAGTGCGGAAGCCACGCTTCCACAACCCGCTAAAGGACGGCTTTTGCACTCCAAAATTGGTATAATGAAAACAAATCCAATCCTGTCCTCGAAAGACCGTCAAAGCTAAGGCTACTCAGATGCCCTTAATCCTGACCGCCGTGCAAGGATTTCCGCTCGTCAAAAGCGGTGATGATCTGGTTGGTTTGACCGTTCAAGCCCTCTCAGCCAGTGGATTAACGCTGCTCGATGGGGATATTCTGGTTTTTGCTCAAAAGATCGTTTCCAAAGCCGAAGGTCGCTGGGTGAATCTGGCAACCGTTACACCTTCCCACCGTGCCCTGGAACTGGCCCAACAAATCGAGAAAGACCCGCGCCTGGTTGAGTTGATCCTAAAAGAGAGCCGCGCTGTGCTGCGCACCCGCCCCGGTACAATTGTGGTTGAACATCGCCTGGGGTTTGTGTGCGCCAACGCCGGGATCGACCACTCGAACGTTGCCGGCGTGGGCACAGCAGATGAAGAATGGGTGCTATTGCTGCCCGAGGACCCCGATACTTCGGCAAGGCGCTTGCGGGACGGCATCCAGACTCACTTTGGCGTTTCGATTGGGGTGATGATCATCGACTCGCATGGGCGCGCCTGGCGTTTGGGGACGGTGGGGGTGGCAATTGGCTTAGCCGGGTTGCCGGGTCTGGTGGATTTGCGCGGCAAACCCGATCTCTTCGGTTATCGTTTGCGCATCACCCAGGTGGGGGTTGCCGATGAACTGGCGGCTGGGGCTTCGTTGGTGATGGGACAGGCTGCCGAAGGCACGCCGCTTGTGCATGTGCGCGGCTTTCCCTACCCACTGCGCGAGGCAAGCCTGGTTGAACTCTTGCGACCGCTTGACCAGGATCTGTTTCGGTGAAAGAGAAAATGGAGAAAAACTGGCAAACATTCTGGGAATCCTTAGACCGCCTGTTGGAGGAAGGCGAAATCGTCATTGATCGACCGCAAGGAAGCCTGCATGCCTGTTTTCCTCACCTACGTTACCCCTTTGACTGCGGTTACCTTGCCCTGCCGCTCAGCGAAAGCGGCGAAGAAATGGAGGTCTGGAAAGGCTCTCAGGACTCTGTACAGGTTGCCGCAATCCTGCTGGCCGTAGATGAACACAACCTGGTGTTAAGCCGCAGTCTGGTGGTGGGCTTGAACGATCGGGAAGTGGAAACAGTGACCGATTTCTACACCCAGATCGGCCTGACCGCCGTTCCTATCCAGCGGACACCCGAGAGCCTGCGCCTGCTAACCGAGCGGCGCTCGGTGCGGCGCTTTTTGGAGCGACCCGTAGCCCAGGCGTTGATCGAACAGGTCATCGAGTTGGCCTGTTGGGCGCCCTCCGCCCACAACGAGCAGCCCTGGCGTTTTGTGATCTTGAACAGTTCAGAGGCAAAGCAGCGCCTGGCTCAGGCACTGGGCGAAACCTTGCGGCGGGATCTCCTGGCACAAGGGGTAAGCCTTGAAGAAATCCATCAACGCCTCGAACGTTCCCGAAACCGCATCCAGGCGGCTCCGCTGGCCGTCTTGCTTTGTCTTTGCGAGGAGGACATTCAGGCTGGCGGTACAGAACGCCAGCGCAAAGGAGAGCGCGAGATGGCAATCCAAAGCGTGGCATTGGCCGGAGGACAATTTCTTTTAGCCGCCCATGCCCTGGGTCTGGCAACCGTCTGGTTGTGCGCCCCGCTCTTTGCCCCCGAAGCAGCCCAACAAGCTTTAGACCTTCCTCCTTCCTGGCAAGCCCAGGCATTGATTCTGGTCGGCTATGCTTCGGAACGGCCGGCGCCCCCGCCACGCAAATCTCTCGCTGAGGTGGTGCTTTACCGATGAAGGTGGTTGCTTTCGCCGGCGGGGTTGGCGGCGCAAAGCTGGTTGATGGTCTGGCGCGCTGCCTTTCCCCACAAGAATTGACGATTGTTGTCAACACCGGGGATGATTTTTTCCATTTTGGTCTGAAAATCTGCCCCGATCTGGATACCGTCTGCTATACCCTGGCTGGTCTGGCAAACCCAGAAACAGGCTGGGGACGGGCAGGAGAAACCTGGAACACGCTGCGCGCCCTGGAAGCTTTGGGAGCGCCGAGCTGGTTTCGCCTTGGAGATCAGGATCTGGCTACCCATCTGGAACGCACGCGGCGCCTGGGGGAAGGGGAGACGCTCAGCGAGGTGACTAGCTTCTTCTGTGCCCGTTGGGGGATTGCCCCGCGCCTGCTGCCGATGAGCGACGACGCAGTGCAAACCATCGTTGAGACCGACATAGGGGATTTATCCTTTCAAGAATATTTTGTCAAACATCGCTTTGAACCCGGCGTGCGTGGCTTTCGCTTTGAAGGCGCGGCTCAAGCTGCTCCCGCGCCGGGCGTGCTGGAAGCCATTTTTGCCTGTGATGTGGTCATCTTTTGTCCCTCCAATCCGTGGGTTTCGATTGACCCAATCCTGGCTGTGCCGGGCATCCGTCAGGCGCTCCTGCGAGCGAAAGTAGTTGCCATCTCTCCTATCGTGGGCGGTAAAGCCCTCAAAGGTCCGGCGGCCAAGATGTTTGCCGAGATCGGCATTCCCCCTTCCGCCCAGGCAGTTGCCCTGCACTATGGCTCGCTGCTCAAAGGCTTTGTCTTCGACCGACTGGATGCGGAAGAAGAAGTGGAGATTCGCTCTTTGGGACTGCAAACGCTGGTCACCGATACCGTAATGCAAACCATCCCCGACCGTCAGAGATTGGCGCAAGAGATTCTGACCTTTGTCCAAAGGGAGTTCTTGCCATGACTCTCTGGGCAATCGTGCCGGTCAAGCCTTTGCGGCGCGGCAAATCGCGCCTTTCGACGGTGTTGGATCTCGACCAACGCTGGGATCTCAACCGGCGCTTGTTGTGCCACACCGTAGCCGTGTTGAAAGAGTCTGTCCGCGTGGGCGTGGTGATGGTGGTCAGCCGTGACCATGAAGCCCTGGCACTGGCGCGCTCTCTGGGAGCGCGCACATTGCTGGAAAGCAAACCCGATGGGATCAATCGAGCTGTGCTAGTAGCTACGCTATTTGCCCAACGCAGCCGTGCCCGAGCAACCCTGATCTTGCCCGCCGATTTACCCCTGCTCTGCCAATCCGCCATAGAAACTTTCCTAGGCGCCGTCCAGGGGGAAGAGCCCGTGCTTGCCATTGCCCCCGATCGGCATGGGCGCGGCACCAACGCCCTGTATCTTGCGCCGCCGACCCTACCGCGTTTCTGCTTTGGGGAAAATTCCTTTCAAGCCCATTGTGAGCTAGCTGCCCAACTGGGACGACGCTGTGCGGTGGTCGATGTAGCTGAATTAGCCTTTGACCTGGATGACGCGGAAGATTGGAAGCTGCTGAAATCTGAGGTAGGACAAATTTGAAATTTGCCCTACTGGCTTCAAAACCAGCGCAAGGTTTGGGATATAATACGACCAAATTCCCCAATTAAGACGTAGGGCAAATTTGTAATTTGCCCTACTAAAACCAGCGCAAGGTTTGGGATATAATACGACTAAAAAACCCAAATTCGTCTAGGATATCGTTATCATGGCAACCCTGTCAACCCCGAACGATCCCGAAATCCCCTGTGGCAAGCCGCTGGATATTTCACAACTTATTCACCTTTTGGGCGACTTGCTGGGCAAAGTCATCCTGGAATTTGAGGGCGTGGCGTCCTTTGAGATGATTGAGCGCATCCGTGCCGCGGCCAAGGCGCGGCGGGCAGGCGAATCTGACGCCGATCGGTCGCTGCGCCAGATTTTTCAGCGCTTACAACCTGCCGAAGCTCAAACCATCGCTACCGCCTTTGCCGCCTACTTCGATCTGGTCAATTTGGCCGAAGAACGCTCGCGTTTGGACACCCTGCGTCAGCGGCAACGGGAAAGTTACCCGCGCCCCGAACACGATTCTATCGGCGAAGCGATTGCCCTGCTCAAAGCGCAAGGCGTCACGGCTCAGCAAATGGCGGATTTGCTCGATAACCTGTCAATTGAGATCGTCCTGACCGCTCACCCTACCGAAGCAAGGCGACGCACCATCCTGTCCAAACTGCAGCGCATCGCGGCTGCCCTCGAAGAGCTCACCCAGTTTGCCTGCACCCCGCGTCAGGAAGAAGACCTGATCGAGACCATTCGGGCCGAGATCAGCAGTCTCTGGTTGACCGAAAGAGCCCGTGCCAGCAAAATCGAGGTGACCGATGAAGTGCGCACTGGCCTGTATTACATCGAAAACGTGTTTTGGCGCACCCTGCCCGATCTATACGAAGATTTAGACCGTGCCCTTGCCGAACACTACCCTGGCTTAAGGGTCGAGCGCCCCTGGTTGCGTCTGGCTTCGTGGATTGGCGGCGACCGCGACGGAAATCCCAACGTGACTCCTGAAGTGACCATCGAAACCCTGCGTCTGCATCGCGGTCTGGCGATCGAAAACTATCGCCGCGAGCTAAGCGAACA
>DAOTZA010000141.1:0-16117 GCA_034434515.1 Anaerolineales bacterium | reverse complement strand
AAAAACCGTCTATATATGGCGGTCAAATAGCAGGTTATCCTCATATCTGGCGGGCGTCGCCAAGTGGTAAGGCATCAGCCTTCCAAGCTGACATTCGCGGGTTCGAATCCCGTCGCCCGCTCTGCAGAACGTAACCTCGATACACTACACCCTAAAGTCTCTGTCCGTCCATAAAAAGGGCCCGTAGCTCAGCGGCAGAGCGGACGGCTCATAACCGTTTGGTCGCAGGTTCGAATCCTGCCGGGCCCATTGCCTGAGGGGATGGAGTGGGTGATTGTCTGCAATGATCAAACCCTCATCCTTTGCGCAAGGGTCGTTTGGCGAAATCGGTCGCACTGTGCGTTGGTTATCAATTTGCTCTTTGTCCCTCCCCTTTTCACACTACTCCCCTCCCTGCCATTTTCTGGCTAAAATAACCAGGTGATCCCTTGAACTCACCCTATCTCTCGGTCATCATTCCCGCCCATAATGAAGAGCATCGCCTGCCACAGACCTTGGAGACCCTTCTTAACTATCTGAACTCCCAGCCATACAGTTCTGAAGTGTGGGTGGTGGAAAACGGCAGTCGGGATCAGACCTTTGCCTTAGCCCAAAAACTTGCCCAACAATACGAGAGGCTCTATGTACTGCATGAGGAACAGGCCGGCAAAGGTCTGGCGGTACAGCGCGGCATGTTGGCCGCTCGGGGCGAATTTCGCCTGATGTGTGATGCCGATTTGTCCATGCCGCCCCAGGAAATCGAGCGCTTTCTACCACCGCAATTAACCGGCGCTGATATCGCTATTGCCTCGCGAGAAGCGCCCGGCGCAAAACGCTACAACGAACCACACCTGCGTCATTGGATTGGGCGCGTTTTCAATCTGCTCATTCGCCTGTTGCTGCTGCCTCAATTTCACGACACACAATGCGGCTTTAAGTGCTTTACCGCTGCGGCAGCGGAGCGTTTGTTTCCCTTTCAAACCATCAAGGGCTGGACGTTCGATGTCGAAATCCTCTACCTGGCAACCCGCCTGGGGATGCGCATCGTTGAAGTGCCTATCCAATGGTATTTCAACCCCGAAAGCAAGGTGCATGTCGGGCGCGATTCGCTACGCATGGCGTTGGATTTGCTCTACATTCGTGCTCATTGGAGGCATGTTCCTCGATGAAAACCAAAGGGATGGAGGCTATCAGGCCCGATCTGCAATTTGAGGTAGCGCTATGGGAGCAAGGGCTCCAGCAAGTGGTCGGCATAGATGAAGCCGGGCGCGGAGCGCTGGCAGGCCCGGTGGCAGTGGGGGTGGTTTGTTTGCCGCCCGACCCGCGCCTTGCGGATCATTTGCATGGGGTACGCGACTCCAAACAACTAACCCCCCAGGAACGATCGTATTGGGCAGGCTTGATTAAAACCCACGCCCTCACCTGGGCAGTGGGGTTTGCCTCCAATGAGGAGATCGACCAGATAGGAATTGGGTCGGCTGTCCAGTTAGCTGCCCTGCGGGCGTTGAAGCATCTGTCTTGCGAACCACAGCATTTACTGATCGACTATTTTCGGCTGCCACAGTGCCATTTGCCTCAGACAGCGCTGATCAAAGGCGATCAACGCTGTCTAAGCATTGCGGCGGCTTCGATTTTAGCAAAGACCGAACGCGATCGCTGGATGGCCGAGATCGATGCCCTTTATCCTCAATACAAGTTTGCCGCCCATAAAGGATATGCCACCGCAATCCATTTGGAATGCATCCGGCGCTGGGGAGCCTGCCCGATCCATCGCCGCTCGTTTGCGCCTCTGTGCAACCTAACACCGCCGGCAGAAAGGCAATAAATCTCAAGGTATACTGTACATTCACCTAAGTATAAGGAGGATGGATGCTTGAGCAAGAATTTCCCTACGGATTGTTTCCTAGCCCCCTGACGCCCCGCGCCATGGGGCGTGGCCTGACCTTTGGCGAGGTGGCTTTTTCGGGACGTGGCGATCTGCTCTGGTTGGAGCACCGTTCGGATCGCGGTGTGATTGTTGTGCAGCCCTTAAACGGTGAGGGGCGCCGCGACCTGAACGCCGATTTTTCGGTGCGCGCCAAGGTGGGATATGGAGGCGGGGATTTCGCCGCTAGTGGCGAATGGGTGTATTTCAGCGACGCCGCTCAGGGACGCATTTACCGTCAATCGTTGCTGGGCGGTGCGGCGAGGCCGCTCACCCCCGCTTTTGGCAAAGCGGCTGCTCCAACCCCCTCCCCTGACGGCAACTGGCTGGTCTATGTCCATACCTACGAAGACAAAGACGTCATTGCCATCGTGGATGTTCAGGCAAAGCACTGGCCGCAAATTCTGGTGCAGGGAGAAGACTTCTATATGCAACCAACCTGGCATCCCCACGGACGTCATCTCGCATGGGTAGCATGGAATCACCCCAATATGCCCTGGGATGGCACCTGGCTGCGTTTAGCGACGCTGGAGCAGCAAGGTGAGGCCTGGCGTTGTGCGCAGGTGGAAACCATCGCCGGCGACGAGCAGACCTCGATCTTTCAACCCCTCTTCTCACCGGATGGGCGCTACCTGGCGTACGTGGCAGAAAGCGGTAACTGGTGGCAACTGTGGCTCTACGACCTCCAGAGGGGCAGCCACCGTCAGCTCACTACTGCTCCTGCAGAACACGCCCTGCCGGCCTGGATGCAGGGCTTGCGCACCATTCAATTCAGCCCCGACGGAAGGAGAATTTATGTTGTGCGCAATCAAAATGCTCAAGATCGCCTGATAAAAATCTCTTGCGAAAGCGGAGAGGAAACGGAGGTGGCATTCGACACTCCTTATACCGCCCTAGGACAAATCTGCCTGACCGAGTGGCAGGGGGAGACAGTCCTGGCATTCATTGCTTCAGCAGCAACCATCCCGCCCAGAGTCATCACCGTTGACGAAGATGGCAAAACGCGGGTTTGGGGTAGAGCCTACCCGGAAGAGATTCCCTCACCGGCTTATTCTCCTGCCCAACCCATCGAATGGCTCGCTAAGGATGGCGAAACGGTCTATGGCTTATATTATCCACCCCACCATCCCGGCGGGAAAGGAAAGGGATTGCCTCCCCTCATCGTCAACATTCACGGAGGACCAACCAGCCAAGTAAAGAACGGTTTCAATCCGCGCGCCCAGTATTTTGCCACCCGGGGTTATGCTTTTCTCGAAGTGAATTATCGTGGTTCAACCGGCTATGGACGGGCATATCGGGAAAAATTGCGCGCTTCATGGGGCATTTACGACGTTGAAGATGCCGTGAGCGGCGCCCAGGCCTGTGTCGAGCGCGGCCGGGCAGACAGGGAGAAACTGGTGATAATGGGCGGCAGCGCTGGCGGCTTCACCGTATTAAGAGCCCTCGAAGAATATTCCGGTTTCTTCAAAGCCGGCATTTGCCTTTATGGCGTCTCCAACCAGTTCACCCTTGCCCAGGAGACTCATAAATTTGAAGCGCGCTATCTGGATAGCCTGCTCGGAGCCCTTCCTGAAGCCGCCGCGGTTTATCGCCAGCGCTCGCCGATTTACTTCGTCGATCGCATTCGTGATCCGATTGCCATCTTTCAAGGCGAGGAAGACAACGTGGTCCCCCGTGCCCAGTCAGATGCAGTGGTCGAAAGCCTCCGTCGACGCGGCGTCCCGCATGTTTATCACCTTTACCCTGGCGAAGGGCATGGCTTTCGGAAGAGCGAGACGATCGAACAGTTTTATCAGGCAGTAGAAGCCTTTCTAAAAGAATTCGTGGTATTTGGCTAAGTGCAACCGAGTTCAATGGCGCATACTTTCAGTGCTAGCGGCGTAGCCGCTTGCACTTGCCAGGCGCTGGACGCAGAGATCCATCACCCATCGGTTACAAGGAGGAGGAGTCGGCGATGAAAATGGTTCACAGACCAGAGGATTTCCGCCGGTTCAGGGTTGTCATCCACTCCGAGCGCAGCGTGTCCAGTTCGCTGCTGAAGGCAATCCAATCTGGGACGAGCAGCACCAGCCCTTCGGCTTGGGGATAAAACATGGCCGGCGTTAGAAAGAGGCGCAGAATGGGCTTGGGCATTGGGTAGCCGTTTAATTCCAGAACAACAGCCGTCTGTCCGTAGAAGGGTTCAAGAAAAGAACGGAGCGAGCCTGAGATGCGTTGGGGCGGAAAGAGGGCATTGATCTCGGCTGGATGGGCAGAACGGATACGGCGATACGAGATGCGCATCTGAAAAAATGGCGTGACAAAGCGCAGATGATCCGAACGGGATTGCACATAGGCTGCATAGCGCAGGAAAACGAAAAAGAAGCTTAAGATCAGCAATAACGCGCCAGAGATGATCAACCAGGGAGCTTCTGTCTTTTCGATAGACGTTTGCGCATAACGCACATAAATTCCGCTAACCAGTAAAATGGCGCCGCTCAGGAAAATGCTCGGCCAGAGACGGTCGAGGCTGCGCCGATACATCAGTAAGGGATGACGCTTGCCAGAAGAAGAGCGCTTCATTGGGCCTTACCTTCCAAGGGAAGCGTAAACCAGAATGTGGAGCCCTGTCCGGGTTGGCTGGAAAAACCGATATTTCCCCCCATCAGTTCAACCAGTTGTTTGGTGACATTCAGCCCCAGCCCCCAACCCTGTTCCTCGCGCACCGCCTGGTCTTCGGAACGGAAGAACTGCTCGAACAGTCGCTTCTGGTCTTCGGGAGCAATGCCAATACCGCTATCCTGCACCTCAACGTAGATAAAAACCCCTTGCTGCCTAGCGCGCACCCAAATTGAGCCACCACCGGGTGTATATTTGATGGCATTGGTAAGCAGGTTGGTCAACACCTGACTCACCCTGGTCGGGTCGGCGAAAATATCCGGCAGGTCGGGAGCGATTTCCATGTAAAGTTGGTGCCCTTTTTCATCTAATCTGGGACGCAAGCTCATCGTTGTCTCTTCAACCAGTTGCGCCAGGGTTAGCCAGCGCGGTTCGAGTTTCAGCCGACCGCTCTCGATGCGCGAAATATCCGAGAGATCGGACACCAAAGCAGCCATGCGATCCACGTTATTGCGGATGGTTTCCAGAAAGCTGCGCTGTTGTTCATTTACCGGCCCGACCACTTGTTGGCGCAACAGGTCCGTATAGCCCCGGATAGAAGTCATCGGAATCCGCAATTCGTGAGAGATGACCGAAATAAAGCGATTCTTCTCTTGATTGGCGTGTTGGACGGCATCATAGAGGCGGGCGTTCTCGATTGCGTTCGCCGCCCGGGCTGCCAAACGGGATAAGAACAGACTCTCTTGCTCAGTGAATGGTCGATTCTTTTGAACGGCAATCAGGCCGGCAAGATTGCCGCCATGAAAGATCGGCGCTGCCAGCAAAGTCTGATTCCCTTCCTGCCAAACAGTCTTGGCCGTCCATTCTCGGTCAAAATTTGGAATTTGGAGGCTCAAGGGATATTCCTCAGACGGACCTGAGGTGATTTGGATATTTCCGTTGCTGTTCGCAAGCAACACCCAGGCCTGCAGACCTTGCGTACCCCGTAATGCCCAGGAGCGGGTAATTTCCATGATGCGATCGAAATCCAGGCTGGCATTTAAATCACGGTCGATTTGGGTCAGCGTTTCCAGCTCGGATAGGCGCTGCTGCAAAGCCTGATCGGTGCGGGCGTAGAGGCGAGCGTTTTCAATTGCAATAGCTGCCTGAGAAGCAAAGGCATTTAGCAAATTTAAATCTTCGTTGGTGAAGACCCCGGCGCTGATGCGATGATCGACATAGACGACACCGATTAACGCACCCCGTGAACGCAGAGGAACGCACATAATCGAGCGCAAAGAGTGCAACATGATCGACTCCTGGCGGGCAAAACGCGGGTCACTCTGCGCATCGGTGGTTAAGATTGGCGTGCCGCTGCGAACTACCGCCTCGGTAATAGTGCGGCTGACGGCATCTTTGCTTTGCAGAGTTTCGTGTTCCATATTGCGCGCCACGCGCAGGTGAAGTTCCCCTGTATCCGGATCCAGGAGCATCAAGAAGCCTCGCTCGGCGCCGCTCAAGTCAATGACTGCATCCATGACCTGATTTAAAACTTCATCAACATCCAGGGTGCTACCCAGAGAGTGAGAAACGCGATATAAAGCCGCCAGGCGCAGTTGTTCACTCTCCTCAGAGAGCAAGTGGGGTAACTGGCGGGCTTTTTCGATCGCCGCTTCCAGGTTGGAACGGATCTCAGGCGGAAGCGGGACATTGCGCAATTGCTCTAGGTTGACCAGTACGGCATCTAAAACCGATTGCCAGGCCGGCCGCCCTCTGGCTTTGTTTATGGGAGCGGATTGGGAGTGCAGAGATTGGGATGTCTCGGTTGTTTTCATGAATGAACTTGCCTCCAATAGTAAGTGCATTCCTCTTGTAAGGGGCAGATGGGACACTTGGGCTTGCGCGCCTGGCAGATCTCTCTGCCAAGTCGAATGATATTCAGGTGAGCCGCGGCGTATTCGCCTGGTTCGAAAATTTCGGCGAGAAGCCGGTGAGCTTGCTCAGCAGAGGCCGATTCGGGGATCAACCCCAAACGACGCGTGACGCGGTGGATATGGGTGTCCACCGGAAAAGCAGGCTTATTCAACGAGAATAAAATGACAATCGCAGCCGTTTTGGGTCCAACCCCTTTGAATTGACGCAACCATTGCTGGGCTTCTTCGGCATCCATTTCTTTCAGGAAATCCAATTCCAAACGGCCGCGTTGTTCGGTGATCGAGCGCAAGACGGCCTGGATACGTTGCCCTTTTTGTTGGGCTAATCCGGCGGTGCGGATCGTTTCGACCACGGCCGAAAGGGGAGCATCGCGCACCGCTTCCCAGGTAGGAAACCGTTGGCGCAGTGCCGCGAAGGCCCGATCGCGGTTGCCATCGTTGGTGTTTTGGGATAGGATGGTGGAGATCAACTCATCCAGGGGAGACAGCGATTGTCGCCAGCGCGGTTCTCCGTACTTCTGCTGGAGTTTCCGGGTGATCCGCTGCGCAAGGTGTTTTGTTTCCTGGTCTGCTTTGGGCTTTGCCATCAAGAATGCCACTGCAAGGTGAAGATGGGTTTTGCTGTGCCAATTGCTAACTTGCGGAAGTTGGTCAGCGGCAGTGCAGGACCAAACTCGCTCAAGACGCTTAAGACTTGCTCACCGAGGGCGCCAATCTGTCGAAGCACCTCCAAACTCACCGCCGCGCTAACTTTACCACGCTGGTCACCATCGGAAATCTTCAAAGCAATCCCAATGCCTGGGGAGTCCTTGCCTAACAAACCCGGCATCAGTCCTAAACCCTGATAGCCCTCCGCCCCCATCTTCGAAACGATTTTCCCCTGCGCGGCTTCCATAAGACGGCTGTCGAAGCGCCCGGGTCCACCAACAAGATGAGCATATCTGGTCATGGCGTGAGTAATCCGTTGGCAAGCCTCAACACGGCGAGCGGGCAAGACATTGCCCTGAACAGGATCGCAGAGGCGGGCATAAGCCAGAGCAGCGTTATAAAGTGGTACAGCAAAATTCGGCGCCGAACAACCATCGGTGCCAACCTGTACCTGCTGGGGCGCTAACCTGCACATCTCTGCAAAAGTAGCCAGGATGGTTTGCTGAATGGGATGTTGAGGGTTGATGTAATCGTCATAGGGCAAATTTTTGAAGCGGGCAAAAGCGATCATGCCGCTATGCTTACCCGAGCAGTTGTGGCGATTGGAGGTTGGCGTTTCGCCGCGCTGACGGAAGGCGCGGGCAGTTTCTTCATGCAAGGGATAGTGGATGCCGCAAAGCAGATCACTCTCTCGAACACCGCATTTTTCTTGCAACTTCTGAACCACAGCAACATGTTCGTCGCAGCCTGAATGAGAAGAACAGATGATGGCAATCTCGTCATCTGCTAACCCATACTGCTGCACAGCTTCGCTCTCAATGAGAGGCAAGGCTTGAAAAGGTTTGGCAGTGGAGCGCAGATAGGTAATGGCATTTGGATCACCAACCGAGGCAATTAGCTTGCCGTAGGCATCCACAATCGCCACTGCGCCAAAATGCACCGATTCGGTAATTTCGTTGGCTAACTCCTGATACGAATCACCCCGGCGAAGTTCATAGATCGGCTGATATGTGGCAGAGGTCATAAATCTCGTCCCTTATGGTGTAGAGGGCAGACATTGGTCATTTTCCATTCCAGCATGAGTTCCCTTTCGACGCCTGTTATGACTCGAAGGTATTATCCAGGTTCTCATCCACTTCAGCTTCTTCCTCTTCCGGGCTGGGTTGGTTGCGCCGCAGAAGATATTCATATAACCCGCTTTGTAAGCGTTTTGTGTATAAATCTTCTTTTTCTTTTGGGAAAGTGAAATGACTCAGCAACGTCGGGAGTATCTTGTTCACAGCCTCAGGACTGGCGTTTTTCTTGATCAACCGTTCGAGTCTTTTCTGAACGTCTTTCAGAAAGGTTTGCTGATGGCGAATATCTTGCAGGGAGACCAGGCCACTACGGCTGCTATAAATCTGAAAATGGCGATAGTTTTTGGCTAAATCCTCCAGAGATTGCTGCCAGGCTTCCAAATCAGCATGAGCCAGAAAAGGCGGCTGGTTGACGACCACCGCATCGCCGATAAAAATCACGTTCTCGGCAGGGATGATCGCCCAAATCGAACCCGCTGTCGGACCGGGATGATGCTCAAGCCGAATTTCTGGACCGCCCCAATGAAGCGACAATTGATCGGTAAAGGTGAGGTCGGGAATTGCCCAACGAGTACCAATCGAATCGATGTACCCTTCCCAATCCGAGCCGTTTTCCGGCATTTGCCCCTTAAAAACGCTCGGCCGGCTGCGAAAGACCGACGCGGTTTTTTCGTGCGCCAGGATTGGACAATCAAAAGCTTTGGCTCCCAGTGTGCGGTCAATATGCGAATCAAGCAAGATTAACAAACGATTGTTTCCGCCTCGCTGATTAAGCAGGACAGACCGCCAGGCGCGAGCATCTTCTGCTTTGAGGGGAGCGTCGATGTAAATCGTGCCATGAGGAAACACACACGCCACAAGGCTGACCCCCAAATACGAATCTTCGTAATATATTGCCGCTCGAATTTCTTCCATAAACTCTACCCTACAACGCTCTCGCTTCCTTTAGATATTTGCCCGTTTGACACAATTGGCAAGGTGAATCGAAAACAGGAGCCTTGATTCAATTGGCTCTCAACCCAGATGCGACCACCGTGGGCTTCAACGGCTAAGCGGCAGTAAGCCAGCCCTAAACCAAATCCATGCTGACCCTCTCCGCTACGCAAACGGGTAAATTTATCGAAAATGCGTTCTTGCTCTGAGGGAGGAATGCCCGGACCGCTATCTTGAACCCAGAACTGAACCATCTCACCCTGGGGTTGTGCTCCGACCACAATCCGACTTCCTTGAGGGGTATATTTGATGGCATTTTCCAAAAGGTTGATCAACACGCGGCGGATCATTTCACCATCTACCAGTACAGACGGTAAGAGGGCAGCCAGATTGGTTTCGATGATCTGATGCTTGGAATCGGCGCTAGCTTGAACAGCTTCGATGGAATCGGCGATAATTTCCAGCACGGATTGAGGTTGTGGATTGCTGATCGGCTGGCAAGCTTCCAGGCGGCGCAGGTCCAGGAGCGAGTTGGTCAGGCGTTGAATGCGTTCTGTTGAGCGGATGGCGATGTTCAAGAGAGATTTCAGGGCGGGTTCGTCATCCAGGGAAAGGATATTTTGAAGCACATCGAGACTGGAAACGACGTTTGCCAGCGGTGAGCGCAGATCGTGATAAATCATGGAAATCAAATCATTGCGCAAGGTTTCCAAATTTTTGCGCTCGGTAATATCGTGGACGATCCATTGAACGTACGATTCGCCTTCGATGCTTACCTTGCGCGCGTACACATGCACCGGTAGGGTGTGTCCTGCCTCGCTCTGCAGACTTGTTTCGTAAGAGATCGTATCCCCTTTTTGTAAGTTGATAAAGTTTTCTCCCAGCTCCTTTTCATCGACCAGGGAGAGCGCATAAACGGTTTTCTGGCGCAAGGCTTCGTTTTTCAAAGCAGTCACCTGCTCGGCTTGATGATTGGCTTCTACAATCCGCCCCTCCCAATCGGTGATGAAAATCGCATCAATGCTATCCTCAAATAGTTCCCGATACCGTTGATGAGCGGCTTGCAGGGCTTCAAACAATTGGGCATGGCGTATGGCTGTGCCGGCCAGGCTGGCGATTCCATTGAGGACATCCAGAGCTTCTTCGTCAAAAACTCGCGCATAGGGATTGAGGGCTTCGAGAACGCCAATCACCTCGTTTCCCCACAGGATTGGAGCGCAGGCAATCGCCCGCGTGCGGAAACCAGTGATTAGATCAACGCCACGAAAAAATCGTTCATCCTGAGAGACATCGTTGACGACCGTGCCTTCGCCGTGTTGGGCAACCCAGCCGGCAATTCCCTGCCCGACTTTGAGGCGGACGCCGATGACTTTGTCGCTGTATTTCCCTGTAGAGGCTTCAAAGACCAATTCCTGTCGTTTAGAATCGAGCAAAGCCAGCGAAACCGTATCCACCAGCAAAGCCTGGCTGGTCTGTTCTAAAATGCGTTGTAGCACCTCTTTCAGATCTAAAGAGCCGGTAATGGCGGCGCTGCTGGCAAGGGCAGCCATCACTCGCGCTCGGCGTTGGCTCTCGTCGTATAAACGGGCGTTGAGGACGGCAATCCCTGCCTGATCGGCAATGGATTGCACCAGGCTTAAGTGCTCGGGTTGGAAAAACCCTGGGTGGGGATGGACGAGGGTCATCACGCCAACCAACTCTTCGCGAGCCATCAGGGGCGCGCTGACAGCCGACTTTGCGCCTCGCCGTTCAGGGGCGTCATCCGGCCGAAAGAGCCAGCGCTCATCCCGACTGGTATCCGATATCAAGACCGCCTGGCGGTGTTGCGCAACCCAACCGGCCAGCCCTTGTTCGTAGGTGATGCGCAATTGCTGGGTGGTTTGATCATGCACGACATCTCCGGTGATAATCGCCGAATCAATTGGCTTGCCGTAGCTATCCAAGACGATAATGCTGCCACTAATTGCCCCGACACTTTGCATCGAAAGAAAGAGCACACGCCGTAAAACCATGTGCAGATCGAGCGCGCTGGTCAGTTCGCGGCTGATATTATACAGAAGCTCCAGAGTTGCTTCAGTTGTCGGACGGGCTTCACCGGCTTGTACCATCTTAGAAAAACTTCCTGATCAAAAACGTTCGGCCGTCTGGTTATCTACACGGTTGCTATATATATTTTACACCGCTAGCCGTATTGAATAAGACCACCTTTTCGTCAGGGCTTACCATCTGACTGGCTACCATCTTTTTTAAAGCAGCCAAGGTAGCTGCGCCTTCCGGTGCGGCAAAGATGCCTTCGAATTGGGCAAGCTCCTGTTGGGCAAGCTGGATCTCTTCATCTTCAACGGCCAGGGCTGCTCCACCGCTTTGGCGGATGATCGTTAAGATTAAGCGGTCGGCGAAGGGTTTTGGCACGCACAGACCGGTAGCCAGGGTGGAGGCATTCTGCCATGCCTGAGCGCGCTCAGCGCCGCTTTCAAAGGCTTGCACGAGCGGAGCGCAACCGCTGGCTTGAACGCTGAACATCCGCGGCCGTTTCGCCTCAATCCAGCCGATTTGTTGAAGCTCATCAAAAGCTTTCCACATTCCCACCAGTCCCGTTCCGCCGCCGGTGGGATACAGGATGACATCGGGGAGCCGATAGTCGAACTGCTCAGCCAGCTCCAACCCCATCGTCTTCTTCCCTTCCACGCGATAGGGCTCTTTGAAGGTAGAAAGGTCGAACCAGCTTTGCGGCGTCCCTTCGAACTGCCGGGCATCCTGGTTGGCTTGTTGGGCGGCATCGGAAATCAGCCCGTCAACCAGATGCAAATCCGCTCCGCTCACCTGAACTTCAAGTCGGTTTGCCAGAGGGGCTGTGCGCGGCATGTAAATATGGGCAAAGCAAGCCTCCCCTTTAGGCCTTAACTGAGCGCTTGCCCGCGCCGCATAGACTGCCAGCGCCCCACCGGCGTTGCCCGCTGTGGCAAGGGAGAAATGGCGTAAACCCAGTTCGAGATGACGACTGAGAGAAACGGCCATTCCGCGAGCCTTGAAACAGGCCGTTGGATTCTGAGCTTCATCTTTTAAGTATAGATGGCCTAAACCCAATTTCTCGCCCAAATTGGGCAGGGGGAGGAGGGGAGTATCTCCTTCTCCCAGGCTTACCTGCCATTGCCGATCGCTTACCGGCAAGAATTCTTCCCACCGCCAAATGCCACGCTTTCGCCGGCGAATGACCTCGGGTTTTACCGATTGGGCGATTTGCTCCAGATCGTAACGCGCCAGAATCGGAGACTGGCAGGAATGGCAGTAGGTTTGGACAGTTTCTGCTGAAAAACGTTGGGAACATTGTGGACAGCTGAACTCAATTACAGAACCCATGTAGATGAACTCCTGGGAGAAATTTTTATCACAGGCCTTCGGTTGGAGTATAGCATACTTGATGCCAAACGGGGTTTACAAATCTGTTGAGCCAAGCAGTCTCCCCTTTTTTCACAAAGAAAGACGCCCCAGGCGGGAGTCGAACCCACAACCTCGGCCTTAGGAGAGCCTCGCTCTGTCCTTTGAGCTACTGGGGCAGCAATTTGATTATAGCATAAGTCATTCGCTCAACCTTAAGCCTCTTTAATCTCAACACCCTTGAAAATATGGTATAGTTTTCCGCAACTCTAAAACGGACGGCGTCTGTTGGCTCAATGACGCCCCTATCTTTCTCAGAGTCTCCTCCGGTCACTTTGCCGACCAGGCAAGGAACTCTGATTGTAAAAAGGAGAGTGAAAACAATGACTGCTCGTGATGGGTCTCGAATTTCTCTGGCTTGGGTATGGCGAGGGGTAGCGGTATTGCTTGCCCTTTCGTTCCTGGTGATTACCCCGCCCATGACCGCCCAGGCGCAGAAGTGTGCCCTCAAATATACTGTGCAATCGGGTGACACTTTATACGGCATTGCAGCCAAATATCAGGTCAAGTTTGAAGAACTCGTTGAAGCAAACAAATTAAAAGCTCCCTATCTGCTGTATGTCGGGCAGGTTTTGTGCATTCCAAAGGGAGCGGTTATCCCCACCGGAACACCAGCACCGACTCCCGCTCCAGGCACGCCGGTCGCCACCAATCTCCCTTCCATCAGCGGCTTTCACCTTGGTTCGATTGCCTGGATCGCCTTGACCAACTTCCCCAAAGAGCGCTTTGTTTATATCAAGGCATACCGGGGCAGCATGTACTACTGGCAAAACCCCAATCACCAGCTTGCCATCATTCAGACCGACAAGAAGGGGCAATTTGGCGCTTATTTCCACATGCCGCCTGAGCTGAACGGAGAGCGGGTGATCACGGTCTGTGCCAAAGACGCTCTTAATGACGATGTACTCGCCTGCCAGACTTTGGTCAACTCAGACTACTATCTCGAGCGCCGCGCTCGATGACATTTCCTGCTAGCTCAAAACACGCCCTGTGATCTGCAGGGTGTGTTTTGCTTAAAAAGAACCGCCCATGTCTGAGGTGCAAAAATCAGCCACCTTCTTCTTTTATGGGGAACTGAATGATTTTCTACCCAAATCGCGGCGAGGTCAGCCAGTTCGATGTCTGTTTCGCGGCCGGCAGACCGTCAAACACTTAATCGAGTCTCTGGGCGTGCCGCATCCCGAAGTAGGGAGCATCGAGGTCGGGGATCGAACTTTGAGTCTGGATGCTCTAGTTGAAGAGGGGGCATGGATCAAAGTTTATCCTCCCAGATTGCCGCTGCCTTTGCCGGCTGCTTTGGCGAGCGGCGCAGAAGAACCAATTCGCTTTGTGTTAGATAACCATCTGGGACGATTGGCGGCCTACCTGCGCCTGTTCGGCTTTGATACCCTGTATCGAAACGATATTCAAGATGACGAATTAGCCCAAATTGCGGGTGCAGAGCATCGCGTCCTTCTGACCCGCGATCACCGTTTGTTGATGCGCACCTGCATCTACTATGGCTATTGGTTGCGCAGTAAAAATCCCCGCCAACAATTGGTGGAGGTGATGCGGCGCTGGAATCTGGCCGACCTTGCCCGCCCGTTTCGCCGTTGCTTGCGGTGCAACGGTTTGCTACAAGCTGTGCCAAAAGAGCAGATCCTCACTGCATTACAACCTTTGACCCGCCTGTACTATGATGATTTTCGCCAATGCGTCGATTGTGGGCAGATCTACTGGAAAGGCTCGCATTATGAGCGCATGCAGACCTGGATGATAAAGGTGCTGCAGGCTTCAACGAGTACCCCATGATATACTTTGGATAGGTCTTGGAATTAAGGAGTTCGATGTGCCGCGTTACTTTAGCGTTGAAGAAGCCAATCAAGTTGTCCGTCAAATCCAACCTCTGCTGAGCAAGATCCTGGAAATTCGGCAGCGAGTCCTTGAGCGGCGGCCTGAATTAATCCCGCTCTTACAAAAAGTGCGGGGCAACGGCGGAAATCGCCAGGCAAGCGAGCTGGTAGATGAGTTTCGCCGTCTGGAAGAGCTGGTAGAGCTGATTCAAGCCAGCGGCGCAATTGTCAAAGACATCAATCAAGGGTTGATCGATTTCCCACACTGGCGAGATGGTAGAGAGGTGTATTTATGCTGGCAATTTGGGGAAGACGAAATCCGTTATTGGCATGAAATTGATGCCGGCTACGCTGGCCGTCAGCCATTATGAGGAAATTGACTTTGCCCTCACGCCCTTTGGCGGTAGCATTTTCACCTGAACGGACACACCTTCGTTTCGGGGGGACATTTGCAGCCTTACGGCATCCCAATTATCGCTTGTGGTTCTTTGGGCAACTGGTTTCTTTAGTGGGGACGTGGATGCAAACCACTGCGCAGGGCTTTTTGGTCTATGAATTGACTGCCTCGCCGGCGTATCTTGGTTATGTAGGTTTTGCCAATGGCATACCCACCTGGTTATTCACCTTATATGGAGGGCTAATCGCAGACCGGGTGCCGCGGCGGACAATGCTCATTCTCACCCAAAGCTTCATGATGGTCTTAGCCGCCATCCTAGCGTTTTTAACCTTTGCGGGAAGGGTGCAATCCTGGCATATTATTCTTTTGACTTTTCTCTTAGGGACGGCAAATGCTTTTGATGCGCCAGCACGCCTGGCTTTTGTTTTAGAGTTAGTCCCCCGTGAAGACTTAACCAACGCTGTGGCGCTCAACTCGACCATGTTCAATGCTGCCACTGCGGTAGGCCCGGCTGTCGCCGGAATGGCTTACGCTGCCTTAGGTCCTGCCTGGTGCTTCACGATCAACGCCGTTTCTTTCATCGCCGCCATCCTGGCGCTGGCGCGAATGCGGCTAAGCGCCACACCCAAAAGCGCTCCGCACGGGCGGGCGCTAGATGACATCCGCCAGGGATTCCGCTTTGTCCGTTCAGATCCGGTTGTGCGAACCCTGGTATGGTATCTGGCGGCGGTTAGTTTTTTGGGCATGGGCTTTGTAACCCTGATGCCAGCCTGGGCAGTAAAGGTATTGGGTGGAGGAGCTACAACCAATGGCTGGCTGCAATCGGCCCGAGGGGTTGGAGCAATGATCGGGGCATTGCTCACTGCTTCTCTTGCTCAGCGGGCAATACGGGGAAAGTTAATTAACCTCGGCACTTTTGCTTTTCCGCTGGCGCTTTTTGGCTTTGCCTTGATCCGCTGGTTGCCGCTTTCCCTGCTCGCCTTGGTAGTCATCGGCCTGAGCCTGATGATTTACATGAACAATTCTAATTCGATGGTCCAAACGCAAACACCTGACGAATTGCGCGGGCGAGTCTTGAGCATTTATTCGCTATCCTTCTTTGGGTTAATGCCCCTCGGGGCTTTATTTGCCGGCTCACTGGCGACTATCATTGGAGAGCCACTGACGGTGATGGTTGCCGCAACCCTGTTAGGTTTTTGTTCCGTGCTGGTCTGGATCAAAGCGCCTCAAGTGCGCCGCACAGAATAGACGGTTATCAAACCATGCCAGTCTCTGCTGCGAAGTGGAGTGTTATCATGACCTGCCCCAAATATGTCCTTTTTTGTAATTACCTACCACAGGCTCTACATGGCAGGGCAGACCGTCCACGAATATTCCAC
>DAOTZA010000140.1:0-8721 GCA_034434515.1 Anaerolineales bacterium | reverse complement strand
AGCACCGTGTTTTGCAGCAATTATCCCGATGACCAACAAAGCCAGGCGTTCCAAACTCCTCGCATCGATCCCTTCGGTCAGGGTTTCTTGCAACAGTTGCAGGATTTTTTGGTAAACTTGTTTTGGTGGCATGATGTCCTTCTTCCTTTTGGGATGAAAATGTTTTTGAATGGGAATATCATGCCACTTTTTGCTAATTTTTCAAGAGGAATTGTCCCTTATCCCCCGATCTGTCCGCCCCCTCTCCCAGGACGGGAGAGGGGAGCAGCCCTCACCCCCGACCCCTCTGCCAAGGCGGGAGAGGGGAGAAGCTCTCACCCCCGACCCCTCTGCCAGGGCGGGAGAGGGGAGGTTGGAGATGAGGGATAAATGCTGCGATGCTCAGAACCGTCGGCTGGCGAGGGTAGAGACAGAGATTTGGGATGACGGTAAGTTTATGATACAATCGGCAAGGGATGGTCAGAGCCTGGAGATGCCGGGTTTGAAAAATCGCACACGAAGGAAGGACACATGAGACATCATTCGGGGTCTGTTGAAGTGATTACCGGTTCAATGTTCTGCGGCAAGACGGATGAGCTCATTCGGCGTTTGCGCCGCGCCACCATTGCGCGCCAAAAAGTGCAGGTCTTCAAGCCGGCGATCGATACACGCTATGCCGTTGAGAAGGTAACCTCCCATGCCGGCACGGAATTTACTGCCACGCCAATCCAATCCGCCGGCCAGATTCGGCAATTGCTGGATGAAGATGTCACCGTTGTTGCCATTGATGAAGCGCAGTTTTTTGATGATGAGATTATCCCGCTGGTGCAGGAACTGGCCGACCGTGGCATTCGCGTGATCATCGCCGGGTTGGATACCGATTTCCGCGGTGAACCCTTTGGGCCAATGCCTATCTTGATGGCCCAAGCCGAACGGGTGGATAAGCTGCAGGCAATCTGTATGGTGTGCGGAGAACCGGCTACCCGCACGCAACGTTTGGTCAATGGCCAACCGGCGCACTATAATGACCCCGTGGTCATTGTTGGGGCTGCCGAACTTTATGAAGCCCGCTGTCGCAGACATCATATTGTGCGGAGAGATTGAGCGATGCAAGATTATCACGAGTTTTTAGATGAAATATTGATCGAAGCCGATGCGCTTCAAAAACGGATTGCTGAGTTAGGGGAAGAAATCAGCCGCGATTATGCTGGCGGAGACATTCACTTGATTTGTATTCTGCGCGGCGGGGTTTTATTTTTAGCCGATCTGATGCGCTGTATCACTGTACCGCTCACAGTTGATTTTATGGCTGTTTCATCCTATGGCACGGGAGCGCGCCAATCGACTGGACAGGTGCGCATCACGCTGGATTTGCAAAGCGGAATTACTGGCAGAGATGTGTTGCTGGTCGAAGACATTGTCGATAGCGGCTACACCATTGCCTCGGTGATACACCTGCTGGAAACACGCCATCCCAAAAGTCTTAAGGTTTGTACCTTGCTCGATAAGTATGAGCGGCGTGAGATCGATGTGCCGATTCACTACTGTGGTTTCCGCATTCCGAATAAATTTGTTTTTGGTTACGGCTTAGACCTGGATGAATATTACCGCAATTTGCCGTTCATCGGAACGGTCAACGCGGCTTTGTATCGTCCGCCACAGGGATAAGTTTTTGCTTACCCCATGGATGCTCTCTTTAGACTTCCGCTGATCGAGGCTGTCCGAGCTCTAACGAGCCAGACCTCGATTTATCTGGTCGGCGGCGCGGTGCGGGATGGATTGCTGGGAAAGCCGATTACCGATTTTGATTTTGTTGTCTCAAAAAATGCTCTCCAGATTGCCCGTCAAGTCGCTAATGCGCTTTCCGCAGCGTATTATCCTCTGGATGTTCGCCGCCAATATGGGCGCGTGATTTGGAGTCCGCCGAACGGTGAAAGACTGAAACTCGATTTTGCCCTTCAAGTTGGCAACTCCATCGAAGAGGATTTACAACAGCGGGACTTTACCGCCAATGCCATTGCTGTTGATCTGGAAAATCCGCAACAGTTGATTGATCCGCTGCGGGGGACAAAGGATATATTCGCAAAAACACTGCGCGCTTGCACAGAGGAAGCATTTCGCAAAGATCCCTTGCGGGTGATCCGCGGCATTCGCTTTGCTTTGACTTTGAACTTTCGGATCGAGCCATCTACCTGGCGGGCGATGGTTGCCAGCAGTCCCGGTCTGGTCATCGTCTCTGCCGAACGAAAAGCGGAGGAACTTTTTCGGTTGCTGGCTTCTCACTCGGTTGCCAGTAGCATTCGCTTGCTCGATCGGGTAGGAGCGCTTCCCTATACCTTCCCGGAATTGCTTTCCTTGAAAGGAGTTGATCAGTCTCCACCTCATCGTCAGGATGTCTATCAACACACATTGCAGGTGCTCAATCGATTAGAGGAAATTCTTAGCGCGCTGTCTTTGGCTTTCGATGAAGAGCGTCAAGCCAATCTGATCCTGGGGTTGGCTTCCTTGCGCTTGGGGCGCTACCGCTCTCGGTTGAGCGAATATCTGGCTGAACGATTTACCCCAGAGCGCAATAAATGGACTCTGTTATTTCTGGCGGCCCTCTATCATGATTGCGGAAAGGCTTCAACAGCCAACAAAGATGAAAAAGGGCGGTGGAGATTCTTTGGGCATGAACAGATCAGTGCTGAACTGTTCGCAGAACGCGGGCGAGAGTTAGCCATAGCCAACGACGAAATCGAGTGGGTCAAGAAGGTGATCTACCATCACATGCGGCCAATTTTGCTCACCAACTCCGAAGGGTTGCCCAGCCGGCGTGCAGTGTACCGATTTTTCCGTCAAACAGGCGAGGCGGGCATTGGCATTTGTTATCTGTCCCTTGCCGACCTGTGGGGGATTTATGGAGTAACCTTGCCGGTTTTCCTTTGGTCAAAGCATTTAGATGTCACCCGTGAGTTACTTCAAGCGTGGTGGGAAGAGAAAGAAGCTAAGATCTCCCCCCTGCCTTTGTTGGATGGCAACGAGGTGATGCAAAAATTTGGCTTGAAACCGAGTCCGCTGGTCGGGAAGGTGTTGGAAGGGATTCGCGAAGCCCAGGCAGCCGGTGAAGTTCACTCCAAAGCCGATGCACTGCGGCTGGCTGAACAGATCATCACTGCCGAGCAAGTCTCACCCCGCGAATGAGCATTAGGGGAATAGGACTTCGAGCACCGGCAGATAATGGCATCGACAGCCCAGCGGATGGGAGCATCCTTCAATGGGCAGGTGTGGTACTTCGTTTTTTGGATAGGCGCCTTCCATTTCCCGGCAAGCCGGACAGCAATCCTGGGAGACGCTCACTCTGATCAGTGAAATGCGGTCATTAGCGAGCATTCTTTTCAGCGCTTGGGAAGTTTCGGAATACTCCCGAAGGTCAGCCTGACAGTTCTCACAGTGAGTGGCAGTGTCTGGCGATGAAGCGTGACAGAGAGAACAAATTTGCACGGTTATGCTCCTTGGCGAAAGTTTTGACTAATTTTAATCCAAATCAATCCTGACGAAGCAGGATTAACTTATTCTCTTTAGAAAGGTCCTGCCCCCCTTGTTGCATTCAAAGGGGGGCAGTCGGGAGAGGGGGAGGCGAATTGGCACCAGAGGAGAGGAGAAGAACCCAAATGCTAACCTGTCTCGCGATGGTAGCTCAATTGTGGCTTGAGACGAAAGACCTGCCGTGCTTTCTGACGATCTAAACGCGGCTTGTTCAGCAAATCCTGGCAAATGGCGGCAATGCGTTGCGCAGATTTGCCTCCGTTTTGGATGGGCAAGAGCCGTCGTAATGCTTCTACGTCCAGATAGGAATATACTTCCTTGCCCAGAAGTAAACCAACAAAGGTAACCGTTGAATACTGCGTAATCAAAACCTCGCAGTTGGCAATCATCGCATAGATGTCTCCCTCGCTTAAGATGAGCGCTTCAGGGAGCATACGTTGAATCTCAAAGATCGCCCGTTTTTGGTCTTCGTTCGGATGGAGCTTGATGATGATCGGCCGTCCGTTGGCAACCTGTTTGACCTGCTTGAGAAAGTAGAGGCGATCATCAGGCTTAAAGGTCTCGCGGGCGCTGGAGGTAGCCACCAATACATAATCCTTGAAGGGAAAGTCATTGGTCAAATAAGCGTTGACGTTGTCAAAGTTTGGGATGCCCGTGACGATCAGTTTATGGGCTTTGACTCCCTTGCGGATAAAATCATCCCGATACCCTTCAGAGGCAACACAGAAGACTTCATATTGGTCGGATAAGCCGGTGGCTGCGGTATTTGCCAGATAGCGGGGTAGTTTGAGATGTTTGACCAGCGGGAAAAGCCAATCTTCAGCTTCCATGATACCTTCCTGCACCAGAACGGTTGGGGTTTCACGAATGATCTTTTGTGTGATCAAGTCGGTGCAGGTGACGATCAGGTCATAGTGGCGACCTCGGCCGGCGTAATCAATGGGCAAATCGTGAGCCCGCAGATACTGTAGGGTATTTTTCCGGTGACGTCCACCCAGGATGGTGAAGTTTAGCAAGCCAGTCCTGGCAAGGAGGGAAAGCGGTCCGTCTGCAAAGAAGGGGGTGAAGAAGGTATTGCAACCCTCCAGGCGTTGGGCAATCTGATGCATCATAGTGGTCTGATTGAGCGAACCGCAAATAAACAGGACGTTTCGACTCACGCAATTACCTCATTAGATGACAAGTTTGGCGCGTCCCAATCGCATCGGCTGTAAGGGATGAGGGTTCCAACGCACCCAGCCAAATTTCTTGAGCAAAAAGAACTCCAACCAGGAGGGAATAACTAGCCAGGGAGTTGCATGACGAATACAGACCGGGCGCGTCTGATGGGCTTCCAAAGCCCGGCGTAAATCCAGAGCGGTATTGCCCTCGAATTCGGTTTTGCCAAAGCCAATGGTTTGCAAGATGTGCGAATCGCTATTGGCAACTGCAGCTACCGGCAGAGACTCAGCCAAAGCTGATGCCAGGAAGTTACTGCCTTGATGGAAAAGGCCGCCGTTGATCGCCTCGATGCCGACCAGAACTTCTGCCACATCAGGATAATGCAAAGCCTTACGAATGGCTTCAGCCGACAAACTGGGTGAACCGGCTGCCATTGGGTGGGCAGCGATACAAAGTCCACCAAGTTTGCCTACATAGCGCACAGTATCGACCAGAGACATTCCTACCGGTATTTTTTCGCGAATGAATAAAGCCAGAAGATGACCTTCGGCTGTAGAGACCTCACTGCCGGTAATGACCTCAATCCCGTAATGGTGAGCGATTTGTTCAGCTCGCAATGCACCGATAATTTCATCGTGATCGGTAATCGCAATCACGTCAAGATCGGTTTTTTCGACCACATATTTTAGAATCGCTGAGATTGTTGCAGTCCCATCCCAACTGACGGTTGAGTGAATGTGTAGATCAGCGAAACCCATTATCTCTTAACTCCTTTCAAGACATACTTTATCAGATTATGTTTAAGGTTGTGTCAATAAGCGATTAAGTTTTCTTCGCATTCATGCTAGGATTTCTTAATCAACTGATGGGTATGTTAAGAAATGTAAAATGCAATTTCACCCATCCCCCTTTCAGCCTAATTTAAGCGAAGAGGCTTGCTATGGCTGGAAGTCCAGAATGTCTGCGCTTTGGGTAGGATTGGCAACCCCCGTAATGCAGCTCCAGACAATGAAACGAATGAGGGGTACTCATTCGTTCATTCGTTGCTTATCGGTCTATTCAATCGGGCCGTGAGGAATGGCTTACGACCATTTTTGAGCGGTCAGGGGTTCGGTGATGGAGTTTGAGATCGCCTCGTTAAGCGCTTGAGATGAGCCGCCAGCACGATGCCGGGTACTGGTTTGATTAAGTATTCATCAATGCCTTCATCCAGGGCTTTAGCAACCAGTTCGGGTTTACTTACCGCAGAAAGGACGATGATGGGCACATCGCTGAAGGAGCGAATGCGAGCAGCGACTTCCCATCCATCCATACCCGGCATAAGGAGATCGAGGACGACAATATCTGGTTGCCACTCTTGACAGAGGCGGATGCCATCTGCCCCGTTAGACGCGCTGGCGACAATGAAGTCTTTTGGCTCAAGGATGAGTTTCAATGACTCACACAAGGCAAGATCGTCATCGATGATCAAAACTTTTTTGGGTTTGCCGTTCTCCACTGATGCCGTTTCTCCTGTACATGATAACTGTGGAAAGAGATACTTTACGCCTTTTATTATGCACGCGATTTGGAATCTTGAACCTTACAAAAACTTTACAGCTAATTTACGTCTGATTTATGGGGGAAGAAAACCTTATGCCTTATTTTGTGAGTGATTCAAAAAACAGTCCGCAGTTGAGGGATTGGCGGAGGCGAAAGGTTACTTGCATGGAACTCAAATCGGCGATATGATTAAGCACAAGAATGGTAGATGCTTTTATTTGTCCCCGATGTCATCAGCCGTTGCGCACAGAGGATAGTTTTTGTCAAAATTGTGGGTTAGATTTGGCGATAGAAGCGACAATCGGTGAGCTATTGGCGAACCAAAATCTGCATACGGGTAAGGCAATCTCTCTTGAACCCGAGATTCTTGTGCCGCGTTTGGGAGATGCCCTGGTATCTCAGGGGAAAATTACCCCAAAACAACTCGAAGTCGCCTTACAGTATCAAGTTGAGCAGAACGGACTCGGTAGAAGTGTCCGCCTTGGACGATCTTTGGTTGAGTTGGGTTACATAGATGAAACCAGTTTAGACGAAGCGATCACGCTCCAGATTCTCCAACTGCAAGAGGCGCTAAAGCAAGCCAATCGAGAGCTGGAGCGGCGGGTCGAGCAGCGCACCCAGGAATTGCGCCAGGCTCTGTTGCGGGTGAGTGAGCTAAATCAGATCAAAGCGAATTTTATTGCCAATGTTTCCCATGAATTGCGTACCCCGCTGACATTGCTGAGAGGCTATTTAGACATGATGAAGGAAGGGGCTTTTGGAGAAGTAACCTATGAACAGGCGAAAGCGCTGGATGCTCTATTGCGCTCGGCAATGCGCCTTGAAAAGTTAATCGATGATCTGATTCTGTTTGCCTATGCAGAACGAGGCGAACTTACCCTCACCCTGACCAATAACACCTTGCAGGAAATTGCTGCTCAAGTTTTGGATCGGCATCGTTATTCTGCAAAAGTCAAGGGCATTGTCCTTGAAGCCGAGATTGAACCAGATATCCCGCTCGTGCATTGTGACCGCGAGCGAATCGCCTGGGTAATCGATGAGTTGATCAACAATGCGATCAAATTTAGTTCGGCTGGGGGAAAAGTCTCTTTAGCCATTCTTTATCATCAAGGCATTGTCACGGTTTCGGTTCGCGATCAAGGGATTGGCATACCAGCTCAACGTCTGGCAGAAATCTTTGAACCGTTTCACCAACTGGATGGTTCAACAACCCGGCGGTATGGCGGTACAGGCCTAGGACTTGCGCTGGCAACTCGAATTCTTGAAGCCCATGGATCCCAGTTGCGAGTAGAATCAGAGGTAGGCAAGGGTTCGTTGTTTGAGTTCTCCCTGCCAGTCATCGGAGAGGATCATGCCAGCGAGTCGAGTGGATACCGATAAAATCAACCCCGCTACGTTGCGTCCCGAAGAGTTAGAAGCTGTTTATGCCATCAGCCGCGCAGTTGCCCTGGCAGAAAACATAGACTCTGCGCTGGATGAAATCATCCGCCTAGCCCGACCGGTGTTCATTTTTGATAACCTGGTGCTGTATTTGCGTGGGGAAGAAAGCCTGCAGCCAGCCTATGCTCGCGCCATCGGGCGAGGACGGTTCAAGGAAGCAGAATTGTCATGGGGCGAAGCAACCGCGCATGAAGTCTTACAGACCGGTCGCCTCTTATCTCGCATTGAAGAAGGCGGTGAAGAAATCACCGACCGTACCCGCTTTCGCTTTTTGTTAGGCCTGCCTTTATACCTTGAAAATCAGCTTGAAGGAGCTTTGGTCTTTATCCGCTTTGGGGGTCCGCCATATACTCCCGATCAAGTGCGCTTGTCGGAGTTTATTGCCGGCCTGGTTGCTCAATTGCTTGGCCATGATCGACTGGTGAAACAAATTGCCCACCTGGAAGCCGAGCGGAAGCTAAATCAACTGCAAGAAGATTTTATTGCGACCGTTTCGCACGAATTATTGACCCCACTGGGATTTATTAAGGGGTATGCGACAACGCTCCTGAGGGAAGATATTCACTGGGATGATGAAACCCGCCGCGAATTCTTAACCATTATTGACGAAGAATCCGATCGCCTGAGAGAATTGATCGAAAATCTGATGGATTCATCCCGACTGCAAGCAGGGACGTTGAAAATGAGCTTTCAACCTTTGCGCCTGGATGCTTTCTTGCGCGATGTCGTTATGCGCGCCTTGTCCTTGCATGATAACATTCAGATACAATTGCAACAAGACTTACCCGAACTACGCCTGATGGCGGATGCCAGCCGTTTGGCGCAGGTTTTTGACAACCTTTTGACCAATGCCAGCAAATATGCCCCAAACTCGATGGTGACAATTTCGGCTGAGACGGAACCGCAGACGGTTCACGTTAAAGTTCGTGATACTGGTCCGGGCATTGCTCCTGAACATTTGCCGTCGTTATTCAAGCGCTTTTATCGGGTGCCCACACCGGATAAAAATGTACGCGGTACCGGTTTGGGGCTATTTATCTGCCGCCAGATTGTCAACGCTCATCGCGGCGA
>DAOTZA010000139.1:0-80200 GCA_034434515.1 Anaerolineales bacterium | reverse complement strand
TGGCGACCTGAATGGCGCGTTGATAGAGAGGTGGGATGCTTGTCATCGTCTCCATTCCTCCCCTATTCCCTTTTGAGCCCGGATGGAGGTGCGTGCCTCCCCTCTCCCCCTGGGAGAGGGGCCGGGGGTGAGGGCTTCCTTCCATTGCTTTCTGACATTCCTCATCGCTATTGCCATTGTCCCTCATCCCCTACCCTTCTCCCTAAGGGAGAAGGGAGTCGAACTCCCCTCTCCCCATGGGAGAGGGGCCGGGGGTGAGGGAAATCTCGCGGGTGAGGGTCATCCCTCAACCCATTCCAACCCCAGGGATGCCAGCTTCTCGCGGCTGGGATTGCCAGTCTTGGGATCCCACCCTGCTAACTGGTAATAGGTCTCTTTCATAAAGTTAAACTCTTCGGGTTTGTAATACACACCCGCGGTTGGTCCGGTGCCTTTCAAGGGTTGGAAAAACTTCTTGGTCAACTTATCGTCATCAGCCGTAAAACCTTCCCGAGCGTTAAAGGCACGCATCAGGTTAATCCGCCGCTCACCCACTTGCAGAAATTCTTCCAGAGTCATATCCCAACCAGTGGCAGCGTTGATCATTTCCACCGTTTCCAGGGGGCTATATAGCTGCCAGCCAACGCCAAATACGAAGCTGCACAAGGCGAAGGTATCCAGGGCTGAAAAGACCTTTTGGGTCGTGAACGCCATGCGTACCTTTTCGGCGGTGATGCTGCCCGGCTCCTGCAAATTGGTCAATCCCAACTGGGCCATGTTGCGCTGCGCCATCTCGTCGGCGTTACCCTCCTCGTAGAAAGGATCATGTTCAGAAGACATGTGATCGGCACCAAAAGGATTGACGGCGTAGATTAAGCCCAAACTGCGCTTGAATTGCGGCATATGGGCTGGCATCTCTTGACCTTTCACGGTTATGAGATAATCTTCGGCATTCTTGCCAATGATCTTGGCTGCCCGCG
This sequence comes from Anaerolineales bacterium, assembly GCA_034434515.1. Lineage (GTDB taxonomy): Bacteria > Chloroflexota > Anaerolineae > Anaerolineales > UBA4823 > NAK19. The sequence goes on along the minus strand of DAOTZA010000139.1, from coordinate 79,241 downwards.
CCGATCCTTCAGCCAGCACATTTCCGAAGCCTTCGCGCTTGCCGATCAATTCGACCATGGTTACCATCGCCTCAGCATTACCAAAGCGCAACTCAATACCGCCCGTATCTTCTTTGGTGATCAAGCCGTTTTCATAACATTCCATAGCAAAGGCAATCGTGGCGCCGGTCGAGATGGTGTCCAAACCATACTGGTTGCATAATTGATTGCCGAGCGCCACCGCGTGCATGTTGTCCACCGCGCAGTAGGAACCGAGCGTAGCCATCGTTTCGTACTCCGGGCCGCCAAAGCGGGGCAGCACCTTGCGATCCATGAATTCGGTCTCGACCACTCGTTTACAGCGCACTGTGCAAGAGTAACAGGTATCACGCTCAACCAGAATGGTTTCGGTCATCAATTCGCCGCTGATGCTCTCATAACCCTCAAATTGACCTTCGTTGAAATTGCGGGTTGGCAATTGCCCAACCGCCTGACAACCGGCTACGTCGCCCGTGGTGCCATGAATGTGTAGAAATTGCACGGCGGGCGTATCGGGGATGCGCTTTGTGCCACCACGAAAGAGCTCGGTCAACTTTTTGGGATGAGCCGCCTTGATGCGCGCCGGCGAGCCGCGCACAACAATCGCCTTGAGGTTTTTCGAGCCCATCACAGCGCCCATACCGGTGCGGCCGTTGGCGCGGTTGACCATATTCATAATGGCAGCCATACGCACCATATTCTCACCGGCTGGCCCGATCTGGGCAATCTCAACCTTTGGATCGCCCAATTCAGCCTTGAGGATGTCTTCTGCTTCACCAGTTGTCTTGCCCCACAGGTGAGAGGCATCGCGAATCTCAACCTCCCCATCGTGAATCCAGAGGTAGACGGGATGGGGCGAGCGCCCGCGCACCACAATTCCATCCACGCCGGCGAACTTCATCTCGGCTGGGAAAAAGCCGCCGCATTGGGCATCCCCAATTGCCCCCGTTAAGGGCGATTTGGCATTGGCAACCATCCGTGACTGACCAGAAATCGGCAAACCGGTGGGGACGCCCACAAAAAAGGTCAGGATGTTCTCCGGCGAGAGCGGATCAACTTTCGGTTTCATTTCGCGCAGAATATAGTAAACCCCCATTGCGCTGCCGCCACCGTATTTGCGGTAGAAGGACTCATCCGGTGTCTCAAACCAGGTTTTTCCCTCGCTCAAGTTGATATGCAGAATTTTTCCATTGACACAACTCAGGGCCATCTTAAACTCCTTTCTATATTTACTCTTCACCGACAACTGACTTCTGATTTTCTGCAGCAACGGTATCCCGCAGTATACCAAAGTTCATAAAGATACTGGTCAACTGATGAACATACTGCTGAAATGCCGCACTTTCTCTTACAGCAATCGTGCGCGGGCGCGGTAGATCAATCTCGATCACCTCTGCAATTTGACCTGGCCGCGGCGTGAAAACGACCACCCGGTCTGAAAGCTGCACCGATTCGGGGATGCTATGGGTCACAAACAAGACCGTTTTCTTGGTCAACAGCCATAACTGCTCGAGATCGACGCGCAACTGTTCGCGGGTGATAGCATCTAAAGCGCCAAGCGGTTCATCCATCAGGACCAACGGCGGATCGTGAATCAAAGCGCGACAGAAAGCAGCGCGTTGCTGCATCCCCCCAGACAATTCAAACGGATATCGTTTCTCAAACTCCGCCAACCCAACGGAACGGAGCAGATTTTTCGCCTTTTCAATATATGCTTCTTTCTTCAGTCCTCGCATCTCGATTTGGAGGAGCACATTTCCTAACACGTCTCGCCAATCCACCAGAACCGGCGTCTGGAAGACAATCCCAATCTCGGTTTGCGGTTTATTGACTGGATTCCCATTAATCAAAATCTGTCCAGCCTCGTATTCCAACAATCCCCCCACCAGCAACAGCAAGGTGCTTTTTCCACATCCCGAAGGACCAACAATGGAGACAAATTCACCTTCTCGGATGGTCAAATCAATGGGTCCCAGAGCATGGATGGGGCCAGCCTTGCTCTGATAGATTTTTTTTACGCCTTGAATTTGAATGAGTTCTTTCAACACAGCCTCCGTTACGGAAGGAGGTGACTGCCACTCTGACTGTGGCAGTCACCTTGTTCGTTACTCTACTGGGCGCAGGGGACAAACTGATTGGTGTAGAACATATCGGCAGTCATATCCGTCTCTAAGCCCTGATATTGCTTCTTCAGCTCAAGCACGCCTGCCCAATCCTCGGGGACATTCATGCCCAGGCATTTGTTCTTGTTGTTGGGCGAGAAGAGGATATCCAGCGAGACATCCAGTTGTTTCCGAACCATGGTTTCGGTGTCAGCAAGCTGAGCATTGTAGTCCACTAGCGCTTTGGCACAAGCCTCGCGGTCATCCAGGCAAGCCTGAATCGATTCGAGCGTTGCGTTCACCATGCGCTGCACCAAATCCGGATTGTTCTTCACCGTATCTTGATGAGAAACAATCACATAGCCGGGCTGAGCAACCCCATAATCGGCATAGTTAAAGATAATGGGTGGATCGCCGCCTTCCTGCTCGATCTGAGCTGGCTTATCATCAATGCCGGCCAGAATACACGGCGCTAAATTTTGCAGATAGCTGGTGACCAGCGCCGCTTCGGCGACATTGGTGAGTTTGACATCGTCCAGGCTCATGCCCTCATGCGCCAGCGCCACCGGGAAGTAGTCATTCACGCCAGCCCCAGCGGTGGTCATAATCGTCTTGCCCTTCAGATCTTTGAACTCCTTGATGCCGGAATCCGGGCGACACAAGACCGCATCGGTACCCATGGCATCCACCGACATCACTGCAATCACCGGCGCGCCGCCGACCATATTGCTGATCAAAGCGCCATTCGAGGCATAGGCAAAATCGCTGTCTTTGTTTGCCACCAGTTTTACAGCATTGCTCGAGCCATTCCCTTGCTTGACGGTCAGATCAATGTTGTATTTGTCATAGATGCCTTTTTCCATGCCATAGATGAAGACTGCGTGAATGCCATAGTAAGACCAGTTCAAGCGCAAGGTAACTTTGTCTTTGGGCGGCAAGGGGGTTGCGGTAATAATTTTCTCCTGCACGACCGGAGACCCTTCAACAACCACTGTCTCGATGACGGTAACCGTCTCCACAATCTTTTCGGGCGGCGGTGGGGCGCAGGACACCAACAGCGCCACAAGCAATAAAACGGACAAGATACGAGATACAGGTTTCATTTTTTCTCTCCTCTCAAATCATGGGTTAGGAACTTGGATTGAATAAGTTTTCAATTGAATAAGTTTCCAAATGCATGTTTTTTCGCCCTTCCACCTCCTTTCTCACCTGAAAACTAAACCTCTTGTTTACCGAAAACCGAGACCCGCTGCGAGACGTGCCACGGGATCATCCGTTTCTCGACCAGTTGGACAATATAGAACAACAATAAGCCCAGCGCTGTGAGCATAAAGATGATGGCAAACGCGAGGTCCATCCGTAATTGACCAGTAGCAATCTGGATGTAATATCCCAAGCCAGCATCTCCACCAATCCACTCCGAGATCGTGGCGCCAACGGTCGCATTGACCGCCGCTCCTTTCAACCCGACAAACAACTCTGGCAGGGCGGCCGGCAGGCGAATCTTCCAGAACATCCGCAATTGGCTAGCACCAGTTGAGCGGCTGAAATAGACCATCTCCTGACTGAGCGAAGTAAAGCCCAAAATACCGTTTAGGAGAATGGGGAAGAAACAAACCAAAAACACAATAATCATTTTGGGGATAAAGCCAAAGCCAAACCAGGTCACAAACAGCGGGGCAAAGGCGATCTTCGGCACCATCTCCAGCGCAACAGCGAAGGGATAGAACGTCTGACGGAGAAGCCGCGAAAATGCAGTCAACATGGCAAGCGGAACGCCAATGGCGACAGCGATGACAAAGCCAACCAGCGTCTCATAGCCGGTGATCAAGGTGTATTCCCAAATCAAATCGAAATTGCGGATAAACTGACGGATGATGCTGGACAGAGAGGGCAAAATGTAGCGCGGGATGCGAAAAACGATCACCGCAAGCTCCCAAAACAGCAAAAATCCGACCACAAAGAGAATCGTATTGCGCGCATCTGAAAACCACTCTCGCAACGATGAAAACAAGCTGGCTGAATTTTTCGAAGAATGAGAGAGAGATGTCATGGTTTTCTCCTGTTCGTCTCAAACGAAACTGATTCAATTAAGCCAATAGACACTTGCCAGAATTCCGGTCACACCATCCTTATCCTGGCCGTAATAAACCGTGTAAACCGAGCCGTCGGAACGCAACACCGAACTTGGATAACCTAAATCACCATTGGGCAAATCATCCCGCAAAAGATACCCATGCACTATATCCCAGGAATAACCTAAATCGGAACTGATCACCGCCCGAATCCCAAAAGGCTTGCGGCGATAGCCATAAACACACAGGAGTTGCCCATCTGGCAGACTGAGCAAGTGAGCTGGATATCCCCACATGGGGGTTGGCACTGGCTTGCTCCAGGTATAGCCATGATCGGCTGAGATGGTTTGGTACAGATAGTGGGTAGTGTTTTCACGCAAAAGCATCAACAGGTTGCCATTGGGCAAACTCACCAGAGTCGGTTCCTCAAACCATAAACCTTCCTCTGCTGCAACCGCAATAGGTGGCTGCCAACTTTTTCCCCCATCTCGAGAGCGCATCAGAAATATTTTCTGGTAATAAGGGACATCGCTCAGCGGCAATAGGATTTCTCCATTCGGTAACTGTACGCCGCCTCGCATTCCGTAACCACCCGAATATGGCTGTGTATCCAAGGCAACCGTGCCGCCCCATGTTTTCCCGCCATCCGCCGAAAAATGCACAAACGCGCCTCCATTAGCCCTTGCCCAGGTGATTTTCCGTTCAAGGTCAGGAGGATAAGGGATAACCGGACTCAATTCCGAATCGGTTTTCAACTGATCAACCCAATCTTCCGGAAAGAGGAAGGCCGCTGAGGTTGACTCTTGGCGGGCCTGTTCGAGAGGCAACCAACGGAAACGATATTGATTGAGCATCAAACGCCCGTCCAGAAGAGGTGTTAAGCCTGCGCACTCGACCCCATACCAATCGTAGTCAGGCACAACCCAAGGCTCACTCCATGTTTCCCCTTGATCGGTCGAAACCATCAGGACATTGTAGTAATGAGGATCTTGAGGAGGATGGAGCAAAAACGAGCGCCGCGGAGCGCGATTGAACACCATGACCCAACAGGAATCGCTCAAGCTCACCAGGTGAGGATGGGCGCAGTAGGAATATGGGTCTCGATAGAGAATCTTGTGTTCGATCCGCTCCATCAATTTCATCCGCTAGTCCGCTAAGCGAAAACGCGTGCAAAGCACATATTGAATCGGCTGTGGGTCTTCGCTCCACTCATGATATGCCACAACAATCGTTCCATCCTTAAGCTGAACCACGCTTGGGTAACCGATATGCTGATACAAACCCGGATTGCGCCAATCGACTCTACCCGCTTTCATCCGACCGCTAGCCGGGTCCATCATGGTCGAGGCAGGTTGATCGGCTTCGTGCTTGCCTGGCACGCCGCCTTCGCGAATCACAAATTCATTTTTGACATCCCAGGTGAGGCCATCTTCGGAAATCACCCCGCGCACCCCATAGGGTGGACGGCGATAACCGTACACCATCAAGTAACGCCCATCCTGAAGGGTGATTAACTCGGCCGGATACCCCCAAATATTGGTCCATTTGGGTAGCGTCCAGGAAAATCCTTCATCCTCTGAAATGACATATGCCAGGTTTTTGGCATCTCCACTCGGGTTGACGTGGGTGCGTAAAAAGCAGATCAGCCGTCCATCTTTAAGCTGGAGTAAAGCTGGTTCTTCATAATCGATAATGCTGGCCGGGTCATACGCCAGAGTGGAATAATATTCCCAATTGTTTCCCCCATCGTCCGAACGAATCAACGCCGAACGGGTTGACTCATGTTCTCCTTCTTCTTCATAACCACGGATTCGCCCATAAACCCCCATCAAAAGAGAGCCATTGGGCAATCCCCAGCAACCCAGGCGCGTGCCGGCATGGGTCAGGGGCACAACATTGACCGGGATCATCGGTGACCAGGTTTTCCCCTTGTCCGTTGACTTTACCACATAGGTGCCGATCCAGCGACGCAAGCGATATGCCCACGTCCAATCCCCCCACTCTTCGGTATAGGGTTCCGAACTCCAGGAAGGTTGTTCGGGTTTAATACCACGCTTGAAAAAGGCGCACAGGGTGAAGTTAACGATCAGCGTTCCATCCGCCATCTCGTAAAGACCACAGTCCCAGTTACCCGTTGTTTCTGTCCACGGCACAACCACCTGACGGGTGTTCTCATCCCAGGTGACCCCGCCATCGAAAGAGCGCATCAACACCGTTTGACCGGTATCATGATGATAGGGAAAGCGCTCTTCGCTAAATACAGCCATCACCTGCCCATCCTGCAATTGCTTAATTACCACCTGATTATTGCAATGTTTTCCTTGTGGGTCTTTGTAAATCGTATGATGAGATACTTCTTTTATTTTGGTCATTGTTTAGCTCCAGATATTAAAGTTTTATGGCAACGTTTTTAATTTGCAGGTAATTGTGAATGCCGGGCAAGCCTCGTTCGCGACCAAAACCCGAGGCTTTGACGCCACCGGTTGGGGCTTGGACGCCGCCCAGATACCAGCCATTAATCCACACAGAACCGCTCTCCAGTTGGCGAGCGAGGGTCATTGCTCGCCGAATATCCTGGGTGTAAACTCCAGCCACCAACCCATAGGGCACATCGTTTGCAAGTTGGACGGCTTGCTCTTCATCATCAAAAGACATTGCCACCACAACCGGGGCAAAAATTTCTTCCTGGGCAATGGTCATGCGAGGGTGAACAGACTCGAAAATAGTCGGCAGCAGAAAATAACCCCGCGAGAGGTGTTGGGGCTGTTCGCCCCCAAGACTCAATTTGGCGCCTTGTTCGATCCCTTGCTTGATATAATGGAATGCCCGCTGCAATTGCTGTTTTGAGACCAGCGGCCCCAAATCACCGTTTTCCCAACCTGGCGCAACTTGCAACCGGGCAGCTCGCTCGCGAAATTTCTCCATAAACTGACCATAGATGGCGCGTTGAAGCACAAGCCGCGAAGCCGCCGAGCAAACCTGACCACAATTGCCAAATACAGCTTCGATGGCATCGTTCACAGCGCGCTCGAGGTCGGCATCTTCAAAGACGATCAGGGCGTTTTTGCCTCCTAATTCCAGCACCAGCGGTTTGATTGCCTCTGCTGCTTGCGCCATCACCTTGCGCCCGGTCTCTGCAGAGCCGGTGAAAGTAACGCCGTGCACCAGGGGATGACGCACCAGGGCAGCGCCAGCCTCTTCCCCGAAACCGGTCACAACATTCAAAACCCCATCCGGAAAGCCAACTTCTTTTGCCAGACTCGCAAAACGCAAAGCACTCAGCGGAGTTTCCTCAGCCGGCTTGAGGACCACTGTACAACCGGCCGCTAAAGCCGGGGCAACAGAGCGTGCTGCGATTCCCAAGGGAAAGTTCCAGGGCACAATGTGCGCGGTTACCCCTAAGGGCTCTAACCAGGTAAAGTCAACGATATCCTTGCCAAGCGGAATGGTATCGCCTTGCAACTTATCTGCCGCGCCTGCGTTGTACTCAATCGTCTGCACAACCCCGTCAATATCGCCAAGGGCTTCGCGCAGCGGCTTGCCGTTATCCAGAGTTTCCAGTTCTGCCAGTTCGTCGCGATGCAACGCAATCGTCTGCGCCAGGCGGTAGAGCAGACGCCCGCGCTCGGCGGGGGTGATCTCACTCCAGGCACCTTTCAACGCCCGATAGGCAGCCTGAACGGCGGCATCCACATCCTGAGCATCGGCGCGCGGCACTTGTGCCAACACTTCTTCTGTGGCTGGATTGATAGTTTCAAACCTCTCTCCACTGTGGCTCGGTTGCCATGCGCCATTAATGAATAACGCTTGGGGCACGTTGGCTTGGCTCATCCTTTAATTCCTGTGCGTGAGATACCTTCAATGAAGTAACGTTGCAGAATGAAGAAGATTAACAAACTCGGCAGGCTGAGCAAGGTAACGCCGGCCATCGCAATGCCAAAGCCTTCCAGTTGGGTGTGCGTTCCGACAACCGGGGTAAAGGCCGCAATCCCAACTGGCATGGTTTTCATCCCTTCTTCAAAAACAATCAATAACGGCCATAAGAAGGCGTTCCAGTTCGTTGTGAACAGTAGAATGGTGGCAGCCAACATGGGAGCGCGCGCCAACGGCAGGGCAATTTGCCAAAAAACCTGGAATCGATTTGCCCCGTCAATTTGGGCTGCATCTTCCAGTTCATCGGGCAGCCCCAGGAAAAACTGGCGAAAGATATAGACGCTAAATACATTCGGGATAGCGGGTACAATCAAAGCAAAATAGGTGTTTGCGAGCCCGGCTTTGAGAAAGCCTACAAACATCGGCACAATGGTCATTTCAGCCGGTATCATTAAGGAGGCAACGAGAATGGCAAAAAGCCAGCGATTACCTGGGAAATTCAATCGCGCCAGGGCATAGCCAGCCATTGCCCCAAATAAAACCCCCAGCGCAGTGGCGGTGCTTGCCACCACCAGACTGTTCCATGCCCAACGCAATACCGGGTACTCGAAAACTTTTTTATAGTTGTCCAAAACCACGGTGCGTGGCAACCATTGAATTTCTTTGGTCATCACTTCTTTGGGCGGCTTGAGGGACGTACTGACCATCCACACAAACGGGGCAATCCACATCACCGCAATTATTAACCCTGCCAGCCATAGGGGAATATCCCCTATCCGCAGGTTGAATCGTTTGAGAAAACTGCTAAAGCGATTGAGAAGATCCGCTACCATTGCCTTTAGTCTCTTTCACGGATAAGTCTTTGCTGGATCAGGGTAACCGCTAAAATCACAAAAAACAGCATCAGGGACACCGCTGCTGTATATCCCAAGCGAAAACGAACAATGCCTTCGGTGTAGATATAATGAATAACTGAAACAGACGATCCGGCCGGGCCGCCATTGGTCATCATATACACCTGACTGAAAATGCGCAGGGTGGCAATCAATTGCAAGGTCACAATCATGCTTGTAGCAGGTCGAATTTGTGGCAGCGTAATGTGCCAAAAGGTCTGCCAACGATTGGCGCCATCGATAGCAGCCGCTTCTTTAAGCTCAGAGGGAATTTCTTGCAAAGCCGCCAGAAACAGCACAAAACTAAAGCCCAAATCCCACCAGATTGAAGCAATACTGACCCCAATGAGTGACCATTGGGTGCTGGTCAACCAGGGAATATTCGGTATGCCCAACTTGCTCAAGTAGTTATTGACCAGACCAAACTGGGTATCCAGAATCCAGACCCAAACCAGACCAATCACGGTGGCCGACACCACATTGGGGGAATAAAAGGCCGTCCGAGCGAAGCTAGATAACGGCCAGCGCTGGTTTACATACAGAGCAAACAATAACCCTAGTATCGTGACGCCAGGCACGATGATCAGTCCGTAGCGCAAGATATTGAAGAAAGCTTTCCGCACCCAGGGATCGCGAAAGGCTTCGCGAAAATTGGCTAACCCCACCCACTCCGGCGAGCCCATGATGCTCCAGTTGGTAAAAGCAATATAAGCACCGAAAATGATTGCTACGACGGTGAAAGTGAGAAACGGCACAAAGAAGGGAAGCACAAAAACATACCCTGACCAATCGATGCGCTTGCCTTGCCAGTTCATGCGGCGCAGCCGTTGGAGGATAGAAACTTTTGGAATTGATCCTACGATTGAGGTCATCATCATCCTCTTTCGAGGAGTGGATAGGGGATACCTCCCTATCCACTCTTGGCATACGTTCAATCCTATCCTTTATCCAGGTTTTCTTGCCAGCGTTGCCTGATCTCTTCCATAGCCTGCTCTGGGGTCTTTTCCCGCGTCCAGACCGTTTCGAGAGTCTTGGCAAGGAAGTTCCCACCCGAGTAAATGGTGAAGTCGGGCGCTTCTAAAACGGGGATTTCACCTTCGGTGGCGAACTCCATCCCTTCGATGAAGGCGCCACGCACGCTCCAGGGGTGACCGGCCGTCTTATAATCTTCGCGGTTCAGGATAGACTTGCGCACCGCGGCACCGCGGCCGACCGTCGTCCACAAGAAGCTGTTATCGGAGAGCCATTTGAGGGCATACATGGTTGCTTCATAGCGGCCTGGGTCCTTTTGAACGTACATTTCCAGACCACCCAGCTCAAAATAGGTGCGGTGCTCACCGCCGATATTGGGGAAAGGCACCGTGGCAAAGTTCAGCCCTTGTTGTACGTAACCGTTAAGCGTCCATGGCCCTGTCCAGAACATAGAGCCTTCGCCGGTGCCAAAAGCTTTATAGCGGTCGGTCACATCGCGGGTTGAAACTTTGTGCTTGTCAAACAAATCCAGCACCCACTCCATGGCGCGGATGCCCGCTTCGGGGTTAATGCAGGCGGTCTTGAGGTCATCGCTGGCGCGGCGGAAGCCCATTTGAGCGGCAACGATTCCCCAGGTTACTGTCGGTTGCACACCGGAGCCGGTCATCATAATGCCAGAGCGGACGACTTTATCTCCCTCGAGTTTCGTCATCTTCTTAGCCCAATCCAGCAACTCCTCGTTGGTCTTGGGGTAATTGTCAATGCTTAAGCCAGCCTCGGCCACGTGATCCAGGTTGATTTCGTTTTGTAAGCTCATGGCATCCATCGGCACCATGAAGAGCTTGTTATCAAAGGTCGGATAGCGCGAGGCCTTGATTGAGGCTTCGGTGAAGTCTGAGAGATCCAAGCCGACCTTTTGCACGTAATCGTCCATTGGAACAATCACACCGTCTTTGATCATCTTTGCCCGCAAACCGGCCGTACCCCAACCGAAATCCGGCGCCTGCCCGGTGGCTGCCGCAGCAACCACTTTGGTAACATACTGTTCTTCAGGCACCAGCTCCATTTTGATCTGGATGTTCTTATCCTTATGCGCCTCGTTGAAGCTATCAATCATTTTTTGCCAGATTTCTCCATCCGAGGCAGCCAGCCAGGACCAGTGAATGATCTCGGTCGGTTTGCTGACGGCTGGCGCGCCAGGTTGGACAGCCGGCGCTTCCGTTTGCGCCGCCGGCGGGGGCGGAGCTTGCGTTGCTTGTGGCGCGCAGGCAGCCAGAGCAGCGCTGGTGGTTAGTAGGGTCGACACTTTCAAGAAATCACGCCGACTAATGTTCCGTTTTGAAGACATTTCTACCTCCATCCTTGAAATAGTTTTGAGTGGTTTAGAATTAAAAATGGGTAAAATTTAGTCAAATTCGAAGTTGTTGTTTTCCTCAGTACCTCCTCATTTACCAATTTCAAATTGTCTTTCCATCTCTCCGAGCAGGCAGTCAAGGATCTGGATGGCTCGGTTGATTTCCTCTTGCTGAATGACCAAGGGGGGAGCAAAGCACAGGCGGTTGTAGTAATATCCTGAATAGATGCATAGTACCCCTTCTTCCAACAGGCGGCGCAACAACCAGGCACTGGCTTCCGAGGCAGGCTGCTTGGTGTGACGGTCTTTGACCAGCTCAATGCTCAAATACAAACCCAAACCGTTTACATCTCCAATCGAGGGATGCCTTCTCTGTAAATCTAACAAGCCATCAAGGAAGTAAGCTCCTTTTTGAGCCGCGCCTTCCAAAATATGGTCGCGGTCAAAAATTTCAAAGAGCTTCACCCCCCCAGCACAAGCGGCTGGATAAGCGGTGAAAGTTGAAGAGTGCGCCCCTGGCCCCCATGAATCCATAATCTCTTTCCGTCCGATCACCACCGCCAGAGGCAAGCCGTTGGAAAGCGACTTAGCCGCAGTGATCAAATCGGGGGCAACGCCGGCATGTTCGATTGCCCAAAGTTTACCGGTTCGCCCCATGCCGTTTTGAACTTCATCACTGATAAAAACAAAATCATATTTTTCGGCAATTTCCTTCATGCGCTTGAGATAAGGCAAGGGAGCAATCAGGTATCCCGCTGAGCTCTGGAATGGCTCGATCAACATCGCTGCCACGTTGACTACCTGGGCTTTGGGGTTGTTCAACCAGGTCTCCTTGCTCTCGAACATCTTCTCAAACTGATCGGCGCAGAACAAATCGCAGGCCGGGTACTCCTTGCCAAAAGGACAACGATAGCAATAGGGAAAGGGAATTTTTACAACGCCAGTATCCATGGGCGGGATGGGATAACTATAGGCCATCATAAAGGCTTTGCTGGTCAAACCCATCGCGCCTGCAGTTCGCCCGTGGTAATCGCCCCAATGGGTGACAATCAGCGGCTTACCTGTGTACCAGCGGGCAAGCTTCATCGCAATTTCCACTGCTTCCCCCCCGGTGACCGCCCACATGACCTTTTTCTCAAAGTCCCCTGCGGTATGCTCAACCAATAACCGCGCCAGCTCGGCGCGCGGTTCCATCGGTAATTCTGCGAATTGAATGACTTTATCCAACTGCGCCTTAATGGCGGCATTGATCTCCTCGTGGGCATAGCCAAGGACATTGACGGTAAACCCGCCATGCAGGTCTATGTATGCGTTGCCGTCCACGTCGATCAGGGTAGCTCCCTGGCCGTGATCGATCACCGGTGGACAGGGGAACAAAGCAAAATCAAGGTGACCGGTCGACTCGTACTGCAGCGTTTTGAACAGCACTTCTTTGCTCCGCGGCCCCTTGGCAAAGGTCTCTACCCGTTTTTGTAACGAATCCAGCGACTCGCTCATGCGGCGGCGTTCTTCAAGAATGCGTTTTTCAAAGGGTGTGACCAAGTTTGCCTCCCGATCTTATGGTATATGTTGCGCTTCTACATTGGTGACCTGCACCTCACCGCTCGCAGTTGCTTCACTATGCATGCGCCTGAGGAGAGAGGTACCGGCATCGGTGATATGCTTGCGCACGATCTCCTCCGCCATCTGCGGGTCGCCACTGCAAATTCCTTCATAGATAGCCTGGTGAGTAACTTCATCACTGATCATGTCAGATTGATACAATTTGGTAGAGAGAATAAACATCAGAGTCATGGATTGCAGGTTCTTTAATACTTCCGTTAGCAAATGGTGGCCGCAACGTTCGCTGATAATCTCATGAAATTTCATATCCGCCTTGATGGTCTCAGAATAATTGCCAGCCTGCTCCATCTCTCCCATACGCTTGACCAGGGCAGCCATTTGCTCCAACGTCTCTTGATCAAAAGCACCCTTTTCCATACAGAGGCGCACCGCATACGGTTCTAAAAGGGCGCGCAGGGTGTAGATTTCTTCCACCATTTGTGGGGTTAAACAAGTGACAAAAGCGCCGCGATAAGGGATGACTTCCACCAGCCCTTCCTGACTCAAGAGGCGCAAGGCTTCACGCACTGTTCCCCGCGAGATGTTCAGCTTTTCGCTCAATTCAATTTCGTGCAGGGGTTCGCCAGGCAAGAGTTGTCCTTCGAGAATAGCATCTTTGATAGTATTGGCAGCGGCAACGGCTAAGGTCGGGGGACGCTGGATTTTTTTCATGCTGTTCTTTCCTTTCGATTGGTGGAATTGTTCACCAATCGATTGTAAATCAATCCAACAATCTTTTCAGAACAAAATCGTCCGTCCATCCGCTTGTTCATCATTGTTGATTATACTACAGTTTTACGATTGATTGTTAAACAATTAATCTAATATTAATCTTTTTCACCTATTTCTTTACCAATGACGGTTATAATTTAATCAATACCCGTCTGATCTACCCTGCAAGGAGAACCCATGACCACTCTCCAAACCGTCCCCAAATTGACCTTCTGGCAAAAGCTGCTTTATGGCACCGGCGACTGGTCGCTTTCCAGCTTCACTACCCTGCGCGCCTTGCTCTATACCATTTTTTTGACCGATGTCGTGCGGCTCAACCCCGGTTTAGCCAGCTTTTCTGCCCTGATCGGCACCGCCTGGGATGCCCTCAACGACCCTTTGATCGGCGCCCTGAATGACCGCGTTCGCTCGCGTTGGGGACGGCGGCGGCCTTTCCTGTTGCTCTTCGCCATCCCTTTTGGTGTGGGATTTCTAATCCTTTGGTGGGTACCGCCAACCGACAGCCAGCTTCTCAAGATGATCTACGTCACACTGGCTTTCATGATCACCGACACCTTGCACACGCTGGTCAACGTGCCCTATTTAGCCCTGGTGCCCGACATCAGCCGCGACTACGACGAGCGCACCTCTCTTTCGGGCTTTCGGGTGCTGTTCAATCTGCTTGCTACGCTGGTCACCGCTGTTGCCGCGCCAACCATCGTGGACGAGGTGGTGCGCAGTGGCGCTACCCCTCAACAGGGATACCTGCTGGTGGCTGGATTATTCGGCGGCCTGGCAATCCTTCCCTTCCTGATCATCCCGCTCGTTATCAAAGAAACCAAGACCGATTTAGAAGAACCCGAAAGGGTTGACCTGCGCAAGATGTGGGGGGTGATCCTGCGCAACAAACCGTTTCTGTACGTGACCGGTTTATACTCCTTGACCTGGATTGCCTTTGATCTGGTCTCGCGCATGTTACCCTTTTTCGCCGTTTATTGGGTTGGCAAAGGCGATTCACTGATCAGCCGCCCGCTCTTTGGGCAGGACTTTGCACTGGAGTCGCTTGCCATGGGTAGCCTGATGCTCGTCTCGTTGGTTTCCATCCCTCTGTGGACCGGCCTCTCCGCCAGATTTGGCAAAAAGGTCACCTACATCATCGGGATGATCTTTTGGATTCTGGTTCTCAGCGCGCTGATGCTTGTCCAGCCAGGACAAGTTTCCCTGACGCTGGCGCTGTCGGCGCTGGCCGGCTTGAGTGTTGCAACCGCCAGCATCTTGCCAGAATCTATGTTGCCGGACGCAGTCGATTGGGATGAATATCAAACCGGGGAACGCAACGAGGGGCTTTATTTCGGCGCTATCACCCTCTTTCGCAAGCTGAGTGGGGCACTGGCTGGATTCTTCGCTTTGCAAGCCTTGAACCTTTTCGGTTATCAAGCGCCTCCGCAAGGGGTAACTGTCTGGCAGCAAGCTCCTTCCGCCCTGACGGCCATTCGCTGGATGACGGGGCCCTTTAGCGCCTTGCTGGTGCTGGCAGCGATCATGGTGGCGTGGTTTTATCCGCTGACTCGCCAGCAATACGAACAAATCCGCGCCGCCCTGGACGCTCGGCAAAAGCCCGTCTCAGCCACCGCCGTTTCTGATTCACGCTTGTAAATACCGTTTGCGGAATTACCTACCAAAGGCTTTCTTAGCAGGGCAGACCGTCCATGAAGTTTTCACGAATGCACGAATAGCGCTTCCATTCGTTTATTCGTGGTCAATTCGTGGACGGTTTTCTCAGCAAATTATCCACACGACTTGTGATGGCAGGTTGTTCCATGTATCGGCACAATTTGGAATGACAGGTTGTTAACTATGCTGAAGTACTCTTCGGGTGAAAAAATCGCCAGGTTCATTGGGTCGTGCGGGTCATTTCATAGCGATCGATCAAGACGCCCCCTACGGTATAAAATTCAAAGATCAAATAATCGTCATCCAGGATGCCCAACAAGGCGCCATAGGCACCATTGAACCGCTTTTGACTACCCTCGGCAATTTCGCCAAAATCATATAAACCACCACCGCCGGCGCCATTAATCAGATAAACCAGGCCATCCACAACCAAACGTTCGTAATAATGATCGTGCCCACACAAAACCGCATCTACACCCCATTCGCGAAACGGCCAGCGCATCCAATCCACTGCGCCGCGTTTTCCCGACGAGTATGGTGGATGATGCATATAAACGATTTGCCACGGCAGGGTGGAAGCAAGCAATTGCTCCTGCAACCATTGCGCCTGACGGGAACTGCGCCCGACTCCATCCGGTTCGTTTGAGTCGCTATCTAAAGCAAAGAAATGCCCGGCTCCCCAGGTGAAGTCGTAATAGCGTTCGTTGTTGGGCAGCTCAAAGTAATCAAAGTAAGGTTGAGCGGACTCGCTCATCCAGTCATGGTTACCCAGGGTTGGGAAAAAGCGATTCTGCTCAGCACCCTTGCCGTAACTGCCGCGGTAGGGATGGATATACTCATGGTAAAACTGCCCAATGCGGTGATCAATGGTCTCACGAGAGCCATCCGGATAATTGTTGTCGCCGGTGGTGAGAATGAAATCGGGCTGCCAGGATTTAACCAGCTCTGCCACCTGGTGGGCATTCTCATTCCCTGAGCCATAATCACCGATGACAGCAAAGCGGATAGGGGCTTGCACGGTCGGGGTTGGCGAAAGGGTTTCGGTGAGGAGGAGCTCAGCCTGGGTGAAGGTAGGCGCAGGGAGCGTTGTCGTTGGCGGCATCGTTGCCGCGTTATTTGGCGTAGCAGCGGGCGTTGGCAGAGTCGTGCGCAAAGAACATGCCCAGATCACTGCAGCCATTGCCAGGTTGCTTAGCCAGAGGCGGGTCTCAAAAGCCTTTCTCATCGCTGTTCCAACCGATAGATTTTCCCTGAATGGTCAATGACATAGACTTCACCCTGCTCATCTTCGCCAAAGGAGGAGATGCGTCCCAAGTCGTTGAAGAGGCTTTGGTAAGCCCAGCTACCATCCGGGAAGCGGCGCAAGCCATCTACCCAGCCGGCGCAATAGTCGCCGAAGAGATAAATCCCCTCCCAGTCAGGCAATTGCCGGCCGCGATAGACGACCCCACCGGTTACGGAACAACCTCGATCATGTCCATACTCATAGAAAGGTGGAATCAGGGTCTTTCCAACCGGGACTGTTCCTTCGTATGGATGGGTTCCTTCCAGATATTTCCAGCCGAAGTTCAAATCCCCAGCGGCATTGGCGGGCAGATAATCGATCTCTTCCCATTGATTCTGACCAACATCGCCGATGTAAAGCTCGCCGGTTTTTCGATCAAAGGCAATCCGCCAGGGATTACGCAGGCCATACGCCCAAATCTCAGCCAAACCGCCGCCTGCAGCAAAGGGATTGTTTGGAGGGATAGCGTAGGGCGATCCCGAATCGACATCCAGGCGCAAGATTTTGCCCAAATGCGTATTCAAAGACTGGGCGTTATTTTGAGGGTCGCCGGCCGAACCGCCATCACCCAAACCCAGATAGAGATAACCATCAGGCCCAAAAACCACTGCGCCACCGTTGTGATTGGCATACGGCTGCGCAACTCGCAAGAGAACTTGCTCACTTGCTGGATCAGCCGTACTGGCAGAAGGTGGATCGGCTTGAAAGCGAGCAATTACGGTATCCCCAGCCTGGTCCGTATAATTGACATAGAAATACCCATTTTTTGCATATTGCGGGTGAAAGGCAATGCCCAGCAAGCCCTGTTCGCTACCGCGGCTGCCTACCCGAGCACGGATATCTAAAAAGGGCGTTTTCTCCAGTTGTCCATTTTGCCAGACGCGGATCGTGCCTTCCTGTTCCAGGATGAAGAGTCTCCCCGAACCATCGCCGGCAACGCCCATCCCCACCGGTGCTTTCAATCGGCTTGCCACTTCTACCCATCGATAGGCAGCCGGGTCTGGAAAAGTCTGCACCACGGTTACAGATTCGTTTGGGGAAACTGGGGCAGGCGTTATCGATTCGGCATCCGGCGTAATCAACGGAACAACCACCTTATTAGGGGTTGAAGGGATAACGATTACGTCTGGTCTTGCGGCGTTTGTCTTCTGCGGTATAAATTGGGTTGACAATGCCTGCGGCGTGTTGGGTTCACACGCAACCAGCAAGATAATGAATATTGACCAGCAGTAACGGTGAAACATTACCCTCACGGTTTTGGCTCCTCCCAGTACTCGGCGTCTTCAATGTCCTCAGGTCGAAATTCCGTCTTTTTCTCTTCGGAAATCTGGCTAACCACTGACGAACGAATCTTTTTGAGATGTTCTTCAACGACATCGGGAGGGCAAAGTTCGACGAACAAATAGGCGCCTAACCAGATAATCATAGCATCGTCCAGCGGGCCCGGAGCCAAATCGGGGGCAATTAAGTACACCAACGAAGCAATGGGCAATATCTTGATCAGTGGATTGACGCGCCCATCGGCAAGTAAGCGCAAAATCAGTTTGAGGCGGGTCGAAAGTTCCCCAAAGAAACCGCCCGTTGGAGCCGGCTGAATTTTTCGATTCGGATTTGCGTTCATTTCAACCTCCGCAGATACCAGGTTTATTATACCTTACGCAGGAAATAAAAAAACGAGGCGAGCAAAATCGCCTCGTTTCGACCGAAAGATGCGTTCGCCTATGCAGATTTTGTTGCTGCAACCACCGCCGCAAACGCCTCAGGCTGACGCACCGCCAAATCGGCCAGCATCTTGCGATTGATGGCGATCTGGGACTTTTTCATCGCATCCATCAGACGGCTGTAGGTCGTGCCGTTTGCCCGAGCGGCCGCGTTAATGCGGGCGATCCACAAGCGGCGCAGGTCGCGTTTACGCGTGCGGCGATCGCGGTAGGCATACCAAAGGCTTTTCAACATGGCTTCGTTGGCGCGGCGGAAAAGCCGCGAACGGGTGCCAAACTGGCCTTTGGTCATCTTGAGCACCTTTTTGTGGTGCTGCCTGCGATAAGGTCCGGTCTTTACTCTCATGTTACACTCTCCTGCCTTCCCCTGGACGCCGGTGAACGTTGCTCACCAGTTCAATGCACCCAGCGGTCGGCAAACCAAAAGGGATTAAAACCAAATACCATTGGTTCTATTTCAAATTCGGCGCCAGACGATGGACACGCTTGATGATGCCTCTTCCCCGCACCGGCAGCATTTCCTGGAACAGGCGTTTGGTGCGTTTAGAGGTACGCCGACGCAGGTGACTTTTACCGCCTTTGGTGCGCACCAGCATCCCCGTTCCTGTCAAACGAAAGCGCTTGGCGGTTGCTTTGTGGGTTTTTAACTTATATTTTCCTTCAGGCATTTTTCGTGGCACAGTCTTTCTCCTTTCACAGAAAACACCGCGCTCCAGGTCGGGCGCGGGCGAGATCAGATGTTTTCAGGGAGCAGGTTTTTCATCAGCGCGAAACGGATTCTTTTTCTGTTTCTTTCTCTTTCTCTTTCTCTTTCTTTTTCGCTTGCTTGCCAGGCGCCAGCACCATTAACATCGTTCGTCCTTCGAGAGCTGGCGCTTGCTCGACCACCGCAATATCGGCTAAGTCTTCTGCCACCGCCTTGAGGTCTTCAAGAGCGATTTCCGGATAAGTGATTTCCCGACCTCGAAAGCGAATGCGCACCTTTACCTTCATCCCATCTTCGAGCCAGCGACGCGCATCTCTTACTTTGAGGGCGCGATGGTGTTCGTTGGTCTTTGGGCGCAAGCGAATCTCTTTGATTTCAATTTTTGTCTGTGCTTTGCGGGCTTCGCGTTCTTTTTTTGTCCGTTCGTAAATAAACTTCCCGAAATCCATCACCCGACAGACCGGTGGATCGGCATTGGGCGCCACCTCCACCAGGTCTAAATCCGCTTCATGGGCGATCCGATGCGCCTCTTCAATTGAGACAACCCCGATATTTTCGCCCTGAGGGCCAATCAAGCGGACTTGAGGGACTTTGATGGCTTCGTTTACTCTATAATTGACCGCGCTGATAAGCTACTCCTTTCTATCAACCAAAATCTCTTGATACGGTAGAAATTATAGCACGCATAATACCAAAGAAACGCCAAAACGTCAACGGGAAATGAATCACGCGGGTGTACGCATAGGTTGCCACGAGTCGTAGCCCTCACACACAAATCCCTGACCTGAAACGTTGAGCTTAGAACCGCCTAAAAACACGCTGTCTATCCTCGCATCAGGGCAATTGTGCGGCAATTGAGTTTGACCGACGGCTTGCATCCATTGTCTTGCCTAGGCTTGATCCATCAGTCATCAGGATAAACCATCGCGAAAAACCCCAAATAATTCCTGTGCAAAACCTTGACATTTATTTTATTTGCTGTATAATATGACCAGAATTATCTTATTGGCTTGACCTGAGGAGAATGCTATGAATAACCCAACTGTCGAAATACCCCAACTGCTAACCCATCCGCAACCCTTCATCTTGCTGGAAGGTGAGATCAAGCCGGCTGAGAGCATCCAACAAGCCGTTCATCAAATCCTGCTTGAGATCGGTGAAGATCCCAGCCGTGACGGGTTGCTCAAAACCCCGGAACGGGTTGCCCGCATGTACCGCGAAATAACCAGCGGCTATCAAACCGACCCCGATCAACTGATCAACGGTGCTCTATTCGATGTAGAATATGGTGATATGGTGCTCGTGCGCGATATTGAGTTTTACTCTCTCTGCGAACATCACCTGTTGCCATTTTTTGGTAAGGCGCACGTAGCCTATATTCCGGATAAAAAGGTGATTGGTTTAAGCAAAATTCCCCGCATTGTTGAGATGTTTGCGCGTCGCTTGCAAGTCCAGGAGCGGATGACCACCCAAATCGCCGATTTACTGGAAGAAAAACTCCACCCCCAGGGGATTGCTGTTGTGGTTGAAGGGGCTCACATGTGCGCCATGATGCGTGGTGTCAAAAAAGCCGAAGCAATGATGACCACCAGTACCATGCGCGGTGTCTTCAAGACCGATAAAGAGCTACGCCGCGAATTTTACGCCCAGCTCACCCGCCGTCGCTATGACGAATAACCCGAAACGGAAGTTATGCAATCCCAGAATATCCTGATCACTGGAGCAGGTCGGCGGATTGGTCGCGAATTAGCCCTGGCAGCCGCCCAGGCAGGGGCAAATGTGGCCATTCACTACCACACCTCTGCCGAGAGCGCTGAACAAACCGCACAAGAAATTCGCTCATTGGGCAGAAAAGCCGTGACCCTCTGCGCCGACCTCGCTCATGTCGAGCACCTCCCCTTTCTGGTTGAAACAGCAGAGAGAGAACTGGGTCACCTCAGCGCCTTGGTCAATAACGCCTCGATCTTTGACCCCCTGGATTGGGAAACCACCACCCTGGGCGACTGGGAGCGACATCTGCGGGTTAATCTCACCGCTCCCTTTATTCTCAGCCAGGCTTTTGCCCGCCGTTTGCCACCCTCCGCAAGCGGGCGCATTATCAATATTCTAGATTGGCGTGCTTTGCGTCCCGGCGCAGACCATCTCCCTTACACCATCAGCAAAGCCGCCCTGGCCGCCCTGACTCGTTCGCTCGCCCAAGCCCTGGCGCCGCACATCACCGTGAACGGTCTTGCCTTAGGAGCTATCCTGCCTCCGGCCGACCAAAACTCGACCAAGAATCTGTCGCATTTCCTGGCAAATGTTCCCGCGGCTCGCTGGGCAAATATGGACGAAGTCACCGCCGCGTTTGTTTTCCTTTTATATGGACCGGCTTATATCACCGGAGAAATCTTGCACATTGACGGCGGGCGACATCTGGTGTAATTGAATTCTATACAAGGAGAGAGGATGGACAAAATCTTTATTAAAGACCTGGTAGCCCGTGGCATTATTGGCATCAACGATTGGGAACGGGAAAACTCTCAAGAAATTCTCATCAATATCACTCTCTATTGCGACACTCGCAAGGCAGGCGAGCAAGACGCCATTGAACACAGCGTGAACTACCGGACAATTGCCAAAAAAGCCCAGGCTCACGCCGAAACGGCAGCCAGATTCACCGTTGAGGCTCTAGCTGAGGATATCGCTCGTTTCTGTCTCGATGAACCAAACGTGCAAAAGGTGATGGTGCGGGTCGAAAAGCCTGGCGCAGTGCGCTTTGCTAGGTCAGTCGGAGTGGAAATCGAGCGCAGTCGCTCTTAGGAGAAACGCGATGGATCACATTGCGTACATTTCAATTGGCTCAAACATCTTGCCCCATTTCCACCTGCCAAAAGCCATCGAGTTATTAGGACAACGGGTAAGGTTGCTGGCATTCTCTTCAGTATACGATACTCCGCCGGTTGGCACCAGTGGCGGTAACTTTCTCAACGCAGTTGTTGTTGCCAAAAGCCCGTATCCTCCCCAACAGCTAAAGGAAGAAGTCCTGCGTCCCCTTGAAATCGCCCTCGGTCGACAGCGCACGGAGGACAAATTCGCACCTCGTACCATCGATCTGGATATCATTGCCTGGGATGGACAAATCCTGGATGAAGACGTCTTCCGCTATGCCCACCTGGCGGTTCCCCTGGCCGAAATCATCCGCCAGTACCCTGTGGGCAGTTCTACCCGGCGCATTCGATCACTGGCAAAGAAATTTCAGCGCACCCAGCCGCTCACCCCACTCCCTCTCGCCAGCCTGTGAGCAACCTCTAACCATTTCCTGAGGGATTCGTTTCACCCAGCTCTCGGCGGGCAAGGGCATCCTCCAGCGCATCTTCCAGCTCATCCACTTGCCGCATCAGCGCCGGTGTTAGCGAGTGGGCGGGGAAACGGCGCTTCAAATCTTCAAGCTGGCGCTGAAGTTCGGCTACCCGATCTTCAGATGAAGGAGACATCTGCTCTAGCTTCACCATTGGGGCACCTGTAATGCTCTCGGTGAGCAAACCGTTGTACACACCGCACACCCCAGGCAGAGCTCAGATCTCAACTGTGGCACTTCAAAGGGTTGAAGCTGAATCAGCACTTGTCTTTTACAAACAGTTACCGCTCGACAAATCCCATCTTCACATTGCCGGGGATCGCAGTTCTGGTAATTCAACAGGACAGCTTTTCTGGGCACCGGACAACTCCTGACCTTTTTTTGATTGGATGCAATTTCTTCTCTCCTCGTTACATTAGCTTTCGTCTCCTTGACACCAAGAAAATTTGTTCTATAATCTAAGCATGGATGCCTTTGAGCACATCTGTCTTCTCTCCAACGAGATGGATTGGGAAGCTGACGAGGAACTCAACGCCTACCCAGCCAGACAAACTTTCTCAAAAGAAAAGCATCTTATCCTGTATCAAGCCAAAACCCCCCAGGGCAAGTCTATTCGGCTGTTAAAAACCCTCCTTTCCTCTGCCTGCGAACGCGATTGCTTTTATTGTCCCTTTCGTGCTGGTCGAGATAAAAGACGTGTCACCTTCCACCCCGAAGAATTTGCTCGTGTATTTATTCAGCTTTATCAAGCCGGTATTGCCGATGGATTGTTTCTGTCCAGCGGTTTAGGCGGAGGTGGAATCCGTACGCAAGATAAGCTCCTGGTTGCAGCAGAAATCTTGAGAAACAAATTGGGCTTTCGTGGCTACTTACATCTCAAATTGATGCCCGGCGCAGAAAAAGAACAGGTTTTGCGGGCGATGCAACTTGCCGATCGGGTCTCCATCAATCTCGAAGCGCCCAACGCTGAACGATTGTCGCAGCTTGCACCGCATAAAGGATTCTTCAACGAAATCGTCCAACCCCTGCAATGGGTGGAGCAAATTCGGCGCACACTGCCTGCGCATCAGGGCTGGCAAGGACGTTGGCCTTCGACCGTCACTCAACTGGTCTTAGGGGCGGCTGGTGAGAGCGACCTGGAAATCTTGCAAACCAGCGATTGGCTCTTTCGCTCCTTAAAACTTGCCCGCACTTATTATTCGCCCTTCCGGCCCGTGCCGGATACACCTTTAGAAAATCATCCCCCTGCCAATTTGTTGCGTCAACGCCGGCTTTATCAGGCATCGTTCCTGCTGCGCGATTATGGCTTCCGCCTGAGCGACCTGACCTTTGGCAAAGACTCAAATTTGCCGCTGGAAGTCGATCCCAAAAAGGCGTATGCTGAACGTCATTTGCGCGAAGCACCTCTTGAGGTCAATCGAGCTTCACCGCATCAATTGCTGCGCGTGCCGGGCATTGGTTTGCAAGGGGTTCGGCGCATTCTACACGCTCGCCAACATACTCGTCTGACCGATCTATCCCAGCTAAAAAAGCTGGGCATCGAAACCCAGCGCGCCGCTCCTTATCTTTTGTTGAACGGGCGTCGCCCAAACCGCCAGCTCAGCTTTGAGGGGCTGAATCGGCGTTGAAAAACACAGCATGTCACCTGAAGGAGTGCGATGAAAAACCAGAACCACAAACGCCCTCGCTTTGATCACCCCCAACCCAATCACAACCAGGGGCAGATTCGCTTCTCAACGACCCTCCTGCTGTTGGGCGTGCTTGCCCTGGCGTGTGATCTCACCCAATTTCTTCCGTCTTCTTCCGAGCCTTTGCCAACCGAAACAGCAGCTCCGCTTAACGCCGAGAGCAGCCGCGAAACCATCACCCCTTTCGAAGCAACAACCGTCACGCCAATAGCAGAAAACTCACCATACTTGCAATATCTCCCCCTGCTCTCCGGCGGCGGCGCAACCGTAGAAGCCAAGGGCTTTTCCTTCTCTCCCACTCCCAAACCGACCCAAACGCCAGCCAGCCCCGTCCCAACCTCGACCGTCACGCCGACTTTGATCCCAACCGGCTATGCCACCATCACCGCCATGCCCCTTTCCTACCTCTGTATTCCACCTCAGACGCCGCAACTCGGCCTGGTCACCAAAGTTGTTGATGGAGACACCATTCGCGTCCTGCTCGATGGCAAGGAAGAGAAAGTGCGCTACATCGGCATCGACGCCCCCGAAAGCACCACAACCCAGGAAGCCTTTGGGAAAGAGGCAACCAAGCACAATGCCCAACTGGTGCGCGACCAGATTGTCGAGTTGTACCGCGATGTCTCCGAAACCGACCGCTACGGCCGTCTCTTGCGCTATGTGGTCACCAATTCCATTTTCGTCAACCTGAAACTGATTGAAGAAGGCTATGCGAAGGCTGTGACCTATCCCCCAGACGTAGCCTGTGCAACCATCTTTCAATATGCCGAACGTACTGCCCGTGAGCTTGGCAAAGGTTTGTGGGCATCTGCAACTCCCTCCCCTCCTCCCAACTGCGATCCCGCTTATCCAGACGTATGCATTCCTTCCCCACCTCCCGACTTAAGCTGTCCTGAGATCAGCTTCCGTAACTTTCGCGTTCTCCCACCCGACCCGCACGGATTTGACATGGATGGAGATGGTCTGGGTTGCGAAGAGTGAAAGCTAGATCAGCTCGCAACTCGGACAGTTGCAGGCAACAACTGGCTGTAACGGGAAGGCAGGCTGGGTCTGGGTCAGTTGGCGCATGGCGTCAATCACCGCATAGATTTTTGGTTGAGTAACGCGATAATAGATATTTAACCCCTCCCGGCGCACTTCAACCACCCCGGCTGAGCGCAGCACCATTAACTGCTGAGAGATATAGGCCTGGCGAAGACCAAACACGGCTTCCATGTGACAGACACAATGCTCCCCGTCTCGCAGCAGATCCAGGATTGCCAGGCGCAATGGGTGCATCAAGACTTTATAGTAGCGGGCTTCCTCTTCGTAAACATCCAGCTTCATGTCATTCATCGGTTTGAATATATTGTATCCTGGCTTCGTTTTTCGTCAAGAGCAAGCTCGATTATCCCAATCCACTCCCCCGGAATAGCAGCAAAAATAAGTGAGCTATAATTTTATCGTATTACCAAAACTATTCAACCAGTAGAGTGTAAGTATTGTTTATCTCGACCATCTCCACAAAATATCAGGTTGTAATCCCTCGAGAGGTACGGGAACAATTCGATTTGCGACCCGGCCAAAAAGTTGTCTGTACCCCTCACAAAAAGACTCTGCGCATGGTGATTGTTCCGCCCATTGAACAAGCGGAAGGCTTTCTGTCTGGCATAGACACCCACCCGCCGTGTGAAGAAGAAGACAAAAGGCGACGACGGGATTTGAACCCGTGATCAGGGTTTTGCAGACCCTTGCCTTACCACTTGGCCACGTCGCCACTTGGATAAAAAGAGCGGGCGATGGGACTCGAACCCACGACCTTCTCCTTGGCAAGGAGACGTTCTACCAACTGAACCACGCCCGCAGCTTCGACCGCCAAGGCCGAGAATGCCGAGAGCCAGAATCGAACTGGCGACACCATGATTTTCAGTCATGTGCTCTACCAACTGAGCTATCTCGGCCGACCAGTGTCTGTCATTGTGTACCTATATTTTACTCAGGGTTTTGGGGATTGTCTAGGGTATTTTTCTAAACCATCCCGCTTTCAAATGATGTATAATCCATCTCAACGGAGAACGCTGCATGGAAATTGTTTGGTTTGGTTTATCTTGTTTTCGTTTATCCGAGCGTGGCATGGCAAGTGTCGTCACCGACCCGTATGACCATCAAGTGGTCGGTTACGAACCCTTAAGACTTAAAGCGGATATCGTCACCATCAGCCACGAAGCGCCAGGTCACGCCAATTTCAACGCCGTTAAAGGGCGCACCCATGTCTTGCGCGGTCCGGGTGAATACGAAATCGGCGGCGTCTTTATTACCGGCGTTCAAACGAACGGGCAAGGAAAACTGGATTCAAATGAACCCCGCAACACACTCTATGTTTTTGATTATAATGGAGTCACAGTGGCGCATCTCGGCGATATCCGCCGCGTGCCGAGTCAAACGGAGGTAGAGGCGCTGGGGAATGTCCACATCGCCCTCGTACCGGTTGGGGGTGGAGGCGGTCTGAGCGCCGCCAAAGCTGCCGAAATCGTCAGCTTGCTGGAACCCGGCATTGTAATCCCCATGCATTATCACACGCCGGGTTGTCAGCTAAAGCTGGCGCCGTTGAGTAAATTCCTGAAGGAAATGGGTATCAATGATTTAGAGGAAACCGACTTGCTCAAGGTCAATCCCTCCGCGATACCTGAAGAAACGAAAGTAATTGCCCTAAAGGTTCAACAGTCACAAAAAGGATAAAGGCATGGCGGTAAAACTCTTAATGACCTGGGATATCCTTCCCGCAAAAGAGCAAGAATACTTCGAGTTTATGGTGCGCGAATTCATCCCCAGTATCGAAAAGCTGGGCCTGGAACCATCCGATGCGTGGTTCACCGTCTATGGTGACCAACCCCAGATCATGACTGCCATCCGCAGTTCCACCCTCAGTCGTTTACAACAAGTGCTGAATTCCACCGACTGGCAACGCCTGACAGAACAACTGTTGGATTACGTCGAAGAACTAAAATTGAAAGTTGTGGAGGATCGACCGGGTTTCCAATTGTAGGAACCCAAGAGATCATGGAATCCTCGATTGCAATTGCAATCCTCGACTGGTATACCAAAAACGCCCGCCCCCTCCCTTGGCGCGGGCGTTCTTCCCCTTATGCGGTTTGGGTCTCAGAAATCATGCTCCAGCAAACCCGGGTGGAAACCGTCATTCCCTACTATATCCGCTGGATGGAACGCTTTCCCGACCCGCTGAGCCTGGCAAATGCCACCGAAGAGGAAGTGCTCCGCTACTGGGAGGGATTAGGATACTACGCCCGCGCCAGAAATTTGTATCGCGCAGCGCGCTTGCTTCAGGAGCAATTTCAAGGCGCTTTACCGCAGAATATCAAAGCCCTGCGCAAGTTGCCAGGCATCGGGGATTACACTGCCGCAGCGATTGCTTCCATTGCTTTCGAGCAGGATGAACCCACCTTAGACGGCAATATCCGCCGTGTCCTTGCCAGATTAACAGCCCATCGCCTTCCTTTGCGCACTTCTCAAAGCGACCGGGAACTGCTCCAATTTGCTCGATTTCATCTCCCTTCCGGCAAGGCTGGAGCGTATAATCAGGCTCTGATGGACCTCGGGGCAATGATTTGCACAGCGCGTCAGCCCCGCTGTGACCTCTGTCCGTTATCCGCTCACTGTAAAACTTTCCAAACAGGGCTTCAATCCGAAATCCCGGTTAAAAAAGCCAAAAACAATCTTCCCCATGTTCTCGTC
This sequence comes from Anaerolineales bacterium, assembly GCA_034434515.1. Classification (GTDB taxonomy): domain Bacteria; phylum Chloroflexota; class Anaerolineae; order Anaerolineales; family UBA4823; genus NAK19. Next base: position 51,495 of record DAOTZA010000139.1, on the reverse strand, counting down.
ACCGCGGCGGTGATCATCCAAAATGGCAAATATCTCATCGCCCAACGTCCTCGGGAAGGCCTGTTGGGTGGAATGTGGGAATTTCCCGGTGGCAAATGCCAGGAGGGCGAGAGCCTGGAATCCTGCCTGAAACGCGAAATTCAGGAAGAGCTTGCTCTGGAGATTGAGGTCGGCTCATCCCTCGGTGTCTATCGTCACGCCTACACGCATTATCGTGTCACCCTCCATGCCTTCCGCTGTATGATTCCTGATGGCAATCAACCCAATCCGCGGCAAGGTCAAGCGTTTCTATGGGTAGAGCGGCAACAACTGCCGCTTTTCCCAATGGGGAAAATTGATCGCCAAATCGCCCGCCAGCTCCTCAACGAGGAGGTCGACCCATGATCCTGATCGATGCCCATGAAGATTTAGCCTGGAATATCCTGACATTTCAACGCGATTACAGCCGTTCTGCGCTTGAAATTCGCCAATCAGAAGCTGGCAGCTCGATCTGGCAATGGAACGGTGATACCCTGCTGGGGTGGGAAGAGTATCAGCGCGGGCAAGTTATGCTGATTTTTGCCACCCTCTTCGCCGCGCCAATGCGCAAAAAACTGGGCGATTGGGATACGCAATGTTATGCCGACAGCCGCCAGGCGAAAAAGGTCTACCGCGCCCAGCTCGACGCTTATTTTAAGTTGGTCGAACAAAACCCCCAAAAGTTTACCTTGATCCAAAACAAAAACGACCTGGAAAAGTTACAAACCGAATGGCAACAGGCAAAAGACTCTTATCCGGTCGGCTTGTTGATCCTGATGGAAGGCGCTGAAGCCATTGAGCATCCCCGCGAGGTCGAAACCTGGTGGGATTTAGGGGTACGCATCCTCGGTCCAGCCTGGGCAGGCAATCCCTTTTGCGGTGGGACGAATGAGCCGGGTCGGCTGACCAGGCTTGGCGAGCAACTATTGGAGACAATGGCAAACGTCGGCTTTGCGCTTGACTTGAGTCACATGGACGAGCCGGCAGCTCTACAGGCGCTCGATCAGTACGATGGTGTTGTCCTAGCCACTCACGCCAATGCCAAAGCCCTGCTGAGAGGGGTAGAAAGCAATCGCCATCTCTCCGATCGAATCATCCGCAGGCTGATCGAGCGCGATGGGGTCATCGGCGTGATCCCGTATAATGCCTTCCTAAAAGCAGGCTGGCGCGAGGGTGATCGGCGGGAGGAGGTTACCCTGCTCAATTTGGTTGCCCACATTGACCACATCTGTCAATTAGCCGGCGATTCGCTGCACGTTGGGATTGGCAGTGACTTTGATGGCGGTTTTGGCTGGCAATCAGTTCCCGTTGAGATCAACACCATCGCCGACCTACAACAGTTAGCCCCTCTTCTATCTGAGCGCGGTTATTCAACCCAAGACATTAACAACATCTTCCAGGGCAACTGGCTGCGCTGCTGCAATCGTTTTCTACCTTAGAGAGGTTATTCCTTGATGACAGATGAGAGAAATCAAAGCGTTAAAAATCGTCTGAAAAGTGGATTGGGAGTACTGTTCCTGGGGTTTCTGCTCTTTATCATCGGAATTCGGCCGGCAACCTTTGGGCTGGATCGCAGCCCGGTAATCGGTTTTGTGCAAATTGCGGTTTTCTTGATCGGCCTAGCCGTGATGTGCGGCGGAGGGTATCTGGCTCTGAACGCTCTTTGGAACGGCAGAGAGAAGAGTATCCTTGCCGATATTGGCTTCCGACTGGTGAGCACCGGGTATCTAATTGCGGCCATGAGCGGCATGGCCGATGTTTTTGGCATCGGTTCACACCGCTTTCCCAAAGTGCCTTACTTTGGCGCAGTGCAAGCCATCGGCGTTATCAGCGGCCAACTGCTTATCGTCCTAGGGTTTTTGATGACGATACCGCTTCCCTATCGTCATCCCAAGGCGCTGGTAAAGCCGCAAAACGCTTCTCAAGACAGCAAGGGTGATTAGGTTGCGGCTGCCTCCAGCAAGCCCATCACCTGCAACATTTCTTCATTGGTAGCAAACTTGAAATCTTCTACACCCAGCTCGGCTGCTTTCGCCCGCTCAGCAGCAATTAGCAGCGGAAGGTGTTCCTGAGTAACCACCGGTTTCGGAAGCTCACTCAGGCGTTCTCGGATCAGGCGCAGAATCTCATCCGCTTGGGCTTTCGGTTTAACGGTCTGAAGATATTGCATCACCGCTCGCGCGCAGCGCTCTCCATCCTTACGTGCCACCCCCACCAGACCACTACTCGCTTCGCGTGACCAACCGGCGACAAATACCCCCTGGATAGACTTGCCTGCTTCGGGGTCATAGGCCTCATAAGAAATTTCATCAACCGGGAATTGTGGGTTAGGGCTCTTGACAAACTCATTCCATTGCACCGGTAATCCAAAATCGTCATCAACTTTATCCCCAATGCAGAAAATCACTGTATCCACATAGAGATTACGCCTGGAACCCAACAGCTTTGCCCGCGTATCATCCTTGACGCGCACCAGAGTCGTATCTTCGATCTCGAGTCCAGTTACATACCCTTTGTCCTCACCGAGAATGCGGGTCGGGGCAGCCAAGAAATCAAAGCGGAAACGGGTGCGCGAGACCGGGGGTACTGCTTTGGGTAAAGCGGCTAAAATGTTCGCTTTTGCCTCTTCCGGATCCTGTCCAATCGCCAGCATAATCGGCTTAGCGCGGCGGATCTCCTCATCCAGGGCATCCAAATCCAAATTGGCAATGACATATTCCATCTCTTTCTTATCGAATTTCACTTCCGCCGGGCCACGCCGAGCCACTGCAATGACCTCATCGACCTTCTTCTCGCGAATGCAATAGCGGGCAATGTCCATCATGACATTTCCAACCCCGACAATGGCTACCCGCCGCCCGATAAAGATCTCTTTCTGACTGTAAGGCGGTAATTTATTGTAATGGTAAACAATGTCTTTGGCGTGATAAACCCCTTTGGGGATTGTCTCACCAGGAATACCTAACCACTTCGTCCCTTGCGCTCCGGCGGTGACCACAATTGCATCAACCCCCAGCGCCTGTATTTCATCCAGGGTCAGATCGCCTTTTCTTCCAATAACCACATTGCCAAAGTAGTGGACGGTGGGCATTTCCAGAATTTGCTGAAACTGCTTGCGCAAACCCTCTTTCATTTTTACTTTGTCAGGGTAAATCCCATACTCTGCCAAACCACCTGGCTTAATATCTCGATTAAACAAGAGCACTTTCGCCCCGCTTTCAGCAAACTGACGACTGGCAAATAACCCCGCCGGGCCAGCTCCAACCACAGCTATCGTATATTGTTCAAGAGATTGTCCTTCCACGAGCTCCTCCATTGGCTATTGAAATGATGCTCACAACAATTTGCCGATTTTTCCTTTTGGGTAAGGATATTGCAACTCATCTGGAATAAACGGTCAAGGGAATACCCATTGTGGGAACCTTGTTTTGACTTTTGAGATCGATGCTTCAAGGCTGCCTTCTCTCTTACGCTCAAGTCCAAACAATTATACCTTCTGTGATTATATACAGACGTGAAACAAATCACAAGTGGAAAGCTCTTAATTATTGCTGATAAAACTCCTCTCATGGTATTATTCAGTGTCATTTCGTACAAGTGGAGCCTGTATGTCGGATTCAATCACAAAACTGACCCTATCTAACGGTTTATTGGTGCTTCTCAAAGAGATTCACACCGCCCCAATAATCAGCCATTGGATCTGGTATCGAGTCGGATCGCGGGACGAGCCTTGCGGAAAAACCGGTATCGCACATTGGATCGAACACATGCTTTTCAAAGGGACGCCCCGCTTTCCAGCCTCTGTGCTCGATAAAGCCATCTCGCGGGAGGGCGGCTCGTGGAACGCAATGACCTATCTCGATTGGACAACTTGCTTCGAGACCATGCCGGCTGATAAAATCGATCTTGCCCTTAGCCTGGAAGCTGATCGCATGGTTAATTGTCTTTTCGACCCCCAAGAAGTGGAATCGGAAAGAACGGTTATCATTTCCGAACGGCAGGGTAACGAAAACGAACCGCTCTTTCGTCTGGGCGAAGAGGTTCAAGCGGCCGCCTTTCGCGTTCATCCCTACCATCACGAGGTCATTGGCGATTTGGTTGATCTCCAGACAATGACGCGGGATGACCTCGTTCAGCACTATCGCACGTACTATGTGCCTAACAACGCTGTGTTAGCCATCGCCGGCGATTTTGACACCGAGGAGATGCTGAAACGCGTGCGAGAGCTTTACGAACCCATCCCGCGCGGGATCGATCCGCCGCGCTTATGTCGCACTGAACCCCCCCAACAAGGGGAACGTCGCGTTACGGTACAAGGGCCGGACGATACTACCTACTTAATGCTCGCCCATCATGTGCCCAATTCAACCCATCCCGACTTTATTCCCCTCACCATTCTCGATAGCCTGCTGACCGGACCGAGTAATCTGAACATCTTTGGCGGAGGCATTTCGAATAAAACCTCGCGGCTGTATCGCGCCCTGGTCGAGGGCGATTTAGCCGTCAGTGTCCAGGGTGGAGTTGGGGCAACCATTGACCCCTTCCTATACCTCATCACTTGCATCGTCCGCCCCGACAAAACCGCCGAACAAGTGTTACAACGCATTGAAGATGAAATCAAACGCTTGCAAGATTCGCCACCTCCTGTCGAAGAAATTCAACGCGCCAGCAAACAGGCACGCGCTTTGTTTGCTTATGGCAGCGAGAGCATCAGCAATCAGGCATTTTGGATGGGCTTTTCGGAAATGTTTGCCACGTATGAATGGTACTTAGAATTCATCGACAAGTTGGCTCAGGTTACTCCTGAGGATGTCCAACGCGTTGCCCAAACCTACCTGCAGACCCGCAATCGAGTGGTCGGGGTTTATCTACCTGAAGCGTCAGCCACACCCCAAGACGAAGAAAGCGATTCTGAATGATGAGTCAATTGCGACCCTTCTCTCCCTCTCATCAAAACTCCTTGCCCGGCGAAGATGACATCACGCGGGTTGAACTGCCCAATGGCATCGTCGTTCTGGTACGCTCGAACTTCAACAGTCCTTCGATCGTCTTGAACGGATATATTCAAGTGGGGAGTTTGTTCGATCCTCCCGAAAAGCTCGGTTTAGCCTCTTTTACGGCAAGCTCCCTTCTTTTAGGAACCAAAACCTTTGACTACAACACGATTTACGATTTGCTGGAATCGGCAGCCGCCAGTTTGAGCTTTGAGGGGGGTACACACATTACCAGCTTTGGAGGACGCTCCCTGGTCGAAGATTTCGACATGTTGTGTAAGCTATTTGCTGCTGCCATCAAAGAACCCACCTTTCCCCCTGAACACGTGGAACGTAAACGCGCCCAATTGCTGACCGGTTTGATCTTGCGTTCCCAGGACACTGCAGAGATGGCTTCTCTTACCTTCGACGAGATTGTCTACGCCCATCACCCCTATCGTTTTCCAGAAGAAGGTACCACTGAAACCGTTCAGCAAATCACATTGGAAGATTTGGTAAACTTCCACCAACATCATTACGGACCGCGCGGCATGGTCATCGTAGTCGTTGGCGCTATTGAACCGTCGAATGCCATAGCGATCATCTCCGAACACCTTGCCGAATGGCAGAATCCCGAACAACCTTTGCCTCCCGAATTGCCCCCCCTGCAACCACTCACCGAAACCGTGCAAAAAAAGGTTTTTATCCCAGGAAAATCCCAAGTCGATCTACTGGTCGGCTCGGTTGGACCGCAACGCAATGCTCCGGAGTACATGAGCGCCGCAATTGGCAACAATATCCTCGGCCAGTTTGGATTAATGGGTCGGATTGGGGATGCCGTGCGCGAACGGGCCGGCCTGGCTTATTACGCCTATTCCAGGCTCAGCTCGGGGATTGGTCCTGGCAGTTGGACAATTGCCGCCGGCGTCGCCCCGGAGAATGTCGAACGGGCAATTGCCATCATCCGCCAGGAAATTCAGCGCTTTGTACAAGAGAAAGTCAGCGAAGAGGAGCTCAGCGACAGCCAGACAAACTTCATCGGTCGTTTGCCCCTCTCGCTGGAGTCCAATATGGGCGTCGCTTATGCTCTTGGCAATCTGGAACGCTACGGACTCGGCTTGAACTATTACCGTCAATATGCCGATTTGGTGCGTTCGGTCACCCGTGAACAGATCCTGGAAACGGCGCGAAAATATCTTGACCCCGATCGCCTCGCCATTGCCATCGCTGGCAGTTTAGCGTAATTCGGTCAATGCATGATCATTCGTTCGGGAATTGATGCTATTGAAATTCAACGCCTGGAGGATGTTCTCCAACGGCATGGGGAGCGATTCCTGCAAAGGGTATTCACCCCTCAAGAGATTCAGCTTTATCGTTCTCAGCCTCAATCCTTAGCGGCGCGCTTCGCAGCCAAAGAAGCTGTTTCCAAAGCCTTGGGCTGTGGAATTGGAGCAGTAAGCTGGCTGGATATTGAAATTATTCACGACACTGCGCATCAACCCTACCTGATCCTCTATCGCCAGGCGCTCCAGGAAGCGCAAAAGTTAGGCCTCCAGGCTTGGTCAATAAGCCTCACACACACCCGGGAGCTTGCCATTGCGGTAGCTGTGGCTTGGGGTGAGTGAGGCTTTGATTTTTACGCGGACGAAACAGATGAATCGGTTGGTTGGGTGGTAGCAGGCGCCTGGGTCTTTTTACGGCGCCGCACCAAACGCCACACAACTCGCAAGGGGAGAACAAAGATCACGTAGATCAAGAGCAGAACGGGTAAGACAAAGATAATCACCCAGATAGCAGCATTGATCAAGAACTGAACCGTATTAATCAAGGCTTGCAAGGCATCGCGCGCTACCCCAACTGGCCTCCAGTTGCCAACCGTCAACGGTTCGACCTCTTCAGCGGCGATTAACTCCACACTGATTGCCGAAAGCGCAACAGATTCGCGGTAGTATTTCATCTGCCCTTCAATGACCTCAATCTGCTCGCGCACCTGGGTCAACTGCTGGTAGACATTCAAGACATCCTCGGTTGAGTAAGCCTGATCCAGGATTTCCTGCAATTGCTCTTCCGCCCGCTTTAAGTTCCGCAATCGCGATTCTAGGTCTGTATATTCAGCAGTGATATCCTGGCTGGTGATGTTTTCGCTTTGCGGCGGTTCATCCGAGAGCGACTTGATCTCATCCAGCGCTTGATTGAGTTTTTCGGCCGGAACACGGATGGTGATGGAAGCCCGCGGCACTTCCTTGCCGCTGCTGGTAGTCGTTTGATAGAGGTCGGCAGAGACCACATAGCCACCCATTCGTTCTGCCATCTCGGCAATGGCCGTCATTGCTGTGGGAGGCTCCTTGACGATGAGGGAGAGTTTTGCATTTTTGATCACCATCCGCTCAACCGAACTCGGCGCAGTGCTGGCAAAACCGCCCTCGCCAGCTTGCGGTTGAGCAGGTGCATAGGTGGGAGCTGATTTGTAGTTCGGCGCAAAACTGTCTTGACCCGAAATCGCCATCTCAGAGCTTTGTGGCGGGGAGGGTGCTCTGGCTGCGCAAGCGGAAAGCAACACCATTGCAATGACCATGAGTCCGATCAATTTCATCACAGAAAAAATGTTTGATTTCATCATCCATCTCCTCAAACCGACGTGTCCTGGGGAAAACGATAGCGTTTGCAGTTAAGAGACGTCCCAAAGGAGCAAAACGTTCCGTCTCTTACCAGCCTACCGAAAGGCGTTCAATGTGACGCATAGGTAATCCGGCTAAACGCATGCGATTTTGCACCGACGACACTTCATATTCGACGCGGCGATGTTCAAAGCAATGCGTTTCGGTATCATAAATCGCATAAGCCGCCCGTGGATCCCGGTCACGGGGTTGCCCAACCGAACCAGGATTGACGATTTCACGCGGCGTCAGTTGAACGACCTGGTTCGGAGGTAGATAACCACCAATTGGATATGCCTCTATCTCATTAAGGTGAAAGAGGATGGGCAAATGTGTATGACCGACAAAGCAGAAAGGGGTATCGAAGAAATCAAAATTGTGTCGGGCGGTCTGCGTATCCAGCAGATATTCCCAAACCGGCTGGCGGGGGCTGCCATGGACAAGGGTGACATCCCCAATGACCAGCCGCTCTGGTAAACTTTTCAGGAAGGAAAGGTTTGCCTCGGTCAACTGCTGCTGCGTCCAATGGATCACCCGCCTGGCTTCATGATTAAACGCCTCTGCCTCAATCAAACCAAGAACGGCTGCATCGTGATTGCCCAGGATACAGGTTAGATTGGGAAGGCGACGGATGCGTTCAACACATTCATTCGGGTCTGGTCCATAGCCGACCACATCGCCCAAACACCAAACGGCATCGCATTCGCCGGCATCTGCGAGAATCCGCTCTAACGCAGTTAAATTGGCATGGACATCAGAAAAAACGAGGACGCGCATGAGAGAAAAATTAATTGGAATTTATGGATATTATACCCAATTTCGTCAAAAATGGTTGCCGGCTGCAACCTCGCTCATTCGAAGCTCTGGTAAAATTAGATGCGAATCCAATCCCGGTCGAAAGGACGAAGGACAGGCAGCAAGCTTAACCCAAAAGTACGAGGGAACTCCAAAATGGCAAGCCAGGTTATGGCGATAAAGCGGTACAGATTGGGTAGATATTACAGGTATGGATGCAATGGAAAGAGAACTTTGGAAAGAAAAGCGACAGTCTCTATCCCGATATAAGGAATTAGCCCAAACGGCTGTTGAGCAAATCCGCCAGGGTGTTGAGGTCACCGAGGCTTTGCGCCGCAATCCATTACCAGGCGGAGGATACTTAGGCAAAAACGCCCTGGTAGCAGCTTACCATCAAATGGTTGCTGAAGGGCGATTGTCGCCCGATCCGCAGCTCCTTGCTCGTCTGCGTCTAAAGCCGGTGCGCACCAGTTCGGGGGTGACAACCGTAACCGTATTAACCAAACCCTATCCCTGCCCGGCGAAGTGCATCTTTTGCCCAACGGAAGAAAATATGCCTAAAAGCTATATTGCTGACGAGCCTGGCGCCAGGCGGGCCGTGGAACATCACTTTGACCCCTTTGATCAAGTCGCTTCGCGCATGCAAGCCCTTGCTGAAGTTGGTCACCCAACCGACAAAATTGAACTGCTCATATTAGGCGGCACGTGGAGCGCCTATCGCCGCGATTATCAGCAGTGGTTCATACAGCGTTGTTTTGATGCCATGAATGGCATCCCCACCGCAACATTAGAAGAGGCCTTCGCAATCAATGAGACCGCTTCCCATCGCAATGTTGGCCTGGTTATCGAAACCCGCCCCGACGAAATTACACCTCAAGAGATCGTCTGGCTGCGCCAACTGGGCGTCACCAAAGTTCAAATGGGGGCTCAAAGCTTCGATGACGAAATCTTAGCCTTGAACCGCCGTGGCCACACCGTTGCGCAAACCCGCCAAGCAGTTAACCTGTTACGCATGGCTGGTTTTAAGATCGTGCTGCACTGGATGCCCAATTTGCTGGGGGCTACCCCGGAATCGGATCGGCAGGATTTCCAACGCATGTGGGATGGGTTTTGCCCAGATGAGATCAAAATTTACCCCACGCAATTGCTGGAAAGGACGGAATTGCACTCCATCTGGCAAGCAGGTGGCTACCGACCATATTCGACACAAGAGCTCATTGAACTAATCGCCGATGTCAAACCATCCATTCCCCGTTATTGCCGCGTCAATCGCGTGATTCGCGATATCCCTTCGACTTACGTGGTGGAAGGCAACAAAGTCACCAGTTTACGCCAGGACGTTCAGCGCGAGCTGAAGCGGCGCGGCACTCGCTGCCAGTGCATTCGTTGCCGCGAGATCGGGCAACGCCCCATCGATCAACGTCGTTTGCGCAGCGAGTCAATCGTCTATTCCACCGATGTCTCCGAGGAGAATTTTCTGAGCTTTGTCACGGAAGACGATCACCTGGCCGGCTTTTTGCGCCTCTCTTTACCCCATGAGAGCGGTAAAGACGCCTTCATTGCCGAGCTCAAAGAAGCCGCCCTGATCCGCGAAGTCCATGTCTATGGCCAATCGGTCGAATTAGGCAAAGAACAGCCAGGCGCTGCCCAACACAGCGGCTTGGGCACGCGTCTCATTCATTGGGCAGAACGGATCGCTCGCCAGCGCGGCTACCCAAAACTAGCGGTTATCTCTGCTGTGGGCACGCGACAGTATTACCTGCAACGCGGTTTTCGGCGTGGCGAGCTTTACCTCATCAAAGATCTTCAGATAAGCTAGAAATGTTGGGCGGCATTGAGGCAGGCGGAACCAAAATGGTTTGTGTGGTCGGTTTTGACCCCAACCAGTTCTTCTCCCAAACAACCCTCCCAACCACAACCCCTTCCGAGACGATCGCCGCTATCATTGCATTTTTCAGAGAAAACCAGCAACGCTTTGAACCGATTGAAGCCATCGGTGTGGCCGCCTTCGGGCCGGTGGAGGTGAACCCTGACTCATCGAGCTATGGGCAAGTCGGTCTGACTCCCAAATTGGCTTGGCAGGGCTTCAATTGGGTACATGCGCTACAAGAGGCTTTTTCAATTCCCGTTTGGGTGGACACCGATGTCAACGGTGCAGCTCTGGGCGAATGGACCTGGGGGGCAGCGCAAAATCTGGACACCTTTCTTTACCTCACCGTTGGCACCGGTATCGGTGGGGGCGGCATGGTGAACGGTGACCTCCTGCACGGCCGCTTTCACCCAGAGATGGGGCATATCCGCCTTCCACACGATTGGCAACGCGATCCGTTTCCTGGGTGCTGCCCTTACCATGGCGATTGTCTGGAGGGCCTGGCAAGCGGTGAAGCGATAACCCAACGCTGGGGGGTAAAAGCCCAACACCTGCCCGCAGGGCATCCCGCCTGGGAGCTGGAGGCCGAGTACCTGGCCTTATCGCTTGCCAATTTTATCTTCACCCTGAGCCCACAACGTATTCTGCTTGGCGGAGGGGTGATGAAACATCCCGGTTTGCTCGAAACCATCCGCCAGAAAACGTTGCAATATTGCGCCGGCTATTTGCCCGATCTGGAAGATGAGATTGAAAGCTTAATCACCACCCCCCACTTGGGCGATTTTGCCGGCAGTTTTGGGGCTCTTGCCCTGGCCGCCAGATGCCACAGTTCTTAGCTCAGAAGTAGGGCAAGGTTTATCTTTAAAGCAACATTGCAGAAGATTTACCTGCCCCGTAAACCTTCGGGGAGCTTTAACGGTTTATGGCAAGCGATCAATTTAGACTATTGCAATAATTCTTACCTGTTTTATCTGATGACACAAAGCATATTTGAATAAGGAAAGGAATCCCTTGCTTTTTAAGCGTTTCCCTGTCAAAATATACCGAACCTGAGTCTCGACCGAATTACTACCAAAGGAAAGGGAATAAGTTATGACTGCCTCGAAAAAAAATCTCGCCAGACAGCCAGTAGAATATAAACCCCTGAAACGAGTCTTCCCCGTACCATCTGACATCGAAATTGCCCAAGCGGCCGAACTTAAACCCATTCGACAGATTGCGGCTGAATGTGGCATTTTGGAAGACGAACTTGAACTGCACGGCAATTACATCGCAAAGGTCAAACTTGAGATCCTCGAAAGGCTCAAAGACGTACCGGATGGCATCTATGTTGACGTAACGGCCATCACCCCAACACCTCTGGGCGAAGGGAAAACGACCACCACGATGGGCTTAAGTCAAGCCCTCGGCGCTCACCTGAAGAAAAATGTTTTCACCTGCATTCGCCAACCAAGTCAAGGCCCCACTTTTGGCATCAAGGGCGGTGCTGCCGGCGGCGGATACAGCCAGGTGATTCCAATGGAGGACTTCAACCTGCATCTAACCGGCGATATTCATGCCATTACCGCCGCCAACAATCTGCTCGCTGCAGCCATTGACGCGCGCATGTTCCACGAAGCCCAACAAGACGACGAAAAACTCTTCAATGCCCTTTGCCCTCCCGACAAACAAGGAAAACGGCGCTTTTCACCACCGATGCTGCGTCGCCTGAAGAAATTGGGCATTGACAAGACCGATCCGGATGAATTGACCCCGGAAGAGCGCAGCCGCTTTGCCCGCCTGGATATTGACCCTGATACAATCACCTGGCGCCGTGTGGTGGACACCAATGACCGCTTCCTGCGCGAAATCGAGATCGGTTTGGGCCCGGAAGAAAAAGGGATGACCCGCCGCACAGGCTTTGACATTACCGTTGCCAGCGAAATTATGGCAATCCTTGCCCTGACGACCGACCTCGCCGACATGCGTGAGCGCCTCGGCCGCATTGTGATTGGCACCAGTCGCAAAGGGGAAGCCATCACTGCTGAAGATTTGGGCGTTGCCGGCGCATTAACCGTGTTGATGAAAGATGCCATCAAACCAACCTTGATGCAGAGCCTTGAGGGGACGCCAGTCTTTGTCCACGCTGGTCCGTTTGCCAACATTGCCCATGGCAACAGCTCAATTATCGCCGATCGCATCGCCCTCAAGCTGGCGGATTATGTGGTCACCGAATCCGGCTTTGGGGCAGACATCGGCATGGAGAAGTTCTTCAACATCAAATGCCGCTACTCTGGCTTGATTCCGAATGTGGTCGTCCTGGTTGCTACCGTTCGAGCCTTGAAGATGCACGGCGGCGGTCCGAAAGTTGTCGCAGGCAAACCGCTCGATCCAGCCTACACCGATGAGAACCTGGAGTTGCTCAAAGCGGGTTTATGCAACATGCAACACCACATCAAGAATGTGCTTAAGTTCGGCATCCCCTGTGTGGTAGCAGTGAATTCCTTCGCCACCGATACCGAAAAAGAGGTGCAGTTGGTGCGCGAAGCAGCTTTGGAAGCAGGCGCCGACGATGCCTGCGTCTGCACGCACTGGATGCACGGCGGTGAAGGAGCCGTTGCCCTGGCGGAAGCGGTTGTAAAAGCCGCTGAAAAACCCAGCAACTTCAAATTCCTGTACCCATTGGACATCCCCATCAAGGATAAAATTGAGATCATCTGCAAAGAAATCTATGGCGCTGATGGGGTTGAGTATCTGCCTGAAGCTGAGAAGAAGATCGAGCTTTATACCCGCCTGGGGTTCGATAAATTACCGCTGTGCATGGCAAAAACCCACCTTAGCCTGAGCCACGATCCATCTCTGAAAGGTGTACCCAAAGGCTTCATCGTACCCATCCGCGATATCCGCGCCTCGGTGGGTGCAGGCTTTCTTTATCCTTTGGTGGGTGAAATGCGCACCATGCCAGGCCTGCCAACCCGCCCGGTTTTCTATGATGTCGATCTCGACCTGACCACCGGCCGAGTGGTTGGCCTGTTCTAAAATCGTTCCATCCCCCTCTACATCTCTCGCAAAGGAAAAATTGCTTCCTCACTCCTTCCCCCTCTCCAAAAAGGAGAGGGGCTTTTTTATCGTTGCTTTTTGCCTAATAAATCTGTAAGGTCGCATCTGCTGTTTTAGGTCTAAAATAAAAATACTGGCTAGTGTACCCACAGGCAAGGTATAATGAACCTTGTCAGCTATTTTTGTCGGGAAAGGATGCCCTTTAGATCACTTCGTCATGGATGAAAGTGGACGGGATGGAACCGTGCAGAAAGAAAGAAATGGGGTCGCAGGTACACCGAGAGAAAAAACCCCCTTGCTCATCAATCAGATAACTAAAATCCAAACCCTGGCAATGAACGCGGGGGAACATCAGGACAGATATTCTTTCCTTGAACAGATTGTCCAAGCGGCGATGGAACTCCTCGAAGTAGAAGGGGGTTGTCTCTACCTTGCCTACCCGCAACAACAAGCCTTAGAAATCTACATCGAATTCAGCCCTTTTGCCGATCAATATCGAGGGGTGCGCTTGGCTTATGGGGAAGGAGCGGCCGGTTGGGTAGCAAAAGAAGGGAAACCCCTCTTAATTGACGATTATGCCACGTGGCAATTCCGCTCCAACAAATTTGGGCCGCCTTATCCATATCGATCCGTACTCTCGGCGCCTCTGTTTTTGGAAAACCGTCTCGAAGGGGTATTGCAAGTTTTTGATCTGCAGGTTCCCAATCGATTTACCGAAGAGGATCTTCAATTGCTCTGTCTGTTTGCCAATCAAGCCAGTATCGTCCTGCGGAGTATAACCTTGCTGGAAAGCGAGCGCCGGCAAAGAATGTTGGCAGAAAAACTTACCGATGCGGTCCAGGCTTTGGCTTCGACCCTCGATCTGCAAACCCTGTTCGCAACGATCCTGGAACAACTTGCCCAAGCCATTCCGTATGATCAGGCTGGTATCCTTCTCAACGAGGCCGGAGAGCTCAGACTGGCAGCCCAACGCGGACTTTTGTGCGACATGAATTGGGTGGAAAAGAAAAACTCGCAGCTCCATGCCCTGCTGCAAGAAATTACCGATCAGAAACGGGTGGTCATCATCCAGGATACCCATCTCGATCAACGCTTATTAAACTGCTGGAACGGCACAATCAAAACCAGAGCCTGGATGGGGGTACCTTTGCTTGTCCGCGGCGAAGTAGTTGGGTTTCTTACCTTTGAAAGTTCTCAACCCGATGCCTTTCAGAAATATCACGCCGATTGGGCGACCACCTTTGCCCAACATGCAGCCCTTGCCATTGAACATGCCCGCCTGTTTCAGGAAAAAGTCCAACAAGCCAGTACCCTGGAAACTCTGCGCCAAACCAGCCTGAGTCTCACCAGCGAGTTAGACTTAGATACCGTACTACACACGATTTTGCACGCCCTACCCCACTTTTTCAGCGACTTCCGCAATGCCTATATCTTTTTATACGCACCGGAAAGCGAGAATAGGTTACGTTTCGGAGCAGAACTCTGGCGGGAGGATCAGCCGGGGAATCATTACATCAAACCCAGGCCGAACGGTCTAACCTTCCAGGTCGTTCACAGTGGACAAATGATCGTGGTTAACGACATGACCAACCACCCGCTTTTTCAGGGCATGGAAACGAATTGGAATGGAGCTATTGTTGGGATTCCCCTCAAAATCGGCGAGCGCGTGGTTGGGGTAATGAATGTCTCCTTTCCCACCCCGCGCCAGTTCACCTCGTGGGAACTAAACTTAATGGAGTTCTTAGGCGACCAGGCTGCCATCGCGATTGAAAATGCCAGCCTTTACCAGAAAGCAGAAAGCGAAAAACGCAAACTTAGCGTGATCTATGCCATTGGTCACCAGCTTACTTCGAGTTTGGAACCGGATGAAATTCTTCAACGCGCCATCCAACTGGCAACACAATCTCTGGATGGGCATTTTGGTCTGGCATTGCGCTATTTACCCGATAAAGATACCCTTTCATTACGGGCTGTATGGGGCGAATTTCCTACCTCTGTGGAAGCGTATAATCGTTCGACCCATTGGAGCGGTGACCGCGGTTTTCTGGGGTGGGTGATGAAGAACCGAGAAGCCGATCTGATCCCCGATGTTCGGCAAGATGCACGCTGGTGGCATCATGATGGTTATGACGAAAATGTCTGTTCCGCCATTGCAGCCCCGATCCTCTTTGAAGATCAGTTGTATGGCATCCTTGCCATCATGCATTCAGAGCTGAATGCTTTTGACCAGGCTGACCTCAACTTAGTCACAGCCATCTGCCAGGAATTAAGCCTGGCGTTAAGCAATGCTGAGCGCTACCAGGAAGCCCAACATCGTTTGCGCCAGGTGACTTTACTTCAAAAATTTACCGAAAACTTTTCCCGTCATCTCGACCTGCAGGAATTACTTCAAACCGTAGTCGATGAACTGGCGGCCAATTTTCACTATCCGATTATTGAGATATTCCTACGCGAGGCTGACCATTTACGTTTGCGGGCTTATCATGGTAATAGCGTCATTATCTCCCAAATCCCCCTCAACCGCGGCGTGATTGGCAGAGCGGTGTGCACCGGTCAGGCGCAAGTCATTCTCGATGTTTCCCAAGACCCCGACTATCTGCCGGACAATCCACAAACCGTCTCTGAATTTGTCATGCCGATTCTCTTGCACGGCGAAGTTGTCGGGATTCTCAATATTGAAACCGACCAAAATGTCGCCCTGTCCCAAAGCGATGTAGATTTCTTCCAACTGCTCGCCGACCAGATTGCCATCGCCCTGGAAAACGCCACGCTGTATGAGAATATGCGTCGCTATGCTGACGAACTTGAGGAGGCCGTGATTCGGCGCACAGCCGAACTCTCCGAGCTTTATGAACTCAGCCAGGAGATCGGATATGTTTTGACCTATGAGGACTTATTGCGCGTCCTGCTGAGTCACCTGCGCACAGCCGTCAAGTGCGATTTTGCCCTCGGTTGTCTTTTTTCTTCCAACCAACCAACCCTGTACGTTGACGCTCAACGACCATTTACCGAGGCAACGCTTGCAGCCTTAAAGGAACATTGCCGAAACGAACTCAGCCAGATTCTTGGTCAAGAGAATAAGCTGGCGGCTGTCGAGGTCAACCTGGCTGAGCATTATCAATCCCAGTCTCCTATTCAGGCTTTTCACTCGATTCCCCGCTTTCCCATTCTCTTCAACGATCAAATCGTTGGTCTGGTCGGAATCGGGGACGAGCTGGTTGAAACCTATAGCCAGGAACAACTGCGCTTATTGCAGACATTCGCCAATCAGGCTTCCATCGCTCTCCAACGGCTTGAAAGCGTTCGCCAAGCCGAAAAGAAACGGATGAGCAATCTGGTCGAAAATCTCTCTATCGGGATTTTATTGCTCGATAGCAATCACCACATCCTTGTCTTGAATCCCATTGCCAGCCAATACCTCGATCTCTTACAAGCGAAGATCGAAGGCAATACGCTCATTTCGCTCGGTGCGAAACCCGTTGGTGAATTGCTCACTCACTCATCATCCTCCCTTCCCTGCGAATTGATTGTCGAAGCACCCTCGCGACGAATTTTCGAAGCTCAAGCCAATCCCATCGGCCAACCTCCCACCCAATGGGTGGTGACGTTACGGGAAGTGACCCTCGAGAGAGAAATCCAAACGCGGGTTCAGATGCAAGAACGGCTCGCCACAGTCGGGCAATTGGCAGCCGGCATTGCGCATGATTTCAACAACATTATGGCAGCTATCCTGGTCTACGCCGACTTATTGCGCAACGATACTTCCTTAAGCCCTACTGCGCAAGACCGTTTAGCTATTATCCAGCAACAAGTCCATCGCGCTGCCAGTTTAATCCGCCAAATTCTGGATTTCAGTCGCCGTTCGGTTATCGAACAAACCACGCTTGATCTCTTACCCTTTATCAAAGAGTTCGAGAAAATGCTATCTCGGGTCTTACCGGAGACGATTCGAGTCGAGCTACGCTATCAGCCTGAAACCTATTTTGTTCTGGCTGATCCCACCCGTCTGCAACAAATGCTGCTCAATCTCGTGGTGAATGCCCGCGATGCAATGCCCCATGGAGGCGTGTTGCGGATTTCCCTTACCCGCCTCAGCCTCAAGGAAAACGATGACAGACCCAACCTTTACATCCAGGCTGGCGAATGGATTGTCATTGAAGTCCAGGACACAGGCTCTGGCATCTCTCCGGAACATCTGCCTCACATTTTTGAACCCTTCTTTACCACCAAACCGGTAGGGTTGGGCACTGGCTTGGGATTAGCGCAGGTTTATGGAATCGTCAAACAGCACGGCGGCTATATTGATGTCCAGAGCCAGCCCTCTTTGGGATCAACGTTCACGGTCTATCTGCCTGCCTTGTTACAATCCACCAGAGGCGTTATCGAAGAACAGCCTTCCCTCAGGCTGAACGGCAATGGAAAGATTGCCCTGGTCGTAGAGGATGACGTAGCCACCCGCAATGCCCTAAAGGACTTGCTCGAAGCGCAACAATTTCAAACCCTGACCGCTGCAAATGGCAAAGAAGCGCTTGAGATATGGGAAAGCCAGGAAAACAAAATCGAGTTGTTGGTCAGCGACATTGTTATGCCACAAATGGGCGGTATCGAACTCTATCAAGCTCTAAAAGGGAAACAACCCGATCTGAAAATGCTCCTCATTACCGGGCATCCTCTCAACGATGAATATCGCGCCGCCCTGGAGGGGGGCAAAGTGCATTGGTTACAAAAACCCTTTTCGATCCCTGAATTTAACCAGGCTATCCTGACTTTGTACGAACCAACTCTCTAGCTGCGGCGCTTGTCTAACGCAGTGATCCGATCACCATCGCCAAAATGATCAGGATGGCAACGACAACGAACAGGATTTGGCGAATGCGGATTTGGCGCATCTCTCGGCGAGAGATCTGTCTTTTGCTCATCTCCTGCCTCTCATTCTAGAGTAGATTTAATCTGGAGCGCTAAGTGTGGGGTAATGCCTTCGACCGCAGTCAGCTCTTCCAGGCTGGCGTTGCGAATGGCATCCACGTCACCGAAATGCTGCAATAGACGTTTGCGTTTGACCGGGCCAATGCCAGGAATTAGTTCCAGACGCGAAGCCAGCCCCTGTTTGGTGCGCAATTTGCGATGAGCAGTGATGGCGAAACGGTGCGCTTCATCACGGATACGTTGCAACAGATAAAAGCCTTGCGAATGCCTCGGCAACAAGATACTCTCCGAGCGGTGGGGTAAAAAGACTTCTTCCTGCTGCTTTGCCAAACTAATCACACTGACCCGCTCAAATAAACCAAAACGTTCTAACACTTTGACCGCCCGGCTCAGTTGTCCTTTGCCGCCATCAACAATTATCAGATCGGGCAAAATGGCAAAAGCGGCGTCAGGTTTCTTGCCCGGGCTGTCTTCCTGCTCTTGGGCTGCTTGCCAGCGCCGAAAGCGACGTTCGAGCGTTTCTTCTAGGCTGGCAAAGTCATCTTGCCCGCTAACCGAGCGGATGTTAAAGCGGCGATAATAGCTTTTGCGCGGCGTTCCTTTTTCAAACACCACCATGCTACCAATCGCAGCCACGCCCTGGGTATTGGAAATATCGTAGCATTCAATTCGGTTGAGCGGCTTTTCGATGCCCAAAGACTCTTGCAGTTCCAGCAAGGCTTGCTCTTGCCGATGAGTGTCCACCTCCCATTGCGCTTTCAAAGTAGCTAAAGTCTGAGCTGCGTTTTCGGCTGCCATCTGGATCAACGCTTGCTGGATGCCGATCCGTGGCACGCTAATTTCCACCTTTTGAGAACCCTTCTTTTGACTTAACCATTGGCGGATAATTTGGGCTTCTTCGACTTCCTCGGGCAATAACACTTGATCCGGAACAGATGCTGCCCGATCGTAAAAATGTTTGATAAATTCAGCCATCACAGTTGCATCGGGTGTTTCTTCCGCGCCCTCTAACAAAAAATATTCGCGGCCGATTAATTTACCGCTGCGGATGAAGAAGATCTGCACGCAGGCATCGCCATTATCACGGGCGAGGGCAATCACATCCGAGTCGGTCATCTCACTTGAGATCACCTTTTGCTTTTCGACCACGTTCTCAATGGCGCGGATTTGATCGCGGATCACCGCTGCCTGTTCAAACTGCAAGTTCTCGGCGGCTTTTTCCATTTTAACCCTGAGCCGAGCGACAATTTCTTCGGTATGTCCTTCTAAAAAATGACATAGATCGGCGATCATCTGGCGATAGCTCTCTCGATCAATTGCTCCGATACATGGCGCGCGACACAACTTAATATCGTAATACAAGCACGCGCGTTCATCCTTGCCGGTGATCACCCGATCGCAGGTCAGGTAAGGAAAAATACGTCGCAGCAAATCCAGGGTTTGGTGAACCGCCCAAACACTGGTATAAGGGCCAAAATAGCGTGACCCATCCTGGATCATCTGGCGAGTAACGGTAACTTTCGGAAAATCATCCGCCCAATGCACTTTGATATAAGGATACCGCTTATCATCCTTAAGACGCACATTGTAATGCGGGCGATACTTCTTGATCAAATTCATCTCGAGGATCAGCGCCTCGAGTTCTGAATCGACGATAATCCACTCGATGTCGGCAATTTTCTCCACCATGCGGCGGATGCGTGGATTGAGTTGTTGAGGAGCGTGGAAGTATGAACGCACCCGATTGCGGAGATTCACCGCTTTGCCGACATAAATGACCTTCCCCTCGCCATCCTTCATTAGGTAACAACCAGGGCGAGCAGGCAAATTTGGCAGCAATGCCACAATACTATCTGGAAGTCCGCTATTCTTCTCCATCTTCAGCTAAATTTTACCAAGAGTTCTATCCAGCAAGCATTCTGGAATCGCAAGTATAATTCCTGCCATGGACACTCATCCGATCGAATTTGTGCTTACCGAACAACTCACTGCTCTGGGTTGGACACTTGCCCTTGCCGAATCGTGCACAGGGGGGTTGATCAGTCATCGCATAACCAATGTAGCCGGCGCTTCTGAAGTTTACCTGGGCGGCGTCGTCGCCTATTCAAACGCAGCCAAGCAACATCTGCTTGGGGTAAGCCAGGATACGCTAGATCGCTTCGGAGCGGTTAGCGAACAAACGGTGAAAGAAATGGCTCAGGGGGTTAAGCATCTCTTTCAGGTCCAGACGGCCATCTCCGTCAGCGGCATCGCCGGACCAGGCGGTGGTTCGCCTCAAAAGCCGGTTGGCACAGTGTGGATTGGGCTGGCAGTCCTCGATCAAATCCATGCTCACCTCTATCGTTTTTTTGGCACACGGGAACAAATCAAACAGCAAAGCGCAGAAGCTGCCCTCTGGTGGCTGGCTGAGCGGATTGCCCACCACGGGAACCAGCCAGCCCTGCAACGCCGTCTCAGAGCGACCCAACCCATTGCGGTTGAGTTCAGCGGTACAGACTTTGCTTCCCTGCGCATCCGCGCCATCTACTGGCAAGAGAATTGGATTCCCATTGAATCGATTGGACGCCGCTGGCAAGATGCTTCGGGCAGTCACTTTTTGACCCTAAGCTATCAGGGAAAAGTTTATGAGGTGATGGTTAAAGCGGACGGATGCTGGTATCTCCGTTCGCCTAGGGAAAGCCTGCATCAGGCTTGACTCACTCAAGCTCCCAGGCGAGCCCGCTCCTCGGCGACAATTTTTTCTTCTAATTTTTTGAACAGCGGCGCAGGCTGGGTAAGCGCTTGACCAGGCGGCAATTCACTGAGCTTCCATTCTCCACTTGCCCGTGAACCATCATAGAGCAAGACCCGATGTTCGCCCAATTCATCGGTGAGCAGCTCAGTTTTTTGTTCGCCAAAGAATGGTTGGTAATAGCCAAGATAGCGATGGATTTTCTCCGTACTAAACGGCAGAAACGGAGCAAAAAGGACTTTCAACGTATCGATTGCGCGCAAGGCAGTGAAGATCGACTTGGCAGCAGCATCTTTGTCGGTCTTGATCTCAAACCATGGACCGGTCAAATCCAGGTATTTATTCACCTCGCTGGCAAGGTTCATTGTTTCCAAAAGGGCTGCTCGCAGGCGCACAGCTTCCAGATGTTCGCTAACGGTTTGGAAACCCTGGCGAACTTTTTCCAACAATTCCTGATCAACGGCGCGTAATTCTCCCGCATCGGGAACGTGCCCGTCCCAATGTTTGAAAGCAAAGGACAACACTCGATTGGCAAGATTACCCCAAGTCGCCACCAACTCACTATTGTTGCGCTGATAGAAATCTTGCCAATCCCAATCGGTATCGCGCGTTTCAGGCATGTTGGCGGTGAGGTAATAGCGCAACGGGTCAGGATCGTAGCGGCTAAGGAAATCATTTCCCCAAACCGCCCAGTTCCGACTGCCCGAGATCTTCTTGCCTTCCAGATTCATAAACTCATTGGCCGGCACATCATACGGCAAGGTCAATCGCTTCCCTCCAACGTTGGCAAAGAGTTTTCCAAACCATTCGCCAGAGCCAATTAATTGACCTGGCCAGATGATGGCATGAAAAGGAATGTTGTCTTTACCGATAAAATAATAAGCCCGCGCTTCAGGGTTGAACCACCAATCCTGCCAGGCATCTGCTTGCCCCTGTATTTGTGCCCACTCGATCGTTGCCGAAAGATAACCGATCACCGCTTCAAACCAGACATAGAGACATTTTCCCTCCCAACCCTCGATTGGCACCGGGATTCCCCAATCCAGATCACGGGTGATCGGCCGCCCGCGCAAATTTTCGGCCTGGATTTGTCCTAAGGATTGGCGCAAGACATTTGGCCGCCAATAGGATTGACGTTCTTCCAAAAAGCGCACGATCTCAGGCTGTAACGCGGCGAGATCGAGATAAAAATGGGCTGTCTCGCGCAATTCGGGCGTCGAGCCATCGATCTTTGATCGAGGGTTGATCAGTTGGGTGGCATCGAGGAGATTACCGCAGCCATCGCATTGATCTCCCCGAGCGCCTTCATAACCACATAGATAACAGGTGCCTTCGACATAGCGATCGGGCAAAAATCGATTCTGAGTGGGTGAAAACCATTGTTGCTCGCTCTGGGTATAGAGGTAACCATTGTGATTCAAAGCCAGGAAAATTGCCTGCGAGACCTTGAAGTGATTGGTAGTATGAGTGCTAGTGAACAGATCGTAGGTCAAACCGGCTTTCTGGAATAATTCGAGAAAGCCTTGATGGTACCTTTGATAAACCTGATAGGGGGTGGTGCCTTCAGCATCAGCGCGCACGGTCACCGGCGTCCCATGCGAATCCGACCCCGAAACCATCGCCACCCGGTTCCCCCTTAGGCGCTGAAAACGGGCAAAGATGTCGGCTGGCAAGTAAGAGCCGGTAAGATTGCCAACATGAATTTCAGAATTTGCGTATGGCCAGGCAACCGCAACCAGGATATTTTGAGTCATGGCATTCCTCCTCCAGAGCAAAAATTAAAAAGGCTGTCCTTTTTGGACAGCCCATTCTATCGATGTTTTCCATCTCAACCCGATTGGGAAGGCAACCGGGCTGTCCGTCTGCTTGGCGACTTGGGCATTGCCGCCATCAAAAGGCGCATCATTGGGTTTGGTGACATCATCCAACCATTCATATCGGGGTGAGTTTATCCGCACAAATAGATTTTGTCAACCTCTACTTTGCATTGTTGGCTAGAGATATTCGCGCAAGATACGCGCTCGACTGGGATGACGCAAGCGGCGCAATGCTTGCAGTTCAATTTGGCGGATTCGTTCGCGGGTTAAACCGAATTTATCCCCAACCTCCTCCAACGTCAACTGCCTTTGATATCCTAAGCCATACCTTAAGCGGAGCACGCGGGCTTCGCGCGGGGTAAGGGTAGCCAGGGCTTGTTCCACTTGCTCCTGAAGCATCATTTGTTGCACAGCATCATACGGTTGCTCCGCCGTTTCATCTTCTACAAAAGCCCCAAATTCCGAATCCTCCTCGTCTCCGTAAGGGTCTTCGAGAGAGAGCGGTGTCTGAGACATCTGCATGACCCAGTGCACCTTCTCAGGGGTTACATTCAACTCCTGGGCTAATTCCTGCAAGGTGGGTGGTCTGCCCAACTCTTGTTCGAGCGCATGCGCAACCTGTTGAAACTGGCGCACGCGATCGCCAAGATAGACTGGTAAACGGATGGTGCGGCTCTGCATGGCAATCGCCCGCATGACTGCCTGACGGATCCACCAGGTGGCATAGGTTGAAAAACGAAATCCGCGCTGGTACTCGAACTTTTCGACCGCGCGGATCAGACCCAAATTACCCTCCTGGATCAGGTCGCTCAATGGCACACCGCAGCCGATATAGCGTCGCGCAATCGAGATCACTAGGCGAGTATTGGCTTTAATCAGATGTTCACGGGCAGCCAGGCCATCGCTGATCAGAGCCTTGAGTTCGGCTAATCTTCTTTTGCTGATTCTACCTTTCGTGTTGGCAAGTTCGAGCTGAGCTTGTTTGCCGCGTTCAAAACGGCGTGCCAGATCGATCTCTTCTTGATGGCTCAGAAGAGGCACGGCCGCCATTTCACGAAGATAGATATCTAAGGTGTCATCGGAAAAATGATCCGAATTTTCGTCATACTCTTCCGTCTCTGCCAGCTCAATTTCACTTAAAGACGTTAAAAGAAAAGGATTGATTTCCTCAACAATGTCTGCCCCTGATAAAACCATGCGCATCCCTCCTTAACTATAAAAACAGGCGAACAAGGACGAAAACTATTCGATCTCGTTGTGATCTAACCACGTTTTCAGGATAGATAGCCTTGGATCAATCTCTTCTTCAGGATGATTACAGACATTTTCATTTTGGTTAGCGCCGCAAATCGGACAAAGCCCTTTGCAGTCTGGCATACACAGTGGCTGAATTGGAACGGCTAATAGCATATATTCGCGCACCAGCGGTGAAAGATCAATCTGGGCATCCTCGGGCAAAAGCAAGCCACTTTCACTCATCCCATTGCGGGAGAAAGCGTATAATTCCGTAAAATCAACTTCCAGGGGTAAGGTAAAATCATTGAGACAACGCACGCATTGGCTTGGGGTCGTTGCATGCATCATGGCATGGAGCAGCAGTCCCTGAGCTGTGCGGGTGATGCGCACACTGCCGCTCAACTCATCTAAGATTAAGTCTGACTCGAGGACAATATGGGAGATGTCAACATCAAAGTCACGGCTCTCACCTACTGGAAGACCAACAATAAAGCCGGCATTGAGACGAAGAGGACCTTTAGCAACCACGGATCATCCACATCCGGAAAGTTATAAAAATTATAGCATAACCCTTTCAATCTGTCAAGAATTACTATATATTTTGTATTTGCAGAATTTTGATGTAAAATTTATTGGAGCGTATGATCCAACCCTACAAGTTACTTCTGGCTACGGCAAATATCGGCAAAGTCCATGAAATGCGCGCCGTCTTATCGGCCCTTCCGATTGAAATCCTAGATTTGCGCGACCTTGCGCTGCACCTGGATATTCACGAAGATGGCGCAACCTACGCTGAAAACGCCGCCAAGAAAGCTACAGCGTACGTCGCTGCAAGCGGCTTGCCAACCTTAGCCGATGATTCTGGACTGGAAGTTGACGCTCTAAACGGAGAACCCGGCCTCCGCTCGGCACGCTATGCGCCCTTGCCAAACGCCACCGATGCAGACCGCCGCGCTTATCTCCTTTCCCGCTTGAAGGATAAACCGCGCCCCTGGACGGCGCGCTTCCGCTGCATCCTCGCCCTTGCCATCCCCCAACAGGAATTGGCTTTCTTTGAAGGCGTGTGCGAAGGTGAGATCATACCGGAGGAGCGCGGTGCAGGCGGCTTTGGTTATGACCCGATTTTCTTGCTACCCGCTTTGAACCAGACCATGGCTGAGCTCAGCATCTCTGAAAAGAATGCCCTCAGCCATCGTGGGCGCGCGTTACAGGTTCTACTGCCCTACCTTACCAGATTGTTAAGCGAGTAGATCGAAAAGTGTGTTTGAATCAACGCGGATCAGGACGAAATGAACCGTTCTAGAACTCCGTTAACCTTGTGGGATCTGCTAAGCATCAGCTTGCGCTGGATGTTTTTCTTGTTGCTTACTCTTCTCGGTGAACTCTCTCTTCCCGGTAAACTTATTTTATTCTCTTACAGTCTCCTGAATTTGGGATTTCCCTTCTGGCTGACTTCTTCCGTCTTCACCCGCGCCGGACGAATTGGAAGCGTTGCCCTGGATTTTCTCGTCAGTGCCGCAATTTTATGGCTCAGCGGAGATCAATTCTATGCCCTCGGTTGGTTTTCCATCCTGCCTTTCTTGAGCGCGGCGCTGAACCTGCCGCTCTACGGGCTGGTTGGAATAGTCATCTTGAACCTGCTCCTGTCAGGATGGTTGTTATTTGACCGGGCGGTTGTCTCCCCCTATCTGGTTCTGATGCTGACTTACTCAATCCTTTACCTGCTGCTTGGCGGAGCAATTGGCTTTCTGTTGTTCCGCATCCGGCAGCGCCTCGTTCAGAAGTCGCCCTCATCAAAAGCTAACGACGCTTCTCGCCATGAGATCGAAACCGAACGGCGCAAAGCCTTGTATCGGCTGATCAACACCCTCAGCGCCACCTTGAATTATCAACAGGTGCTCGAAACAGCTCTGGATACCAGTACGCAGGCGCTTCTATCCGACGACGGCTCAGAAAACCGCTTAGTCTCGGCGGTGTTGATGGTCGAGGAGGAGAAGAATGGTAAAGCGCAATTGCGCATTGTCACAGCCCGCCATTTCACCCCTGCCGATCAGCGAATTAACTTTTCTTTGAACAGCAAGATTCTGCATAGCGCCCTCGAAAACGATCAACCTACCCTGCAATACCAGCCAATGCGCGACCCGGAATTGAGCAGAGCGGTTGCCCTCCGTCAGTGTAACGTCGTTTATCTGCTGCCATTACGCAAAGGCTTGCAAGTGTATGGATTGTTACTTTATGCCCATCCTCAGGCGGATTATTTCACCGCTGAAAGGTGTGAAATCTTGCAGGTCATTGCCAACCAGGCCATGGTTGCCATTGAAAACGCTTTGCTTTATCAACAGTTGGAGCAGGAGAAAGAGCGCATATTCGAGATTCAGGAAGAAGCCCGCAAAAAATTAGCCCGGGATTTACACGATGGACCAACGCAATCGGTCTCAGCCCTTGCCATGCGAGTTAATTTTGCCCGACGCTTGCTCGAGCGCGATCCGCGGGCAACCGCCGAAGAATTATACAAAATCGAAGAGCTAGCTCGCCGCACGACAAAAGAGATTCGACACATGCTTTTTACATTGCGTCCCCTGGTGCTCGAATCGCAAGGCTTAATTGCTGCTTTACAAGCCATGGCAGAAAAAATGCTGGAAACCTATAATCAAAAAGTCATCGTGCAAGCCGACCCCGCCACCATCCAGGATCTGGAGATCAATAAACAAAGCGTCATTTTTGCCATCGCTGAAGAAGCCGTCAATAACGCCCGCAAACACGCCAAAGCCGATCATATTTGGGTGCGCTTGCATTTCGCCGCTCAGGACATTCTCATATTAGAAATTGTGGATGATGGAGTTGGTTTTGATCCAGTTGACCTTGCCAGTGGCTACGATCAGCGCGGCAGTCTTGGCATGGTCAACATGCGTGAACGAACCGAGCTGGTCAACGGATTGTTTCAAATCGACTCAAAACCGAATCAGGGCACGGCTGTGCGGGTATGGATACCCCTCACCGAGAACGCCGCTGACCGGCTGAAAAAAGGAACGTTCAGCTAAAGGAGGAGAAGCACTTTGCCCAACTTTTCAGGCATCTTCTACACTCTCTCTCAACCACGCCAGACATCGTCTTTCCCGCCCCTGCTCTTGATTCATGGCGCAGGTGGAATGAGTTTATCCTGGCCGCCACAAGTGCGCCGTCTGGCGCATAAAACCGTGCTTGCTCCAGACCTACCCAATCATGGCAAATCAGATGCCCTGGCATTTCAAACCCTGGAGGAAGTAGCTAACAGCCTGCTGAACTGGTTGGATGGTCTCAGGTTGCAGCAAGTCGATGTCTGCGGCCATTCGATGGGTGGAGCTATCAGTTTACTGCTTGCCCTTCAGGCGCCTCAGCGGGTGCGCAAGGTGGTCTTGATTGGCAGCGCAGCGCGCTTAGCGGTCAATCCTGTGCTGTTGGAACTTGCCGCCCAGCCTGATACCTTACCCCGCGCGGTTGAATTGCTCATCAAATGGTCTTTTGCCCCTGGCACATCCCAACGACTCAAAGAACTCACCGCCCGCAGGTTGCTCGACAATCATCCCCACACGCTATATCAAGACCTGGCAGCTTGCAACCGGTTTGATCTCTCTGGAGAATTGGATAAAATTAAGCAACCCGCTCTGATTCTAACTGGTGAATTCGACCGCATGACACCCATTCCTGGCGCCCAAGAGCTGGCGAAAAAGCTGGCGAATGCGCACTTTGAAATCATCCCCAACAGCGGGCACATGGTCGTGTTAGAACAGCCCAATTGGATTGCTCAATGGCTGTGGGATTTCTGTACCTGACCCGTGCCTCCCGCTCCACAAGTTAGAGGTCACCCCCCATTCCCGAGTGGCAACGCACGCCTAGCAACTTTACAAAATATTCATCTTCCATCGACAGACCAGATTTTCCCTTGAAGACATTTCAAGTCTGAGTTATAATTTGATCAATTCGGGCGGATAGCTCAGTTGGTTAGAGCACTGCGTTGACATCGCAGAGGTCGCAGGTTCGAGCCCTGTTCCGCCCACTAAAAATGGCGTAGATCGGGACGAGTAGCCCTGCTCACCTTGCTCCAGAGAGCAAAGATCACTGGCTGAAAGTCTTTGCACAAGGCCAGGGCGAAAACCACCCGTGAGCCTGACCCTGAACCGACAATGCTCAAAGTAAGGGAAACGGAACACCCCGTTATCGGTGCAAGGAGATGAGCTGCGGATCAGCTCAATCTGGGTGGAACCGTGTGAGCGTTAGCTCTCGCCCCAGGGGCGAGAGCTTTTTTCATTACTCCATCAACCTTTTAGCCACCTTTGGAAAACAGTCTGGATTGTCTGAACCTGAATTTGGAGGTATGGAATGAATAAAAAAACCGAAATGAAATCCGATGACGATCTCCTCTTTCGTATCCGCCACTCAAGCGCCCATGTCATGGCCCAAGCCGTTTTAGAGTTGTTCCCTGACGGAAAATATACCATTGGCCCGGCTATCGAGGACGGTTTCTACTACGACTTTGACCTGCCGCGCAACTTGACTCCCGAAGATCTGGAAAAGATCGAACAGCGCATGAAAGAGATCATTCGCCAAAATCACGCTTTTAAGAAAAAGGTGATCACCGCCGAGGAAGCCCGCCAAATTTTCAAGGACCAGCCCTACAAACTTGAACTGATCAACGATTTAGAAAAAGGCGGTACGGACGAACACGGCAACCCGTTAACCGAAAAACCCGAGATTTCCATCTATACCCATGATACTTTTGTGGATCTTTGCCGCGGCCCGCACGTTGAAAACACCTCACAAATTAACCCAGAAGCCATCAAGCTGATTAACGTGGCTGGAGCTTACTGGCGGGGGAATGAAAAAAATCCCATGTTGCAACGGATTTACGGCACCGCCTGGCGCACCAAAGAAGAACTGGATCAATACCTCTGGCGTTTAGAAGAAGCCAAAAAGCGTGATCATCGCCGGCTTGGCAAAGAGTTGGGTTTGTTCAGCACCTCGCAAGAAGTCGGCAGCGGGTTGATCCTCTGGCATCCCAAAGGCGCCTTGATCCGTCATCTGGCGGAAGAGTATTGTAAGCAGGAGCATCTCGCCAACGGATACGATCTGGTCTATTCCCCTCACATCGGACGGGCTTCGTTATGGGAGACCAGCGGTCATCTTGCCTGGTATAAGGAAAATATGTATGCACCGATCGACATCGAAGGGGAGGAGTATTTTCTCAAACCGATGAATTGCCCCTTCCATATCATGATTTACAAGAGCCAGATTCACAGCTATCGCGATCTGCCCATGCGCCTCGCCGAATGGGGTACTGTGTACCGCTATGAACGCAGCGGCGTCTTGCATGGCTTGATGCGTGTGCGTGGCTTCACCCAGGATGATGCCCACCTCTTCTGCAGGCCGGATCAAATGCCCGAAGAGATCGATCGCGTCCTGAATTTCTGCCTCCACATTTTACAAGCCTTCGGGATGAATGAGTTTCACGCCTATCTCTCGACGCGAGATCCAGAAAAATCGGCTGGTGAAGCCGATCGCTGGGAAGATGCCACCCAAGCCCTAAAGATGGCGCTCGAACGAGCCGGTTTGTCATATGATGTTGATGCAGGTGGAGCAGCTTTTTATGGCCCAAAGATTGACTTAAAGATGATCGATGCCCTGGGGCGAGAGTGGCAACTCAGTACGATTCAATTCGATTTTAATCTGCCCGAGCGTTTCGACCTCACGTTTATCGGCGAAGATGGCAAAGCCTATCGCCCGTATATGATTCACCGCGCCTTATTGGGTTCGATGGAGCGCTTCATGGGTGTCCTCATTGAACATTTTGGCGGGGCTTTTCCGGTCTGGCTCTCGCCAGTCCAGGCAGTCTTAATCCCCATCGCTGATCGGCACCTTGCCTATGCTCACCAGGTAGCCGAACAACTTAAGGCTGTCGGCTTAAGAGTACAAATCGATGAGCGCAGCGAACGGATGAACGCCAAAATCCGCGATGCCCAAACTCAAAAAATCCCTTACATGCTGGTGGTCGGAGATAAAGAACAGGAGAGTGGCCAGGTTGCTTTGCGCCTGCGATCGGGTGAAAACCCCGGCCCGATGAGCCTGCAAGCCTTCATTGAACTCGCTCAGCAAGACATTGCTGCGCATCGATAAAAACCTTCGCCTTCGGCGAAATCCCTTGTGTTTCTCTCCTCTGACCTTGCGGGGTCGTCAAAGCCCCGCAAGGTTTGTTTTTTAGTTCCATCCCCATAGCCCGTCAAGACCATCAATTTCTATCCACCGTCAATCGAAGAGAGGTCGCTACGCGACCGATATAGAGAGAAGCATTGCCCTTCTCTACTCTATTTGTTCCTACCTATCAAAATCGCAAGCCCTTCTTTACGCAGAATTTATGGTTTATTGATAAAGTCAAAGTTATAACCCCATAAGAATTGCACACGAGTTGCAACAGATGAAACCATCATGGCTAACCCTACCCTACCTCTAACCATTCGCGTCCTCCTGGTTGAGGATGATCTGCAACAAGCGCAACTGGTTGCCGAACGCTTGCGCTTAGCGGAAGGATTCGAGATCTGCACCGCCAGCACCTTGAGCCAATTCTGGCAAATTCTCCCCGAAAGCAAAGCAGATGTGATCTTGATGGATTATCGCCTGCCGGACGGGACGGGTCTGGAAGCCCTGGAGCAGTTGCAAAACCGGAAAATTAATCTGCCGGTTCTGATGGTCACCGGACAGGGGGACGAACAGCTTGCCGTGCAAGCATTGCAGAGCGGTGCCAGCGATTATCTGGTCAAAGGGAGCAACTACTGGCAGGATTTACCCCGCCGCATCGAGAAAGCGGTTGCTACTCAACGCCTGAAGCGCGCCTTACAAAAACAACACGAGCAGATCCGCTATCAGGCGCTCTTATTACAAAACATGCGCGACGCGGTCGTCGTTTGGGACACCGAAGGAAAAATCACCTACTGGAATCACGAAGCAGAACGTCTCTTCAATTTCCCCGCCCATCTAGCCATTGGCAAGTCCGTTCAGGAAGTCTATCGCCGCTTATTTAATCCTCTGCCTCCATTTCCGCTCGAAGATAAAACGCTACCCGGCGATGTTGAGCGAAAAGTGATGGTCGGGAAGGAGGAACGGTGGGTCAGTTCCCGCCTGGCACCCCTGCGCGATGTGAGCGCTGACAATCGCTTGATCGGTTATATTGATGTGATTCGCGATGTGACACAGCGCAAGAAGATGGAAGAACGCATCCAGAATGCTCAACGCCAACTGGAGCAATCCTCCCATCTGGCGGCGATCGGCGACCTGGCTGCCGGAGTTGCTCACCATATCAACAACCCCTTGACCACGATTATCGCCGAAGCGCAAATCTTGCTCAATAAAATTCCCCCTGGTCAACCAGGGCGCGAATCCGTCCTGGCAATCGAGGCGGCCGGCTGGCGGGTACAAAAAGCTGTCCAACAACTGATCGACTTCAGCCGTTCCCCTACAGAAGTCCAGGAAAAAATCAACCTCAACGAAAGCCTGCAGAAAGCCCTCTCGCTGATCGGGGAACAAATCAAAGCCGAAGGAATCGCCCTGGAGACCCGGTTTGCCAAAGACCTGCCCTCCATTTACGGCAATCCTCAAAAGCTCACTGCTCTCTGGGTCAACCTTTTGATCCTTGCCCGAGATGGAGTTGCTGGCGTTCCGAATGGCCGCATCTGGATTGTTACCTCCCAGGAGGAATTCCCCCAGGTCATCATTCAAGATAACGGTCGCGTGATTCCTCCTCAGGATTTACAAGAGATCAACGCAACCACGTTTTTCAAGACTCTTGGGGGAAGGGGAAATGGGATTGAGATCAACATCTGTCTTGAAATCCTTCGTCAACACACGGCCGAAATAACGATCACAAGTGATTATTCACAAGGAACGATTTTTCGGGTATCATTCTTAAGTGGAGGTTAAATAAGGATGAGCGCAAAAAATGTACTGGTTATCGAAGACGATGAGATTGTCGCCCGCACCATTGAGCGCAGCCTACGGGGGGAGGAATTTAAGATCACCGTTGCCAACAGCGGTATCGAGGGGCTGAAAATTGCCCGCAAAATCATTCCCGACATTGTGATCCTTGACGTCGTCATGCCGGGCATGGACGGTTACACGGTCTGCCGCGAGATGCGCGCCGATCCCGCCTTGCAAGATGTGCCGATTTTGTTCCTGACGGCCAAAATTAAGGACGAAGATAAAATCGCCGGTTTCAATGCCGGCGCTGATGACTACCTGAGCAAGCCCTTTAATATCGACGAGTTGATCTTGCGCGTCCGCGCCATTCTTCGCCGCAGCCAACGCTCCCGCACTATCCTTGCTCCCGATAACCAGGTCAAGAAAAACGAGGTTCTCCCCCCCAGCGTTCAATCTATCCTGCAGAAGATCAGCGCTGAAAATAAAGCGATTGAAGCGGAACATTGCCTGATCGTGGGTGAATATGTGCTGGACACCCGTTCTTACGAAATCTACACGCCGCATAAAGGTCGGCTGCGCCTGACCCCAGTTCAGTACGACTTACTCTATCATCTCATGAGCCATCCAGGTCAAATCTTTTCGCCAGCCCGTTTACTCGACGAAGTGTGGGATTATCCTTCCGATGCTGGCAGTCCAGACTTAGTCCGCGTGCATATCAAAAACTTGCGCGAACGGATTGAGGAAGACCCTTCCCAACCCAAATTTATCCGCACAGTGCCCGGTTACGGCTACACCATCAATCCAAGCGACGAGAATTAGATGACTCCGCAACTTCAACGCCAGGCTACGCTCTTCAATCTGCTCACCTATATTTGCCAGGAAAACATCGAAGTTGCTTCGCTACAGGAAGATTTTATCGAAAGCCTTTGTCAGGCATTTCGGGCGGATGGAGGTGCTCTTCTACTGATTCGTCCCAACGGTTTGGAACAAACACTGAAAACATCCCCCGAAGCTAAACCAACCTGGCGATTTTGGACAGAGACGAACTGGCAGGCTTATCCCATCGCCAAACAGCTTCTGAGCCAGGAGGCCGGTTTTGCGCCTACTCACTCTCGACTTCCGAGTTGGTTTCAGGCAGATGAACTCCCCTTAGACACTTTATACATCCAGCCCTTAACCTGGGATGAGGAATTGCTTGGAGCAATTGCCCTCTTTAATGTGCCCAAAGAGCAATTTACCGAACCAGATCAGGAACAGCTTAGCAGGCTGGCGATGATTCTCGCCAAGTCCATTTCCCAGCAGCGCCAGCTCAACCAACTGAAAATCGACAACGCCACCTTAGAGGTCAACCAGTGGCAACTCTTGCGCTCGCGCAATATTTTACGCGCCCTTTTTGATAGCATCCCTGTATCGATGTATATCGTTGACAAGAAGTACAACCTGATTGCCGTCAACATGGATCGCGCCAAACGCATTAACATCCCCCCAAATGAACTGGTAGGCAGACGTTGCTACGAAGCTTTGTACAATTATGATGACATCTGCCCTGATTGTAAGGTGATCGAATCGCTTTTTGGCGGCAAAACCACCACGCGCACCAAGCGCGAATGGCAAAAGGACGATCAAGTTCAGGAGTGGGAGATCAGCACTTATCCGATCTATGATGATGCCAATCAAGTCACCCAGGCGATCCTCTTCGAGCAGGACGTGACCGAAAAACGCCGCTTGGAGGCAAGCCTGGCACAATCCGAAAAATTAGCCGCAGTGGGACAATTAGCAGCCGGTTTGGCACACGAGATCAACAACCCGCTGACCGCCATCATCGCCAATACCCAATTGCTCCAACGTGAACTGAAAGAGGATGCCGATAAACTGGAACTGGTCGATCTAATCGCCCGGGCTGGCCAACGCGCTGCGCAGGTAGTACGCAACTTGCTCGACCTTGCCCGCAAAGAAGAATATCTCTTTGAACCCACCGACGTAAATCAAACCTTAAACCGTGCCATCTCACTCATGCAACATGAACTCGTTTCGCGCTCCATCACGCTGATCTACGAACCCGCTGAAAATCTGCCCCAAATTATGGCAAGTCAAGACCGCTTGCAGGGCGTTTGGGTGAATTTGCTTGCCAACGCCATCGACTCGTTCGATCAAAGCGAAGAGCGCGAAATTCGCATTGTCACCTCCGCCACATCCAGTGAAGTGCGGGTGATCGTGAGTGACACCGGCAAGGGCATCCCACCCGAAAAACTCAACCGTATCTTCGAGCCCTTCTACACTACCAAAGCGCCGGGTAGAGGCACGGGATTGGGTCTATCGTTGGTTCATCGAATTCTCAAACAACACGGCGGTAGCATTCATGTCGACAGTCAGGTAGGTGTGGGGACAATTTTCACGGTGTCTTTGCCGATCAATTCCCGGGAAACCAGCTCACCATAAGCACTAACCCATTTTTTAGGCGTTCTTTACTCACCCTTCACGACCAATTTATGCACTTCCCCGCCACTCTATGCTAAATTCAAGCACAGAGCAATGAAGACATTGACGAGATATAGAGAAAGCACAAGCACAAACGATGATTCAAGTCACACGCCTTAATGGTGCAACCTATTTTCTCAATGCTGAGATGATTCAATCCGTAGAGGCAACGCCCGACACGGTCATTACTCTGGTTAACCACGAAAAGGTCGTTGTCAAGGAAAGCGTTCCGCAAATCATTTCAGAGTTTATCCGGTATCAGAGATTAATCCACAACCCAGCATTAGAGTTACCTTACTACGGAGAAGAATAAGATGGATCTTGCAACAATATTAGGTCTGGTCTTGGCAATGGTCATCATCACCGTGGTGATGATCATGGACGGTGGTTCACCCGCCGAATTATTTGCTCACCCTCAAGCCATTTTGTTAACGGTTGGTGGCGCCTTTGTGGCAACCTTGATTTCCTACCCGATGAAAGCCCTCGGAACAATCCCAATGTGGTTCAAAAATGCCTTTTTAGGAGGACACAAGAGCAATCCTATCGAAGCCATCGAACTGCTCGCCAAGATGGCAGATAAAGCCCGCCGCGAAGGCCTGCTGGCTTTGGAAGATGAAGCCAAAAAAATCAAGGATGAATTCTTACGTAAAGGTGTTCAAATGGTCGTTGATGGCGTTGACCCCTCCCAGGTGCGGGCGATCATGGAGATTGAGATTCATCACATGCAGGAACGCCATGCACAAGGGATCAACTTCTTCAGCGCTGCCGGAGGTTACGGTCCGACCATGGGCATTATCGGTACCGTGATGGGGTTGATTTCGGTGCTGCAGAAGTTGGATGATCCCGGCTCCTTAGGCAAATCGATTGCGGCGGCCTTCCTGGCTACCCTGTGGGGGATTCTCTCGGCAAACGTCTTCTGGTTGCCAATCAGCGGCAAGCTGCGAACCAACAGTGAAGAGGAAGTTGCCTATCGACATATGATCCTGGAAGGCATTTTATCCTTGCAGGCCGGCGAAAATCCCCGCATTGTCAGAGAAAAACTGAGCGCCTTCTTACCGCCCAAAGAACGTGCCGGCGAAGGGCAGAAAGGCAAAGGCAAAGCCCCTGCGGGCGCCCAACAACCAGCGGAGGCTGAAGCATGAGCGGACATGGTGGCGGCGGTTCCGAGCGTTGGCTAGTGAGCTACGCCGACTTCATCACCCTCTTGATGGTGCTGTTTGTCGTCCTGTATTCGATGAGCCAGTTGGATATTATCCGCTATAAGCAATTAGCCGAGAGCTTAAGCGTGGCATTTGGCGGCGGACCCAGTCGAATTGTTGACCCGGGCATCGACCGTTCGGGTGGCGTGGACGAAAACAAACAATCTGCCCCCATTGTCATTCCCGGTATCCCCAAAGCCCCGGTTACCAACACCGAAGTTGCCGGTCAGTTAACCCAGATGTTATCTTCGGCTGATCTGGCAGGGGTAGTCAGTGTGCAGAACAACATCGAAGGCGTGCTGATCTCGCTCAGTGAGCAGCTCATCTTTGAACCCGGCACAGCCAACCTGAATCCAGCCGCCTATCCTGTCCTGGACACGATCATCGACATGGTCAAAGGCATCGAAAACGAAATTCGCATTATCGGGCACACCGATAATACGCCACCAGTAGATCCCCGTTATCGAAACAACTGGGAGCTTTCTTTGGGGCGGGCGCTGGTCATTGCAGAGTACCTGCAGAAAAGCGGCATCAATCCAAAGCGCATACTGGTCGCCGGGCGAGGGGACACCCAACCCATCTTTCCCAACGACACTCCCCAACATCGCGCCCTCAACAGTCGGGCTGAAATCATCGTAGTGTATTCGGTCAGTCAAGATGTGATCAATCTCAACCTGAGCATTGCTCCAGAACAACCCTAAGGGAGAAAGCGCATGAAAAACATTCTCGGCTTATTACCTAAAATTTTACTCGGTCTGGCTTTGTCAATTCTCGTGGTCACAAACCTGGCGATCGCTTACATTTTCTTTGCTCCTGATACTCTGCCCAAACCCTTCTACCCCCTCTACGCCGTTCCCAGCGAAGTGTCAGCCGCAACCGAAGAGTCCGGCAAGGGTGAAGGCGAGGAGGTTGACTTATCCCATATACCCCCAGGACAAGGTTTAATGGTAGATACAGGCAGCAAGATCGTCAACCTGGTTGATCCAACCGGTCGGAAATATCTCCGCGTCGGAGTTGTTTTAGAATTCGCCCCCTCTGACCCGAAGTATTTTGAAATGAGTGAGGAAGAACAAAAAGCTTACGTCACTACCTTCAATAAGAAGATGGAAAGTCGCCTGCCCGTGATTAATGATATTTTGATTACCCTCTTTGCCAGTCAGACCTTTGAAAAAGTATATACTGCCGAGGGCAAAGAGCACCTGCGACAACAGATTAAAGAGCTGATCAATCAACAAATACCGGAATACCATGTCATTTCTGTATATTTCACCGAGTTTGTGGTGCAATAAATCCTATTTGATGACCATTCTGCGATCATAGGGACTGAACGATGTTATCGCAAGCCGAAATAGACGCCTTACTTGCCGGAGCTATTGAAATCGAGCAATCCGCCTCTGAGGGCAGCGTTAACCTTGCGGAATTGATGGAACAGCAAACTGGCAAAGCCGCAAAAGCCGTCTCGGAAAAGCAGGTGCGTCCATACAACTTCTGGTCTCCCGACCATTTCTCGAAAGACCAGATGCGGGCGGTGGAACTGGTGCATGAAGACTTAGCCGAGAGGTTAACCAGTTCCCTGCCTACTTTTGTGCGCAGCAACATGCGCCCGCGGGTGGTCCACACGGAACAAGGACGCTTTCATGATTTTCTAAAAGATCTACCGGCTGGATCGCTGTTCCATATGATCACCTTAGCACCTTTGCCGGGACAGATGGTGATGACCATCAGCCCGGAAATCAGCTATACCATCCTCGAACAGCGCCTCGGGGGGCAAAGCTCACGGGGTGGGAAAGTGCGTGTCCTGACCGAAATTGATCAGTTTCTCCTGCGAGCGCTGATCGAACACATGTTGAACGACATCAAGGCTGCCTGGAGTAAGGTGGTGGCGATTGAACCCAGTCTCGAAGATAGCACCACCAACCAGCATTGGGTGCAAATGGTGATGGGCAACGAACGCGTGATGCTGGTCGCTTTTGAGCTGAACTTAAATAACGTCAGCGGTTTGATGAACATTTATATTCCCTTCCCTATGCTCAAGCCAATTGCCAATATCCTCAAACCGCACATCTGGTTCACCGGGCGCAAGGAAAAACAAGTTGACCCCGACGCCCGGCGCAAGAACATTGAAAATCTCACTGTCGTGCGCCTGACCACCCGGGTGTTTCTGGGGAACGCCAGGCGCACTTTTGGCGAACTGATGAAGCTCAAGGTTGGGGATGTCATCACCCTGGATACTTCTATCAATCAGGATGTTGTGATTCAGATTTCGAACAAAAAATGTTTCTTGGGAAAGATTGGCAAATCCGGGAAAAATTACGCGGTCCAAATTACCGAAAAGATTTTAAACAACGGCAACTACTAATGGCAAAGAAGAGGTGAACGATGAGCGATGAAACCTTAGAAATCGAAATGGAACAAGAACCTACCTCTGGCGAAATGCTTCAAGAACCAGCCCCTTCACATACAGGACTGCGTCCTCCTCAGCCACCGCCGAGTCCCAAAGCTGGCGAAGCAGCCTCGTTGGATATGCTCATGGATGTCATCCTCCAGCTAACGGTTGAGCTAGGCAGAACAGAGCTAACCGTTCGTCAAGTCCTCGATCTGCAGAAAGGCTCAGTGGTCGAGTTAGACCGCATTGCCGGGGATGCGGTGGATGTGTTTGTTAATGATCACTTGATCGCCAAAGGTGAGGTGGTGGTCGTAGACGATAAATTTGGCGTGCGCATCACCGAACTGGTCTCACCAATGCGCGAAAGCGTTGAGGCAGCATTATGATCACCGCTGAGGCCGTTTCTACCTCTGCCTTATTGTTGAATGTATTTGTGAAATTGGGGGTGGTGCTGTTGTTAATCTACAGCGGGGCAATCTATCTGCGCCGCAGGCAGAACAGCGGACATCCTCTCTACAAAAAACAGATTCAAGTCCTGGAGACCACCCACCTTTCTCCGCATCGCGCCCTGCATCTGGTCAAGGTGGGCGACCAAACTTATCTGATTGGGGCAACCGATCACAACATCCAATTGCTCAGTCAGTTGGAAAGCCCTGTTTTCCTGCCTGAGAAAAGCGATGGCTTCCCCGCCCCGTCTCTGCCCGTGCCAGATTTTGCAACCTTCTTCCTACGAAGTTTGAACAAAGTTAAAACCAAGCCATGAACACGACCGCTCGCTCAAAGTCAAAAACCCTCTTCATGTTGTTGATTGGTTTAGCGCTTGCCTCAATCTTCCTGGCTGGGTGTTCAGCCGAGTCGCAATGGTCAGCGCCGGGACTTACCCTGACGGTTGAACCAGCCGGACAACCCAAACAGGTTAGTTCTGGGGTACAATTGCTCATCCTCATCACCATCTTATCCCTTGCCCCGTCTCTACTGGTGATGACGACTTCCTTTGCCCGCATCATCATCGTGCTATCCCTCTTGCGAAATGCCATTGGCACACCTCAAATTCCACCAAACCAGGTCTTAGTTGGTTTAGCACTGATTTTGACATTCTTTATCATGTCGCCGGTTTATGGGCAAATCGATCAACAAGCCCTGAAACCTTATATGGCCGGTCAGATCGATCAATCCACGGCCTTCAGGAATGCCATGCAACCCCTGCGAGAGTTCATGTTCAAGCAAACCCGCCAAAAAGACCTTGAGCTCTTCCTGGAGATGAATCATCAAGGGCGGCCAAACACGCTTGACGACATTCCGACGGTCGTCTTATTGCCAGCCTTTGTCTTGAGTGAGCTGCGCACCGCATTTATTATGGGGTTTGCCATCTATATTCCTTTCCTGATCATTGATATGGTTATTTCATCCATTCTGCTTTCAATGGGGATGATGATGCTTCCTCCCTCGTTAATTTCTCTCCCCTTCAAAATTCTGCTTTTTGTGATGGTAGATGGTTGGTATTTAATTATCCGCTCGCTCTCGATGAGTTTTTTCCAATGAGGTGACTATGACCGAATCGTACATCATGGGTTTTGCCCAAAACGCTCTGGTAACCGTTCTCATTGTTGGAGGACCAATTCTTTTAGTAAGTCTGGTTGTCGGTAGTCTGGTCAGCCTGTTCCAGGCTGCTACCCAAATTCATGAAGCCACTTTGACCTTTGTCCCGAAAATCGTCGGCATTGGTTTGGTACTGGCAATTCTTGGCTCCTGGATGGGACAAAAAATGCTCTCCTTTACGATCATGATCTTCACCAGTCTGGCAGAGCTGCCGCGGTAAGATAAAGAGCGTACCATGCCATCAGGTTCAGCAAGTGTTACTGCCCGCCGCCGCTTAGATGAGATCATCCGCAGTGTGAATCGTCTGCGCCCACTGCCAGCTAGTGCAACGCGCCTGCTCAAGGAACTCGATGATCCTCATGCAACCGCCCGCACTGTAGCCGAACTGATTGCTCTGGATCAGGCGTTAACAGCCTACGTTCTCAAAGTTGCCAATTCCGCTGCAATGGGTTACCTGATCCCCTGCGCATCCATCCAGGAAGCGGTGGTGCGTTTAGGCTTTAAACAAATTCGCTCACTGACCTACAGCACCATCGCTTCCGGGCCGCTGAGCGCCAGGCTCAGTGGTTATCGCCTGGGCGATCAAGGTCTCTGGTATCACAGCGTGGTCGTGGCGAGTTCTGCTCACTGGTTGGCAACTGCCTTGCACTACCCCGACCCTGAGAAAGCGTATGTAGCCGGCTTATTACATGACATTGGCAAACTGGTTCTAGATCAGTATGTGATGGCAGACTACCATCAAATTGTGAAGATCATGCACGCCCAGCGTCTCCCCATGTGGCAAGTGGAACAACAATTGTTTGGCATCGATCACGCAAACGTGGGGGGACTAGCTGCCAATCACTGGCAATTCCCCAGTGAATTAACCGAAGCTATCCGCAACCATCACGCTTTCAACGTCGATGTTCCCGATCAGCGCTTGGCGGCTCTGGTCAACCTTGCCAATGCCCTTGCTCCCGAAAATCAAATTGAAGACCCGGTACTGGCAGGCAAAATCATCCATCCACTCACCATGGAAATCCTCAAACTGACTCCGGAAAAAATTGCTCCGCTTGCCGAGCGACTGAAAGAAGGCTTATTCGCCTATCAGGATCGGCTACAGTTACCTTTGTAAGGAGAACGATGTCCCAATCCCGGAATCCCATTCTCTTGATTGTCGAAGATGACCCGCTGATGCGAGACCTTCTGGAACTTGCTTTGCGACAACATTTTTCTCCACCGTTCGACATCCAACTGGCTTCGGATGGAGCTAAAGCCCTCGAGATGATCAAGGAACACTCCCCAAGCCTGATCGTCTTGGACATCTTATTACCTCAGATGAACGGCTTACAGATTCTGCAACACCTGCGCGATCATCCCCTGAATGGTCATCGGCCGCGCATTCTGGTCATCTCGGCTTTGGGAGTGCGAGAGGTGGTGCAACAAGCTGTCGACCGTGGAGCAGATGATTTTCTGGTCAAACCCTTTGACACTGAAACGCTGATTGCCCGTCTCAAAGCGGTTCTCGTTCATTGAGTGCAGGCGATTCTTATCCCATCGACAATGCGATGGAAATCTTGAGGCTATTTCGGGATTTTTTACGCGATATTTAGTTACCCTTCATCTCTCGTTTACTGCAAAATCGAACAGGTCTGGGTATCCTTAGGGTGGAGAAAAAACGGTAGCAATGAACGAAACACTGGTCAACGTTGCTCAATTTCAAGCTTTCTTCCTGACGTTTACCAGGATCATGGCCACCATCATCCATGTTCCGGTGCTGGCAGGTCGTTCGATCCCCAATCCCATTAAGATCGGACTAGGGCTCATCCTGGCAATTTTCATGACCCCGCTGAACTTTACCGCCTTTGGTCGAGCGGGCATG
The DNA here is from genome assembly GCA_034434515.1 of Anaerolineales bacterium. Taxonomy (GTDB): domain Bacteria; phylum Chloroflexota; class Anaerolineae; order Anaerolineales; family UBA4823; genus NAK19. The sequence goes on along the minus strand of DAOTZA010000139.1, from coordinate 9,966 downwards.
GATTTGTTATCCTTCTCGGTAGCGATTGGGAAAGAAATCCTGATCGGCACGTTGGCCGGCTATGCCGCCAATCTGGCTTTTGGCGCTTTGAGCATAGCCGGTAATCTGATCGGTCTGGGCAGCGGTTTTGCGGCCGCCCAAATTCTCAACCCTGCCCTAGAAGAACAGGGTACGCCGCTCGATCAAATTCTGGTTGTGACCTCATTTCTCATCTTTTTAGCCATTAACGGCCATCACAGTTTTCTCCTCGGGCTACAACAATCCTTCGAGGTGCTGCCGATTAATTCCAGCCTGCCCACCGTTGCCCAGGAGCCAGTTCTGCGGTTAACGGCGAGCCTGATCAAAATCGGTGTACAAATGTCATTTCCATTACTGGCAACGCTCTTGCTGACTGATTTAGCGATGGGACTCCTTGCGCGGGTGGCTCCGCAGATTCAGGTTTTCTTTCTGGGCATACCGCTCAAGATTGGTTTAGGCATCTTCGCCTTAGCCATTTCTATCCCGGCTTTGTCACCGCTCATCCGAACCGTGTTTGGCAATATTGCCCCTCAAATGTTATTGCTCCTAGGAAAGTAACATGCCGGAGAAGACTGAACCCCCGACCGGTCGTAAGATTCAAGAAGCCCGCAAAGAGGGCATGGTAGCCCTGAGCCAGGAGCTGAACGCAGCCGCCGCCCTGTTGATCGGTGTATGGTTGATCAGCTCACCTGGGCGGCGGGTGATTACCGAGATTCAGGCTATCTTAGTCGAGGCAATGACCACCTTGCCCAGCGGTGAGGTTAGCGGTGAGTGGTTTTCCCAACGGATGATTACCGACCTGTTGCGAGTTGGGCAAGACCTGCTGATCATCATTTTAGCGCTGGGGATGGTGGGGGTTTCGGTGACACTGGCACAGACCAACTTCCTTTGGTCGAGCAAACGGATTGCGTTCAACCTTGGTCGCCTCAATCCACTTAACGGCTTCAAACGGCTCTTTTCGCTCCAAGGTCTGGTTGAATGGATCAAAGCCCTGCTCAAGCTGGTATTGGTCGGCTGGGTGGTCTATGCCTATCTGCGCGACCAGATCTCTCCTCTTCTTCATCTGACCGAGTTAGACTTCAACAGCGCGGTTGCAGTGTGGAGTGACATTGCCATAAAACTGGCTCTACGGGTAGGAGCAGCTTTTCTTCTCCTTGCTTTTGCTGATTATGCCTATCAACGGTGGACATACCGACGCTCCTTAATGATGTCGAAAGAAGAGGTAAAGGAAGAAATGAAACGCAGCGAAGGCGATCCAATGATCAAGAACCGCATCCGCGGCCAAATGCGTAGAATGCTACGCTCGATCATGATGGCAAATGTTCCCAAAGCCGATGTGATTATCACCAACCCTACCCACCTTGCCGTTGCCATCCGCTATGACCCTGAAACCATGAATGCTCCCGTAGTGGTTGCCAAAGGGGCGTATTTGATTGCCCAGCGAATTGTTCAAATTGCCATTGCCAATCATATCCCGGTCATTCAAAATATCCCGCTGGCACGAGCCCTTTACAAGACCGTTGACATCGATCAAGAAATTCCTCCCGAACTCTATGTGGCAATGGCCGAGGTTTTAGCTCACGTTTACGCCTTGCGCCAAAAGGTGCCTGCAGCAGTGGCTTCTTAACCAGGAGAAGGAAAAAAGATGACTGTTCGGACAGAATCACTTGCCACCAGCCAATGGATCAACCTGTTGCGTTCGAAAGACATTGTTTTAGCACTGGCAGTTATCCTGATTATCGGTTTGATGTTGGTGCCACTGCCACCCCTTGCCATGGACTTCCTCATCGTGTTTAACCTTGCCTTGTCGATCGGAGTCATGTTGCTTTCCATGTATATTGCCCGACCGATGGATTTTTCGGTTTTTCCCTCAGTGCTTTTACTGGTAACGCTGTTTCGCTTAGGTCTGAACATTGCCGCCAGCCGCCTGATCCTGATTCAAGGCAATGCCGGCAAAGTCATCAGCACCTTCGGTTCCTTAATTCTCGGTGGCAACTATGTTGTGGGCGTGGTTGTCTTCTTGATGTTGATGGTGATCCAGTTTGTTGTAATCACCAATGGAGCCGGCCGAGTTGCTGAAGTGGCCGCCCGTTTCACCCTGGATGCCATGCCCGGCAAACAGCTTTCGATTGACGCCGAGCTGAACGCTGGTTTGATCGATGAAAATCAAGCTCGCATCCGCCGCCGCGAAATAGAAATCGAGGCTGATTTCTACGGCGCTATGGATGGCGCCAGTAAGTTCGTGCGCGGTGATGCGATTGCAGCCGTGATTGTAATGATTGTCAACATCATCGGTGGTTTTGTGATCGGCATTGTCCAACGCCAGCTCTCCTTACTCGATGCGTTACAAACCTACACACTGCTGACCGTGGGTGCCGGTCTGGCAGTGCAAATTCCGGCTTTGATCGTCTCCGCTGCTTCGGGTTTAATCGTTACCCGCACCACAAGCGATCTATCCCTGGGTTCGGATATGATCGGCCAGCTTTCCAACTTTAGTGCGCTGGGGATTGGAACGCTGATTATTGCCACCATCGGTTTAATTCCTGGTTTGCCAAAGCTTCCCTTCATTCTGGTTGCGGCCGGTTTCGGAGCAGCCGCGTACGCAGTCTGGAACTTGCAACAAAAACAAGTTCAAGAACCGGCCGAAGAGGTGATGACCACTGAACCCGAATCGCCCCAGGACATGCTGGAAATGGTGGTGGCAGATCCCCTGGAGATCGAGATTGGCTATGGGTTGATCCCGCTCATTGACGATAGCCAGCCCGACAATCTATTACGGCGCATCACCGGAATTCGCCGACAACTAATGAACGAATTAGGTTTCGTCTTACCCATTGTTCGCGTGCGCGATAACCTGCGTCTTTCTCCTCAGGAATACCGCATCAAAATTCGGCGGGAGGAAGTGGTGCGCGGGGAATTGCTGATTGACCGTTACCTTGCTATTCCAGGCAATGACACCGAAGAGAAAATCCACGGCATCCCAACCACCGAACCCGCCTTCGGCTTGCCTGCACTCTGGATTGGAGATGCCGAGAAAGGCCGCGCCGAACTGCTCGGCTACACTGTCGTCACCCCGCTTTCTGTCCTGAGTACCCACCTGACCGAAGTGGTCCGCAGCTATGCCGCCGATCTGCTCAACCGCCAGATGGTGCAGGAGATGATCGATCAATTGCGAGCCCGCACCCCGGCGATGGTCGAAGGTGTTATCCCAGAACAAATCACCCTGGGGGAATTACAAGCCGTTTTACGCTGCCTGCTGAAAGAACGCATCCCGATTCGCGATTTGGGAGGCATCCTTGAAGTCATCGCCGATAATGCCGCAGTAACTCGCAACCCCTTCATCCTGGCAGAAGCTGTACGCCAGTCCATGGCGCGCACCATTACCAACCTTTACCGGGAAGAGGATGGCACCTTGTATGTCTTCACCTTGTCACCTCAATTAGAAAGCCTGTTGCGAGACAATCTCGTTTCGAATGAAAGCGGCATTGGTCTTAACATTGACGCCCAAACTGCACAGCAAATTTTGATTCGCACCGGTGAGCAGATGGAAAAGCTGGCTCAGGCAGGACATTTTCCTATTCTGCTCTGCCCACGCGAAATTCGGCTTGCTTTTCGCAAGTTAATTGAGCAATCTCTGCCAAATCTGGTTGTGCTGGCATTCTCCGAGGTCAGCCCAGGTACAAAAGTAAAATCTCACGGTATGGTGATGGAAGGATAAGATGGAACCCAAAACCTTTACCGCCCCTACCACTCAGGAAGCCCTGGAGCTCGTGCAAAACGAGTTTGGACCCGAAGCTGTCATCCTTTCTGTGCGTCAAGTACCCGGCGGACCGGCCTGGGAAGTCTGGAAACAACCCCTGGTGGAAGTGCTGGCTATGCCGGGCACCCCAACCGTTGCCGTTCCGCCTCCCAAAAACCGTCCAAATCCTGCATTGGAGCAGGCTCAAAAAAGCGCTTTCACCCCGGTGATAAATCAGGCCAATTCCAAAAAACCGGCCGACTCTGGAACAGAAGTAGATCCGCAAACCTATCTTGCCCAACTGGCGGAGAAATTAGCCCGACAACAAGTCGAACAATCCGCCCTTCCACCCGAGCCCCAACCAAAAGTTATTCCTAAGGTTATTAAGGATAAAGCTGCCATCACCATTCCGCCAGCATTGGTGCGCGCCCGTCAAGAACTGACCGAGCAAGGTCTTGATCCTGAAATCATCAAAGATCTTTTCCACCGCGTGGCAGAAACCATCAACCCCAAGATATTCAATGACGAAGAACGCTTGCGTCAAATCCTGCGCAAACAGCTAGAAACCTATATCCGCATTCTACGCATTGAACGCTGGCAGGCCGGCAAGACTCGCACAGCACGAATCCTATATGTGATTGGGCCAAGTGGAGCTGGCAAGACCAGCTTCTGCGCTCGTTTAACCGCCCATCTAAACCAAACTGATCCGCGCCGCATTGCCTGGGTCTGCGCTGATACGATCCGCACCGGCGCGATTGCCCAAACCCATGCGTACGCCAAAGCCTTCGGAATTGAACCGCGCTTTGTCTATACAACCGCAGACTTACAGCAAACCTTCGCCGAGCTAGAAAAAGAAGATCTGATTCTGGTGGACACACCAGCTCGAAATCCCTATAATGCTCAAGAGATCATCGAATTAAGTGAACTACTAACTGTAGCTCCGCAAAAGGTAACCTTTCTGGTCTTATCAGCTTCAGCTAAGGAAGCCGACCTGCAACAGGCGGTAGCCGCGTTTAGTCCGTTGGGTGTCAACGCGTTTGTGTTCAGCAAGCTGGATGAAACCCGTCAGTATGGAAGTCTCTTTAACATCGTGTGGAAGAGCAAGATCCCCATTGCATACCTGAGCGATGGAAACCAAATCTTGGATCACCTTCGCCCTGCCCAAGCGAGGTTGTTATCCGAACTCGTTCTGAGGAAGGAATGAAAAGATGGCAAAAAAGCAAGAAACAAAACCAAAGGAACAAAAAAAGCCTCAAGAGCCCAAGAACAAGGAGAAAGAATCCGTTCGACGCAATCCACCCTTACCTGCTTTGCTGGATATCTCGTTTTCTCTCGCCAGCCTGATCATTCTATTGGCCGGCGTGGTCACCGTAGGAGTATCATTGCTTAAGGGCGCTTCGGTTGTTATGGCAGCCATGCGGGGTTGTGTTGCCATTTTCACCTTAGGGGCGATCTTTTGGTTGCTGAATTATTTTCTCGCCCATCAAGTCATCGAAACAGCCAGAAAGGATTTGAAAGCCGCCCAATCCGAGTTGGATACAGGAGAGAGCACGCTTGAAGTTCAGGCATAGGTTGAGCTAGCCAATGGACACACGCAAAGACGACGCCGAATTAATTCAGCACTTTTTGAAAACCCGTGACCCTCAAACGCGCGAGGAGATCATCTTACGCTACATCCCCCTCGTGCATTTTGTCTTAGGAAGGTTAGGGATTTCTCAGGCAGTCGGCGCCGATTACGAAGACGCTGCCAGCCAGGGCATTCTCGGCTTGATCGAGGCTGTCGACCGCTACGATGCCTCCCATGGCACCCAATTCAGCACCTATGCCATTTTACGCATTCGCGGTAAAGTCATCGACCAGCTTCGCTCTCACGATTGGCTCTCGCGCGGCGCGCGTCAACGGGCTCGCCAGTTACAAGGGGCAATCGATCGTTTTTGGGAACAATATCACCGTCCTCCAAGCGATGAAGAACTAGCCGAACTGTTGCAATGGGACGTAGAAGGGCTGAGGCAGGCTTTCTTGGATAGCAGTCATATCTTGCTATCTCTGGACACGGTTGTCACTTCGGATGGAGACGAAACCATCTCCTTACACGAAATCCTTGCCGATGAGGAACAAGAAAATCCAGATGCCTTAATCGAAAGCGAAGAACTGAAAGAAACCCTGATCCAGATCATTCAATCCCTGCCTGAACGGGAGCAGTTAGTTCTTTCATTATATTATTATGAACATTTGACCTTTAAGGAAATTGGTATGGTCTTGGATGTATCGGAGTCACGGGTGTGTCAATTGCACACCAAAGCCGTCCTTTCGTTGCGGTCAAAACTTAAACGAGCGATGATGCAAGCCGAAAACCTCACCCAACCCGAGCGTTTGCCACGCCATGCCGCCATCCATCGTTCCGGAAGCATCTCTGATCAGGGAGGTACGACTCTATGAATAACATTTCGTCGGTTTTATTGAGTGATACCCTGAAGTTAATCCAACTCGCCCGCGAAACGGCGCGGGTTCAAGGCCAACCTGAACAGGCAGAGAAGCTCAAACCGGTCGTTGAGCAATTGAAAAGTCTAGCGGAAGGAGCCAATCAAGCAAAAGTAACCGCCGTTCCACAGAAAACTACAGCTCAAAGCCTCCCCCCAAGCGGCGGTATTCTGGCTCAGGAGGATTTCAAAACGCTGCTATCCGCAGTACAGAAGAGCCAAAATCAACCCCCCACAAACCTGCTGGCCGGATTGCGTCCGACCAGCAGCCTGGAGCGCAATCAAATAGTTGTCTCTATGGCAAGTGGTGGGATGAGCGCTCTGGATATTGCCCGTCAGATGGGGATGACCATTGATGAAGTGAATATGGTCATTCGCCTGAATCAAAAGTCCACCGAAAACCGAAAGGAGGTCTCGGCATGATCAAAGGTTTATATTCTGCAGCCTCAGCCATGTTAGCCAACCTCTACCGCCACGGGCTATTAGCCCACAACATCGCCAATGTAGATACACCTGGTTTCAAACAAGTCTTAACCAGTCTGGAGGATTTTAAAGAGACTGCCATGATCTATCCACCAGGTCCAACTGCCGGATTAGCGAACCTGCGCTGGATCGGTAATTTTGGTTTAGGAGTCCAAAACGCAACAGAGGTTACCGATTTCTTACAAGGCGGGCTTCGTCATAGCGGCCATCCCTTCGACCTTGCTATTCAAGGAGCAGGCTTCTTTCGTATCCAGACCCCAGATGGCGAACGATACACCCGCGATGGACGTTTCTACCGCGATATTGATGGCAATCTCGTCACGGTGGATGGGTATCAGGTGCTGGATGAAGGCGGACAACCGATTAACCTGCCCGAGGGAGATTTATCGGTCAGCCCAGAAGGAGTCATTCTGGTCAATGGACAGACGGTTGCCACTTTAGGTTTAGCAGCTTTTGAAGACCCAACTGCCGAACTGACCCGCGATGGCTCGAATTATTTTGCAGCCGAAGGAGGTCCAACCAGTGATGCCGTCGGCAGCGTTGTTCAAGGCTACCTTGAGATGTCAAACGCCAACCCAGCCCAATTAATGACCCAGATGATCGCCGTTGCGCGAGCTTATGAGGCCGCTCAAAAGCTTGTGCAAGCTCAAGATGAGTTGCTTGGCAAAGCCATCAATTCGCTAGGAACCTTTTGACAAATCCGGATTGAAATGAAAGGAGACCCATGACCCTCTCGATCCATCAAATTTTACACATCAGCCGCAGCGGTATGATGACCCGTTTGCTCGATCTGGATGTGGTTAGTCACAACCTGGCAAACATTAATACGCACGGATTCAAAGCCAGCCGCTCCAACTTTCAGGAGATGTTTCAGCAGCGTCTGTATAGCGGTGTTCAATTGCGCACCACCCAGCGCTTTCTGGATCAGGGCACGTTCAAAATCACTTCCCGGGAACTCGATCTCGCAATAAACGGAAATGGGTTCTTCAGCGTAACCCTACCTGACGGACGCACTGCCTATACCCGCGATGGCGAATTCACCCTTGACGCCGAGCGCCGCATTGTCAACGGCAATGGCTTCCCCTTAGTATGGGATGGTTCCCTGCCCGAAGAATTCGAGGAGATTAACGTTGAAACGGATGGCTCCGTGATGGTGCTCCAAAACGGCGTGTGGAATCAGGTTGGCACCATCCCTCTGGCTCGGTTTCCCAATCCCAACGGGTTGGAGAGTTATGGAAATAATCTGTGGCTCGAAACTGAAGTCTCTGGGCCGGTAACGGTTGGCACAGCAACCAACGAGGGATTTGGGGAAATCCGCAATCATGTCCTGGAGATGTCGAATGTAAACATTGCCAATGAACTGACCCAGATGATCCTGTTGCAGCGCTCTTTCAGCCTTTCCCAACGCACCTTTCAACAAACCGATGCCATGCTGGAACAAGCCATCCAAATGCGCAGGATTTAAGTTTTGAAAGATTTTGCCGATAACAGGTTAGGGTAAAAATACCCTCACGTCGTCAGCCTAACCTGTTCAAACCGGCAAAGGAGAAAGATCATGAAAGTTGAGCACTCTCAAAACAACCGTATCGTTCAGAAACAAGCTGAAAACGCAGCCGCCATCGAGCGTCAGCAACGGGCTCAAGAAAACGATCGCGCCGAACGAGCTGCGAACAAAGACCAGGCTTCTCTCTCTGAGCGCGCCCGTTTGCTTGCCAAGGCGCGTCTCAGCCTGCAAGAGATACCCGATGTGCGCACCGAGCGCGTTTCCGCCTTACGGGAACAAATCCAGACCGGAACATACCAGGTACCGGTCGAACAACTGGCTTCGATCTTTCTTAAAGGTTTAGGCTCTTAATCCCTCAACCTGTTGACAGGAAAGGCTTGACGACCGATGAATGACATGCTCACCCTTGCCGCTACTCTGGAAGACCTGCTTGTCCAGGAATTTCGCGCTTGCCAGTCCTTACATCAATTGACGAAAGAAGAACGACAGGCGCTTTCGAAGAACGATCTCTCCAGTCTGGAAGTTATCCTGGAACAAAAAGAGGTCGTATTGGATGAGCTGGGTCAGATCGAAGATCGCCGCCGCATGGTTACCCAAAACCTAGGCGATCAAGTTGGCTTAAAGCACACCAATCCAACCGTAACTGCAATTTGCCAGGCATTGAATAATGAACTGGGTCAGCGAATCAGACATCTCAAAGAAGGAATTTCAGCCCTCGCCGAAGAAATCAAAATCCTGACCAGTGGCAATCACGCCCTGGCGATGATCGCCCTAGAGCGGGTGGATGCCTTACAGACCATCTTGATTGACTCCTTCCGCCCTTCGCTCACGTATGAGCGACCCGGCGCAAAAGCTTCCGCCAACTTCGATATGGTTTGGGACGTCGATCAAAGGGCATAGGAGGGAAAGATGTCCAATATTCTCTACGGTCTCAATATTGCCCTCAAGGCAATGCTCAGCCAGCAAATTGCCATTCAGGTCACCGAACACAATGTCGCCAACGCCACCACACCGGGCTACCGCCGCCAGGAAGCCATGCTGAGCTCCGACCGGCCGCACATCTTCCCCTCCCTGAGAGGCAATGTCGTACCAGGCCAATTAGGTATGGGGGTGGTTGTCAACCGCATTCGCCAGTACAACCTCGAATTTTTCGATGACCGCTATCGGCGCGCATTAAGTGACAGCAAAGGCTGGCAAATGCAAGCCAGTGTCTTGAGACAGGTAGAAGCCACGCTCGCCGAAACTGGCGAAGATGGCCTGGTGGCAAAACTGGACGCCTTCTGGACTGGCTGGCAAGCGCTAAGCAATGACCCGACCAATCTGGCAGTGCGGGCAGATCTGCTGGAGCGTGGCGCTGCCCTCGCCAAATCGATTAACTGGCGCGCCCAATCTCTAATTCGCATCCAACAGGATCAAAATTCCTTAATCCTTCAGCGGGTCAATGAAATTAACAGCCTTGCCAGCAAAGTTGCCGCTTTGAATGTCGAGATCGTGGCCGTTAAGTCGGCTGGGAGCGCGCCGAATGACTTGATGGATCAAAGAGACCAGTTAATCACCCGCTTAGCCGAACTGAGCGGCGCAACGGCTGCCATTCAGGAAAACGGAGAAGCCCTGGTTTCCATTGGCGGACATGCTCTCGTGATCGGAGCGACAACATTCAAACTGGCGACCACAGGTGGAAACCTTGCGACGATTTACTGGGAAGCCGACTCGGTAGCCTTCAATCCCAACCGAGGAGAGCT